>NZ_JBEZWH010000010.1:0-203116 GCF_040703975.1 Spirillospora sp. NPDC029432
GGCCAGGGCGCGGCTCTCGGCCATGCAGGACGGGCATTCCGCGAGGTGGCCGGCCACCCGCGCGGCCTCGTCGGGCGGGCAGGCGCCGGCCGCCCAGGCTCCCAGCAGGGACGGCACGTCCCCGTGCGCCGCAGTCATCGCGTTCCCTTCCCGGCCGGTCCTCCCCTTGGCCTTCGTCCGGGCGCGGCCGTCCGGATGAAGATCGTCAGGTGATCTCGAGAAGCTTCTCCCGCACGGCGTAGACCACGGCCTCCATCCGGGAGTGCAGCTGGAGCTTCTCCAGGATGTTGCGGACGTGGTTCTTCACCGTGTTCTCCGAGATGAACAGCTCGCGGGCGATCTCCCGGTTGCCCAGTCCCCGGGCGACCAGCCGCAGCACCTCCATCTCGCGCTCGGTGAGCCGGGGCGCGGGGACCTGCTGGGTGCGCTCCTCGCTCTTCTTGGCGAGCGCGGCGAACTCGGTGATGAGCTTGGACGCCATCGACGGGCTGATCAGCGACTGGCCGCCGTGCACGGCGCGCACCGCCTGCGGGACCTCGTCGATGGAGATCTCCTTGAGCAGGTAGCCGCTGGCGCCCGCCTTGATCGCCTCGAAGAGGTCCTCCTCCTCGTCGCTGATCGTCAGCATCACGATCTTGGCGCTGGGCGCCGCGTCCTTGATCGCCGTGCACGCCTCGATGCCGCTGCGGCGCGGCATCCGGATGTCCATGAGGACGACATCGGGCAGCAGGTCGCCGGCCATCTCGACGGCCTCGTGGCCGTCCCCGCCCTCACCTATGACCTCGATGTCGTCCTCACCCTGCAGGACCATCTCCAGGCCGCGGCGGAACAGTGCGTGGTCGTCGACGATGAGCACGCGGATGGGATCGCCGGGGCCCGCACCGGCCGGGGTGTCGCCGGCGGCCTGGCGGGGCACCGGCGCGGCGCCGCGAGCCTGGGGATTCTCGCTCACCTGAGGCGCGGCGTGGAGGAGACGCCGCTTCCCCCCTTCACTATTCGTGATCTCGGGTCTTGCGAAGCCGTGCTGGGTAACGCCTTTCTAGATCATGGCACGGCCGGGCCGGTGACGTGACGCAGGTGCGGCATCACTCTTCGACAAGTCGGATGACGCCGTAGTCCCAGCCTCTCCTCCTGTATACGACGGAAGGGTGGCCCGTGGCCTTGTCCCGGAAGAGGAAGAAGTCGTGACCGACCAGTTCCATCTCGAACAGGGCCTGCTCGATGCCCATCGGCTCGGCCTTGTGGAACTTCTCGCGGACGACGATGGGGCAGTCGCCCTCCATGGGAATCGGGACGAGGTGCTCGTCCATGGCCGAGTCGACGGCCTCGTACACGTCCTCGTCCTCCCGCACCGCCGTCGGCGCCGCCTTGGCGGGCGGCGGGGACACCGGCAGGAGGTCGGGCGCCGCCTCGGGCAGCGGCTCCATGGTGGCCAGCTTCGCCTGGCCGCGGCTGCCGTGGTGGACCTTCCGGCGGTCGCTGCCGCGGCGCAGCCGGGATTCGAGCTTGTCGAGCGCCAGGTCGAGGGCGCCGTACCGGTCGTCGGCGGCCGCCTCTGCGCGGATCACCGGGCCGCGCGAGCGGATGGTCAGCTCGACCCGTTCCCGCTGGTCGGCCTGCCGCGGGTTGCGTTCCTGCGACACCTCCACGTCGACCCGCCTGACCTTGCTGTCGAGTCGTTCGATCTTTGCCAGCTTGGTGTCGACGTGCCGCCGGAACCTGTCGTTGACGTCGGTGTGACGGCCCCTCACGATGATGTCCACGCGGGACCCCCCTTCTCCCGATTGCGATCCTCGCCCGCTCCCGCTTCCGTGCTTCGGAGAGCGGACGCCACGACCCGCTGGGGTCGCACCCGCCCGGCCGACCTGGTCTTCGTCCCCACATCCGCCTGCTGAGGGGCTCGCGGCGCTCTCGCCACTACTGCCCTTCTCCCGGTTCGGGGGATGTCGGATCCCCCGACGGGGCAGGACTTACCTCTAAGGCGCACCGTGATCGGTCGACGAGAAGTCGCCTTACGTGGGCCGTTTCGCCTGCGCCTGGCATCGGCTAGCCGGACCGGCTGACGCGCTCCTGACGAGCACAGCGATCCGACGCAACCACGGACCCGGGCGGGTGCCATGTCAGGAACGCTAACCGCTTCCGGCACGAATGTCAGGGGGGTAACAAGAGGAAATACTCACTGACCGTCATCGGGAAGCACCCTCCGCCGCCCTCCGCGGGCCTCCTCCACCGCCCCCGAGCCGCCGGAATCCCCGTCCCGCAAGCCTTTCCGGGCCCCGCCCCGCCATCCGCGCGCACCGCGTACCGGCTGGTAGCGAGTTTGGGAAACCTGTACCGCGACTCTCACCACACGTGACCGTCCAAATCACCATGTAAGCCATGAACATCACCAGGCCGGGCGCCTGCCATCACATTCAGTAACTAACCTCCGCCCACTCAGAGCAACGTGAAGAAACTCACCGTTTCCGCCCCGGCTCCCCTCGCGGACGCCTCCGCGACCAGCGAGTGCCGCACGGCCGACGAGCGCCGCGCGACCGGCGGGCACCGCGCGACCGGCGGGCACCGCACGACCGGCGGGCACCGCACGACCGGCGAGCGCCGCACGGCCGCCGCGCGGAACGCGCGTCAGCGGGCGGGGCGGCGGCGCGGGGTCGCCGCCACCGTCGCGGCGGCCACCACGGCGGCGCCCGCCTCGCGGAGGGCCCGGGCCGCCTCGGCGAGCGTCGCGCCCGTGGTGATCACGTCGTCCACCAGGACGACCGTGCGGCCCGCCACCGCGGCGGACGGCACCACCTCCAGGGCGCCCGCCAGATTCGCCGCTCGGCGGCCGACCGGGAGCCCGGCCTGGTCCAAGACCCTCCGGCGCTGCCGGAGCGCCTGGAGGACGCTCACGGCCGTCCCGGCCGTCCGCAACCGCGCGGCGGCCGCCTCGGCCATCCGCCGCGTCGGATCGTGCCCCCGCCGCCGCACGGCCCCCCGCCCCGAAGGCACCGGCACGAGCAGCACTCCCGCGCCCGGCGGCCCGCGCAGCCCGGCGCCCGGCGCGACGTGACCATCGGTGCCCGGCGGGACGCGGCCGCCGGTGGCGCGCGTGCTGTGGAGGCCGGTTGCGGGGACGGTGTGAACCCTGTGAACCGTGCGGACGTCGGGGCCGGTGGCGGGGGTGGGGGTGTGCGAGAGGGCGGTTCGGGCTGCGCGGGCCAGGGCCTCGCCCAAGGGGGCGGCCAGGGAGGTGCGGCCGTGCTCCTTGTGGGCGGCGATGATCGAGCGGACGGGGCCCTCGTACGCGCAGGCCGTCCAGGGGCGCGGGAGTCCCTTGGGAACGGGTGACGGCCAGGCGGGACGGGGTACGGCGGTCAGGCAGGAAGCGCAGGTATCGCAGAGGAGGGCCCGGGGGCGGGCGCAGCCTGCGCAGGTCTGCGGGAGGAGGAGGTCGAGGAAGTCGGTCGCGAGTCCCATGCACTCCACGGTCGCGGGGCGCGGCGCCGGAGGGCAGGGGGTCGCGGGATTGTGGAAAACCTCAGCCGGGGTACGTCGGGTCCGAGGCGGGGATGTTGCAGACCCACTCGCTGAAGCGGTCGCGCGGGGTCCGCTGGCGGCAGACCTGCGTCTTGTGGGCCGACTTCGTGCCGATCAGCACGGGCTCGCCGGGGGCGGCGGCGATCGACTGGGGCGCGCCCAGCGAGCCGACGCCGAGGGAGCTGATGGCGCCGCCGCTGACGGGGACCAGGTACGCGAGGGTCTGCGAGTCGAAGTTCTTGCGGCCCAGGACGGCGAGGGTGCCGTAGTCGCGCCAGACCAGGTCGACGGCGCCGCCCAGCTCGGAGCTGACCGGCAGGAACGAGCCCACGTCGGTCCCGGTGCGCCGGACGATCCGGCCGATCTGGACCTGGTCGCGGCCGTCCATGTTGACGATCGCGGCGGCGCGGACGCCGTCGCGGGAGACGCGGAACGCCTTGACCTGGCGGCCGCCGAGGCCCCAGTGCGCGACGCGGACGGGCGCGCGGCCGCGGCGCTCGCGGACCCACAGCCAGGACTTGTCGCCGGTGGACTCGACCGTCCAGAGGCGGCCGTCGCGGTCCCAGGTGGGCGCGGTGAAGCGGGAGCCCTTGCGGGAGGACGACAGGACGGCGCGGATGTTGACCGCCCCCGCGATCAGGTCGCCCACCAGGAGCTGGTCGCCCTCGGCGCTGAGCCCGGCGACCTCCACGTAGTCGGGGGCGACGGCGGGCCGGGAGAGGCGGCCTGGGTTGCCGGTCGCGACGGGCTGCGGCTGGTCCTGGAGGAGCTGGCTGAGGTGGCCGGCGGCGCCGATGACGTACGCGTTCTTGTTGTTGGCCTCGCCGTCGGGGGCGTTGGCCTGCCAGGCCCGCATCGGCTGGGTGGACGACACACCGTCGGGCGCCGCCGTCTCCCCCTCGATCTGCAGCCGCCAGTGCTTGATCTCCGACAGCTGGCGCAGCGTCCAGCCGATCTGGGCGGACATCCGCTCCAGGTTGCCGCCGCGGGCCTCCTTGCTGAGGTCGACGGTGGCGACGTCCTTGGCGACCGTGACGCCGCGCAGGCGGGTGCCCTCGGGGAACGTGCTCTCCACCGCCGGGTCGAGCCAGGCCGTGGGGCCGTCCAGCAGGGCCCGGACGAGGTGGGCGGGCAGGTCCTGCCGGTTCACGAGGGGCAAGAAGATCCCGTTCGGTACGAGGGTGTGCCGGTCGGGCGCGAAGAAGAACAGGTTGACCGTCCGGAACGCGCGGTCCACGTCGCCCTTGGTCAGCAGCAGGCCGCTCTGCGCCTCGGGGGGCAGGCCGGTGACGCGCCAGACGCCGTGCGCGGTCTTGCCGACCTGGAAGAGGACCTCGACGTTCTTGGGGGCGGCGATGTACTGGCCGCCCTGGTCGATGGTGCCGAGCTGCTGGCCCCGCACGCGGACGGTGGCGGCGGAGCCGTTCTGCTTGACGAGCTCGGGCTCCTCGCGCTCCTGGAAGACGGTCACGGCGGGCCGCGCGCCGGGGCGCCAGAGGGACGGCGAGGAGAGGTACGCGCGGGCGACGGCGTGGTCGTCGTCGAAGCCGGCGGAGGCGGTGAGGTAGCCGGCGACGATCTGCTGCGGTCCCCATTCGGGGCGCGGCCGTACCGGAACGAGCCGGACGTACGGGTCGTCGACCTGGTCGGCGCCCTCCGCGGCCTTGCCGGTGATCACCCGGCCGCCGCTGGGCACGCCCGCGCAGCCGCTCAGCAGCAGCGCCGCTATCGCGGCGAGGCCGACGACGCTCCGCCTCAATCCCCCACCTCCAGTTCCGCGTACAGGGGCCGCGGGCCGCCGGCGCCGGGGGGCACCAGGGGCAGCGGGGAGCCTCGCAGCTCGGCCCCGGCGACCCGCGGCAGCGACAGCCGGAACTGCGAGCCCGCGCCGGGCTCGCCCCACGCCTGGAGCCAGCCGCCGTGCAGCTGGGCGTCCTCGCGGGAGATCGACAGGCCGAGCCCGGTGCCGCCGGTGGTGCGGGCGCGGGCGGGGTCGGCCCGCCAGAAGCGGTCGAAGACCATCTGGCCCTCGCCCGCCTTGAGGCCGACGCCGTGGTCGCGGACGGCCACGGCGACGGCGTCGCGGTCGGCGGCGACGGACACGACGATGTCCTCGCCCTCGCCGTGCTCGACCGCGTTGACCAGCAGGTTCCGCATGATCCGCTCGACGCGGCGGCGGTCGACCTCGGCCATGCACGGCTCGCCGGGAAGCTGGAAGACGACCTTGCTGCCCTTGCGCTCGGCGAGGCCCTGGATGTCGCCGACGGCGCGCAGCACCAGGTCGCGCATGTCGAGCGACTCGGCGTCCAGGGTGGCGGCGCCGGCGTCGTGCCGGCTGATCTCCAGCAGGTCGGCCAGCAGCGACTCGAACCGTTCGAGCTGGCTCTGCAGCAGCTCGGCGGAGCGGCCGACGGCCGGGTCGGAGAAGCTCTCGCGGGACTCGTACAGCATGTCGGCCGCGATCCGGATGGTGGTCAGCGGCGTGCGCAGCTCGTGCGAGACGTCCGAGACGAACTGCCGCTGCACCTGCGACAGGTCCTCCAGCTCGCCGATCTTCTCCTGGAGGTTGGCGGCCATGTCGTTGAACGAGCGCGCCAGCCGGGCCAGGTCGTCCTCGCCGCGCACCCGCATGCGCTCTTCGAGCCGCCCGGCGGCGAGCCGCTGGGCGCCCTGCGCGGCGAGCCGTACCGGGATCACGACCTGCCGGGTGACCAGCGACGCGATCGCGGCGAGCAGCACCAGCAGCACGGCGCCGACGCCGAAGAGCGAGCGGCCGACGAACGTGAGCGTCGCCTGCTCCTCGGTCAGCGGGAACAGGTAGTACAGCTCGAACTGGCCGGTCTTGCCGCCGACGATCAGGCCGGGCTCGTCGGGCTGCCCGATGTAGGACAGCGTGCCGTACGTGGACGCGCGCGTCCCCGAGGGCCCCTTGGCCAGCTCCTCGCGGAGCCGCTGCGGGACGCTGTCCTCGCGCAGCTCGTTGGTGGCGAACCCGTCGAAGTACGGCTGCCGCACGTCCCGGATGTAGACCTCGTACAGGCCGGACGGCCCGCTGCGCGCCTTCAGCGAGTTGACGACGGTCTCCAGCCGGCCGCCGGCGTCCTCGGACGGGTTGCCGAGGTCGCGCTGGACGGCGCTGAGCCCCTCGTCGAGCTGGAGGCGGGCGGCCTTGACCTTGCCGTCCATCAGCGCGGTGGTGATCTGCTGCATCAGGAACAGGCCGAGGATCGCCACCACGATCGCGGAGATGAACAGCGTCGAGGTGACGACCCGTACCTGGATGGAGCGGCGCCACCGCGTGTAGGCACGGCCGATCGCGCCGCGGAGCACTCGGCGCGTCCTGCCGAGCCCGCGGCGGGCGAGGCGCCTGACCCTGTTCATCGCGGGGTACGGGCGCCCGGTCAGGCGGGTCCGGCCTTGTAGCCGACGCCGCGGACCGTCACGACGATCTCGGGCCGTTCCGGATCCTTCTCGATCTTGGCGCGGAGCCGCTGCACGTGCACGTTCACCAGCCGGGTGTCGGCGGCGTGCCGGTAGCCCCAGACCTGCTCCAGCAGCACCTCGCGGGTGAACACCTGGCGCGGCTTGCGGGCCAGCGCGACCAGGAGGTCGAACTCCAGCGGGGTGAGCGGGATGTGCCGGTCGCCGCGCTTGACCGAGTGGCCGGCCACGTCGATGGTGATGTCGCCGATCTGCAGCGTCTCGGGCGCCGGCTCGTCGGTGCGGCGCAGCCGGGCGCGCACCCGGGCCACCAGCTCCTTCGGCTTGAACGGCTTGACGATGTAGTCGTCGGCGCCCGACTCCAGGCCGAGCACCACGTCCACGGTGTCGCTCTTGGCGGTGAGCATCACGATCGGGATGCCGGACTCGGCGCGGATCTGGCGGCACACGTCGATGCCGTCGGCGCCGGGGAGCATCAGGTCGAGCAGCACGAGGTCGGGCCGGGTCTCCCGGAACGCCTCGAGCGCCTTGTCGCCGTCATGGACGAACGACGGCTCGAAACCCTCGCCCCTCAGCACGATGCCGAGCATCTCGGCGAGAGCGAGATCGTCGTCGACGACCAGTACGCGTCCTCTCATGGCCCTCATCGTCACAAAAGTCGGGGATGGTGGGGGGAAATCATGGGGTCTGACGGGGTCTGTCGGGGTGTGGTGGGAACGGCGCGCGGGGGATACCCACCTCAGCGTGCCAGGTTACCCGCGTTTGCCTGGTCCGTGACCCGTACGGTCACGGAAAGATCGCCGGGCGTGCGGCGGGACGGGCGAACGCGACGGTCCGCCCGTGACAGGATGACCCGACGAGTAATCGCACGGGGAGCGGACATGGCGACACCGGACGGCACGGACACGGCCCTCGCGGGCGAGATCCCGTTCCGGCCGCTGTCGATCGCGGAGATCCTGGACGGCGCGATCGCCTGCGTCCGGCTCTACCCGCGCGCCGTCCTCGGCACCTCCCTGCTGGTGACCACGGTCGTGCAGGTCGCCGGGTCGGTGGCCGCGTACTACTTCGTCGGCCGGACGGCGCGCGACGAGGTCACGCCGAGCTGGGTGGTCCGCTCGGTCGGCACCCAGTTCACGCTCGGCGCGTTCGGCCTGGTGCTGTCGGCGTTCGCGATCGTGCTGCTGGCCGGGATGCTCGCGCCGGTGATCGGCCGCGGGCTGTACGGGCAGCCGGTGCCGCTGCGGCGCGCCTGGCGCGACACCCGGCCCCGGCTGTGGCGGCTGATCGGCACCGCGCTGGTGGTCACCCTCGTCCCGCTGCTCGGGCTGGCGGTCCCGATCCTGCCGTTCGCCGCGTTCGTCGCGGTCGACGCGCCGGCCGGCGCGGGCGTGCTGTCGGCCGTGATCGGCTTCCCGGTCGGCGCCGTCCTGATGGTGTGGCTGTACGTGCTGCTCGTGCTGGCCGCGCCCGCCGTGGTCCTGGAGCGGCAGAGCGTCGGCGGCGCGCTCAAGCGCGCGTACGCGCTCTCCCGCGGCCGCTGGTGGCGCACGTTCGGGACCTGCCTGCTGGCCATTCTGGTCACGGTGTTCATGGGGTTCTTCGCGCTGCGGATCCCGTTCCTGCTGGTGGAGCTGATCTTCTTCGGCGGCGGCGGGAGCGCGGACGGCCAGGGGAACGAGGCCATGTACGCGCTGGCCGTCGACACCGTGGGCCGGATCGTGAGCTGGACGGTGGTGCTGCCGTTCGACGCGGGCGTGATCGCGCTGCTCTACCTGGACCGCCGGATGCGCCGCGAGGGCCTCGACCTGGAGCTGCGCACCCGCGCCGTCGAGCGCGCCGCGGCACGCAAGGCTCCGGTGGCGGGCGACGGCTCCGCGCCCGAGGGCGAGGACCGCCGCGACCCCGACGACGAGTTCTTCGAGTCCTGGGAGCCGCCCCCGCCGCGGCCCCAGGCCGGACCACTGCCGTACGAGACCGGGGCGATGCCGTGAAGCTGCCCGAACCGATCGGCCGCGAGGAGGCCCAGGAGCTGGCCCGCCGCGAGCTGGAGAAGCCGATCTACCAGCGCGACCAGCCGTCCTGGCTGGAACGCGTCCTGGACCGCGTCGGCGAATGGCTCCGCGAGCTGCTCAACCGCAGCGTCGACCCGACCGCGCACGGGAACGACGGCGGCTGGATCTCGCTGGTCGTCATCCTGCTCCTGGTCGCCGCCGCCATCGGCGTGGTCGCCTGGCTGATGTGGGGCCGCGGCAACGTCCGGTCCCGGCGCGAGGCGCTCCTGGAAGAGAAGCCGACGACGGCGCGCGACCACCGGGCCTCCGCCGAGGAGTACGCCGCGGCCGGCGACTGGCCCAAGGCCATCCGCGAGCGGCTCCGCGCCATAGCCCGCGACCTGGAGGAACGGGCCGTGCTCGAACCCCAGCCGGGCCGCACCGCCGACGAGCTGGCCGCCGAGGCCGGCGCGGCGCTGCCCGAGCTGGCCGGCGGGCTGCGCGACGGCGTACGGATCTTCGACGACGTCTGGTACGGCGACCGGCCCGGCAGCGCGGAGTCGTACGCGCAGATGAAAGCCCTCGACGAGCGCGTACGGGCCGCGCGACCGCGCCCCCTGAGCGACGACGCCGGGGACGCCGGGGACGGCGAGGCCGCCCTCGCCGGGACGGCCGCCGACGAAGGGGGCCCGCGATGGTGATGAGCGACCGGCCCTCCACCGCCCCCGCCGCACCGCCCGGACCGGGAGCGGGCGGCGACGTCCCCACCGCGGGCCAGGTGGCCGCGCGCCGCTGGCGGTCCTCGCGGGGCGTGCTGTTCGCCGTGCTGGCCCTGATCGTGATCGCGCTCGGGATCGCCGCGCTGCGCCCGTCCGGCTCCGGCCAGGACCTCGACCCCGAGTCGGCCCGCCCCGGCGGCACCCGCGCGCTCGCCGAGATCCTCAAGCAGCGCGGCAACCCCGTCCAGGTGTCCCGCCGCGCCGACGACGCGGCCGGGCGGGCCGGCCCCGGCACGGTGCTGGTGATCACCCGGCCGGAGCGGCTCACCGACCGCGACATCGCCCTGCTCCGCGGCGCCCGCGGCGACCTGCTGCTGGTGGAGCCGTCCCGGGACGTGCTCGCCGGGCTGGCCCCCGGGGTCGAGCGCGCGAGCAGCAGCTACGAGCCGGTGTCCGAGCCCGGCTGCGCCGTGCGCGGCGCCGAGATCGCCGGGCGGGTGGAGTTCGGGCAGTCCGACACGTACCAGCTCACCGGCGGCGCGAGCGGCGGCATCGGCTGCTACCGGTCCGAGGACGACCTGCACCGGCTCGTCCAGGTCCCGGCCGCCGGCCGTACGATCACCGTCCTCGGCTCCGCCGCGCCGCTCACCAACGAGAGGCTCCGCGACGAGGGCAACGCCGCGCTCGGCATGAACCTGGCCGGCGCCCGCGCCGCGACCGTCTGGCTGATCCCCGACATGCCCGCGCCGGGCAGCGGCAGCGAGGAGGAGTCGCTCGGCGACCTGCTGCCGTTCGGGGTCAAACTCCTCATCCTCCAGCTGATCATCGCCGTCGTGCTCGTCGCGCTGTGGCGGGCCCGCCGGCTCGGGCCGGTGGTGGCCGAGGCGCTCCCGGTCATCGTCCGGTCCGCCGAGACCGTGGAGGGCCGGGCCCGCCTCTACCGGGCGCACCGGGCCCGCGGCAGCGCCGCCGAGGCGCTGCGCACCGGGACGCGCGAGCGCCTCGTCCCGCTGCTCGGGCTGCCCCGCAGCGCCGCCCAGGACCCCGCCGCGGCGCGCGAGATCGTCGCCGCCGTCGCCCAGCGCAGCACGTACGACGAGGCGATGGCCGGCGCGGCCCTGTACGGTCCTGAACCGGGGGACGACGGGCAACTCGTCGGGCTCACCGACCTCCTCGACGACCTGGAAAGGCAGGTACGCGCCTCGTGAACCACCCAGTCGAGCTCGACAAGGGGATGCCGTCCGACGACGACCGCCCCGGCGGCGCACTCGAAGGGTCCGACGCGGCCCGGGCCGCGCTGACCGCGCTGCGCGGCGAGGTCGCCAAGACCGTCGTCGGCCAGGACTCGGTGGTGACCGGCCTGGTCATCTCGCTGCTGTGCCGCGGCCACGTGCTGCTCGAAGGCGTGCCCGGCACCGCCAAGACCCTCATGATCCGGACGCTGGCGGCGGCGCTCGACCTGGACTTCAAGCGGGTGCAGTTCACGCCCGACCTGATGCCCGGCGACGTCACCGGCTCGCTGATCTACGACAACCGGACCGCGGAGTTCGAGTTCCGCGAGGGCCCGGTCTTCACCAACCTGCTGCTGGCGGACGAGATCAACCGGACGCCGCCCAAGACCCAGGCCTCGCTGCTGGAGGCGATGGAGGAGCGGCAGGTCTCGGTGGAGGGCATGCCGCGCGCGCTGCCCGACCCGTTCGTGGTCTGCGCGACGCAGAACCCGATCGAGTACGAGGGCACGTACCCGCTGCCCGAGGCCCAGCTCGACCGGTTCCTGCTCAAGCTGACCGTGCCCGTCCCCACCAGGGACGAGGAGATCGCGATGCTCCAGCGGCACGCGACCGGCTTCGACCCGCGCGACCTGTCGGCTGTCCAGCCGGTCGCCGGCGCGAGCGACCTCGCCGCCGGGCGCGCCGCGGTACGGACCGTCCACCTCGACCCCAAGGTCGCCGCGTACGTCGTCGACCTGTGCCGCGCCACCCGGCAGTCCCCGTCGCTCGCGCTCGGCGTGTCCCCGCGTGGCGCCACGGCGCTGCTGGCGACGTCGCGCGCCTGGGCGTGGATGTCGGGCCGCGACTACGTGACGCCCGACGACGTCAAGGCGCTGGCCCGGCCGACGCTGCGGCACCGCGTCCAGCTGCGCCCCGAGGCGGAGCTGGAAGGGGCCACCACCGACGGCGTGCTGGAGGGCATCCTCTCCCACGTCCCGGCGCCCCGCTGACCGGAGGGAACACTCCATGGCGCTGACCGGACGCCTGGGCCTGCTGGCGCTGCTCGCGGCTCCGCTGCCGATCTTCTTCCCGAGCTGGTGGACCCTGCTCGGCATCCTGGGCGTCCTGCTGCTGGGCGTGGTGGCCGACCTGGCGCTGGCGGGCAACGTCCGGGCGCTGCGCTTCCACCGCGCCGGCGACACCAACGTGCGGCTCGGCGAGCGGGCGACGGTCGCGCTGATCGTCGAGAACCTCGGCCGGCGGCGCCTCAAGGCCGTCGTCCGGGACGCCTGGCAGCCGAGCGCGGGCGCGGCCGCCCGCACCCACACGGTGGACGTCCCGGCCGGGGAGCGCCGCCGTGTGGACACCGCGCTCGTCCCCACCCGGCGCGGCGACCGCGAGGCGGTGACCGTGACCGTCCGGTCGGTGGGGCCGCTCGGGCTTGCCGCCCGGCAGCTGTCGCGGCCCGCGCCGTGGACGCTCCGCGTCCTGCCGGCCTTCCCCGCCCGCCGCCACCTGCCCGGCAAGCTCGCGAAGCTCCGCCAGCTGACCGGCCAGCACGTGGCGCTGATCCGCGGCCAGGGCACCGAGTTCGACTCGCTGCGCGAGTACGTCGACGGCGACGACGTCCGCTCGATCGACTGGCGGGCCACCGCCCGCCGCGCCGACGTGGTCGTCCGCACCTGGCGTCCCGAGCGCGACCGCCGCCTCTACCTCGTCCTCGACACCGGCCGCACCTCGGCGGGCCGCGTCGGCGACATCCCGCGGCTCGACTGCTCGATGGACGCCGCCCTGCTGCTGGGCGCGCTCGCGTCCCGGGCCGGCGACCGGGTCGACCTGCTCGCGTACGACCGCCGCGTCCGCACCCGCGTCGAGGGCGCGTCCCGTACCGACCTGCTGCCCGCGATGGTGCAGGCGATGGCGCCGCTCGAACCCGAGCTGATCGAGAGCGACGCCGCGGGCATGGTCTCCACGCTGATGTCCCGCGTCCGCCAGCGCTGCCTGGTCGTGCTGCTCACCGAGCTCAACACGGCCGCGCTGGAGGAGGGCCTCATCCCGCTCCTCCCCCAGCTCACCGCCCGGCACCTCGTCATGATCGCCGCGGTCGGCGACCCGCGCGTCGGCGAGATGGCCACCAGCCGGGGCGACCTGGCCTCGGTCTACGACGCGGCCGCCGCCGAGCGGGCCCGCGCCGAGCGCCGCCGCCTCACCGCCGAGCTCCGCAGCCACGGCGTCGAGGTCGTGGACGCCCCGCCGGACGAGATCGCGCCCGCCCTCGCCGATGCCTACCTCGCGCTCAAAGCGGCGGGCCGGCTGTAGTTCCCGGTAGTTCCCTGTAGTTCCCGGCCTCCTAGCCCGCGGTGGGGGCCAGGTCGGGGCGGAGTTCGGCGTCGCCGGTCTCGCCCTTGCGGACGGCGCGGCGGCCCAGGACGATCACGTACGCGAGGAACGCGACCTCGGCGACGACGCCGATGCCGATGCGGAGCCAGGTGGTGTGCACCCAGCCGGTCACGAAGCCCTCGATGAGGCCGGACACCAGCAGCACGGCGATGAGGCCGAGCGCGACGCCGACGGCGGCGCGGCCCTCCTCGGCGAGCGCCTGGCCGCGCCGGCGGCGGCCCGGGTCGATGACCGTCCAGCCCAGCTTGAGGCCGGCGGCGCAGGCCAGGTAGACGGCGGTGAGCTCCAGCAGGCCGTGCGGGAGGATCAGGCCGAAGAAGATGTCGCCCTTGCCGTGCGCGAACATCAGGCCCGCCGTGAGGCCCAGGTTGACCTGGTTGAGGAGCAGCACGTAGATCGTCGGGATGCCGAGCAGGATGCCGAAGATCAGCGCGGTCGCCGACACCCAGGCGTTGTTGATCCACACCTGGAACGCGAAGGACGCCGCCGAATGCTCCACGTAGTAGTTGGCGAAGTCGTGCTCGACCAGCCGCCTGATCTCGTGCGGCGTCGCGACCGCCGCCTGCACCTCCGGGTTCTGCGCCACCCACACGGCGAGGACCAGCGCGACCAGGTTGCCGAGCACCGCGCAGCCGAGCCACCACCAGCGCATCCGGTACGCGGTCGCCGGGAACGATACGGTGGCGAACCGGCCCACGTCCCGCCACAGCGGGGCCTGCGCGCCGGCGACGGCCGCGCGCCCCCGCGCCACCAGCGCGGACAGCCGGCCGACCAGCATCGGGTCGGGCGAGCTCGACCGTACGACCGACAGGTGGGTGGCCGTGCGCTGGTAGAGCTCGACCAGCTCGTCGATCTCCGGGCCGGTCAGCTTGCGGCTTGAGTTGATCAGCCGCTCCAGCCGCTGCCACTCGGCGTTGTGCGCGGCCACGAAGGCGTCGACGTCCACCCGGCGAGACTAACGCCTCGGCCGCTCGTACGGGCAAAATGGACCCGGCACCCCCAACGGAGGAGGCACCTTGACGCAACTCGTCACCGGCGAGGCCGTCGCGCTCGACATCCGGGTCGCGCGCCTGGCCAGCCGGGGCTGCGCCCTCCTGCTGGACCTGTTCTTCCAGATGATGATCCTCAACCTGCTGCTGTACGTGGCGGGCATGACCGCGGTCGTCGCCGACGAGGCGTGGGGCGTCGGGCTGAGCATCCTGGCGGTCGCGGGCGTGATCGTCGGATACCCGTGCGCGTTCGAGACGCTGACGCGCGGCCGCACGCTCGGCAAGCTCGCCGTGGGGATCCGGGTGGTGGCCGACGACGGCGGCCCGATCCGCTTCCGGCAGGCGCTGGTGCGGGCGCTCGCGGGCTTCCTGGAGTTCTTCGTCCTGTACGGCGCGCCCGCCCTGCTCACCTCGCTGTTCAACAAGCGCGGCAAGCGGCTCGGCGACGTGTTCGCGGGCACGGTCGTCATCCAGGAGCGGCTGCCGCACGCGGCGCTGCACGGCCCCGTCGCGGTGATGCCGCCGCAGCTGGCCGGCTGGGCCCGCAACCTCGAGGTCTCGATGGTCTCGGACGAGCTGGCGATGACCGCCCGGCAGTACCTGTCGCGCTTCTGGGAGCTGCGTCCGGAGGTGCGCGACCAGCTGGGCACCCGGATCGCCGGCCAGATCCGCGCCGTGGCGAGCCCGCCGCCGCCCGAGGGCGTCCGCCCGGAGATCTTCATCTCGGCCGTGCTGGCCGAACGCCGCCGCCGCGAGGAGTGGCGCCTCTACCGCCGCCAGGCGGCCCGCATGCGCAAGCTGGGCCACGCCTGGCCGGTCGCGCCCGCGCCCGCCCCCGTGATGGCCATGGCGGGCGCCCCGCCGGCGGCCGGGCCGATGCGCCAGGGCCCGCCCGCGCCGCCCCCGTTCAGCGCCCCGCAGCCAGGCCAGCCGCGCTTCCTGCCGCCGACCGAGTACGGCGCGGGCCCGTACCAGCAGGTCCTCACACCCCAGCACCCGCCGCAGCACCCTCAGGCCACCGGCGGCTGGCCCCAGCAGCAACCGCCCCAAGGGCAGACAGGCACCTGGCCGCAGCAGCCCCACGGGCAGACAGGCGCCTGGCCGCAGCAGCCCCACGGGCAGACAGGCGCCTGGCCACAGCAGCCCCACGGGCAGACAGGCGCCTGGCCACAGCAGCCCCACGGGCAGACAGGCGCCTGGCCACAGCAGCCCCAAGGACAGACGGGCGGCTGGCCTCAGCAGCAACCGCCCCAGGGGCAGACGGGCGGCTGGCCGCAGCAGCGCTAGAGGTTGGGCGGGGATTCGAGGTCGGTGAGCTCGATTCCCGGGGCGTCCAGGACGACGTCGCCCGCCACGTGCACGGGCGCGACCTCGCCGGTGGCCAGGTCGGTCAGCTCGTAGCTCGCCACGGGGAGCGGATCGGTCTCGGTCTCGTACGGGGTGACGCCGATCAGGCGCCAGCGGCGGTCGACGGTGAGGGTCGCCAGCGACGGGCCCGTGACCTGGACGAGGCGTACCGACGCGCCCTCCCCCGGCCGCAGGTCCAGCGTCCGTGACAGGGCGACCAGGAACGCCGGGGACTCCCCCAGGAAGCCCACCGCGCGGGCCTGGTGCTCGGTGTCGCCGCGCACCCAGACGAGGTCGCGGCCGGTGACGCCGCCGCGGATCCGCCACTCGGGCCCGGCCAGCTCGACGCGGATCTGCCGCCAGCGGGTGTCGGCGACGAGGTCGGTGCGGACGCCGTCGGAGCGTTCGCCGACGTAGCGCCACCCGCCCGCGCCGGGAGCGCACTGGAAGCGCTCCTCCAGGCCGCCGTCCAGATGCAGGTACGTGCCGCGCGGCATGGTCAGGAGCCCAGCCGCCAGGAGTGCAGGTAGTCCTCCTGCTCGGCGGTCAGGGTGTCGATCCCGATCGACATGGACGCGAGCTTGAGCCGCGCGACCTCGGTGTCGATCTCCTTGGGGACCTCGTGGACGGCGGGTTCGAGCGTCGCGTACGCGGTGGCGAGCCAGGCCAGGGTGAGCGCCTGGTCGGCGAAGGACATGTCCATGACGGCGGCGGGGTGCCCCTCGGCGGCGGCGAGGTTCACGAGCCGCCCCTCGGCGAGCAGGACCAGCCGCCGGCCGTCGGCCAGCACGTACTCGTCGGCCTGCGGCCGGACCCCCTCGTGGACGTCCACGGCGAGGTCGCTCAGGGCGCGCACGTCGATCTCGACGTCGAAGTGGCCGGAGTTGGCGAGGATCGCGCCGTCCTTCATCACCGCGAGATGCTCGGCCGTGATCACGTCGCGGTTGCCGGTCACGGTGATGAACACGTCCCCGAGCGGCGCGGCCGCGGCCATCGGCTGGACGGCGAAGCCCTGCAGCGCGGCGTCCAGCGCCTTCACCGGGTCGATCTCGGTGACGACCACGCGGGCGCCGAGCCCGCGGGCCCGTTCGGCGAGGCCGCGGCCGCAGTAGCCGAAGCCCGCGATCACGATCGTCTTGCCGGCCAGCAGCGTGTTGGTGGCCCGGACGATGCCGTCCAGCGTGGACTGGCCCGTCCCGTACCGGTTGTCGAACATGTGCTTGGTGTCGGTGTCGTTCACCGCCACCATCGGGAACTTCAGCGCCCCCTCGCGGGCCATCTGGTGCAGCCGGATGACGCCCGTGGTCGTCTCCTCGCAGCCGCCCTTGACGGTCCCGAGCAGGTCGGTCCGGTCGATGTGCAGCGTGTTGACCAGGTCGCACCCGTCGTCCAGGACGAGGTCGGGCCCGGTCTCCAGCGCCTGGTGGATGTGCCGGTAGTAGCCCTCCCGGTCGGTCCCGGAACGGGCGAACACCTCGGCCCCGTACTCCTGGACGAGCGCCGCGGCGGTGTCGTCCTGCGTCGACAGCGGGTTGGACGCCGCCAGCGCCACGCTCGCGCCGCCCGCCTGGAGCGTCCGGATGAGGTTGGCGGTCTCGGTGGTGACGTGCATGCAGGCCGCGACGCGGAGGCCGTCCAGCGGGCGCTCGGCGGCGAACCGCTCCCGGATCTGCCGCAGCACGGGCATCGTCCGGTCGGCCCACTCGATCCGCTTGACCCCCTCGTACGCGAGGGAGACGTCCGCGATGTCGCTCACCAGTTCCCACCTTCAATCAGACGAGAGCCGCCGTACAGCCGGGACGGGCCGTACGGCGGCATGCTCGCTCGATCTTTACCGGATCCCGGTCAGTACCGGTAGTGGTCGGGCTTGTAGGGGCCCTCCACGTGGACGCCGATGTAGGCGGCCTGCTCCTTGGTGAGCTCGGTGAGCTTGACGCCGAGGGCGTCGAGGTGGAGGCGGGCGACCTTCTCGTCCAGGTGCTTCGGCAGCACGTAGACGCCGATCGGGTACTCCTCGGTCTTGGTGAAGAGCTCGATCTGGGCGATCACCTGGTTGGTGAACGAGTTGGACATCACGAACGAGGGGTGGCCGGTGGCGCAGCCCAGGTTCATCAGCCGGCCCTCGGCCAGCACGAGGATCGAGTGGCCGTCGGCGAAGCGCCACTCGTGCACCTGCGGCTTGATCTCGATCCGCTCGATGCCGTCGAGCTTGGCCAGGCCGGCCATGTCGATCTCGTTGTCGAAGTGCCCGATGTTGGACACGATCGCCTGGTGCTTCATCCGGGCCATGTGGTCGGCGCGGATGATGTTGAAGTTGCCGGTGGTGGTGACGAAGATGTCGGCGATCTCGACGACGTCCTCCAGGGTGGTGACCTGGAAGCCGTCCATCGCGGCCTGCAGCGCGCAGATCGGGTCGATCTCGGTGACGATGACGCGGGCGCCCTGGCCGCGCAGCGCGTCCGCGCAGCCCTTGCCGACGTCGCCGTAGCCGCAGACGACGGCGACCTTGCCGCCGATCAGCACGTCGGTGGCGCGGTTGAGGCCGTCGATGACCGAGTGGCGGCAGCCGTACTTGTTGTCGAACTTCGACTTGGTGACCGAGTCGTTGACGTTGATCGCCGGGAAGGCGAGGGTGCCCTCCTTGGCCATCTCGTACAGGCGGTGGACGCCGGTGGTGGTCTCCTCGGTGACGCCCTTGATGCCGGCGGCGGTCTCGGTCCAGCGGCCGGGACGCTCGGCGATGGTGCGGCGCAGCGTGTCGAGGATGATGCCCCACTCCTCGGGGTCATCGGCCGTGGCGGACGGGACGGCGCCCGCCTTCTCGTACTCGGCGCCCTTGTGCACCAGCAGGGTGGCGTCGCCGCCGTCGTCGAGGATCATGTTCGGGCCCGACCCGTCCGGCCACGCGAGGGCCTGGTCGGTGCACCACCAGTACTCCTCCAGCGTCTCGCCCTTCCAGGCGAACACCGGGACGCCCTTCGGGTCCTCGGGGGTGCCGTCCTTGCCGACGACGATCGCCGCGGCGGCGTGGTCCTGGGTGGAGAAGATGTTGCAGGACACCCAGCGGACGTCGGCGCCGAGCTCGACCAGCGTCTCGATCAGCACGGCGGTCTGGATCGTCATGTGCAGCGAGCCCATGATCTTGGCCCCGCGCAGCGGCTTGGCCTCGGCGTACTCGGCGCGTACGGCCATGAGGCCGGGCATCTCGTGCTCGGCGAGCCGGATCTCCCGGCGCCCGAAGTCGGCCAGCGACAGGTCGGCGACCTTGTAGTCCATGCTTGCGTAACTCCTCGTCGTCCACTGTGATCGGCGACCGCCGCCGGGGCGGGTTCCGGTGCCGGGGTCGCCCGCGAGTCTAGGCCCGCCCCCGGGTGCGGAGCACGGCCGGACCTGACTTTCTGACATGGATTTGTCAGAATCGGCCCCATGCGCATCACGGAGGCCGCCCGCCGGCTCGGTACCTCGCCCCGCATGCTCCGCTACCGCGAGAGCCTCGGGCTGCTGCCCGCGACCCGGGAGCCGTACCCTGGTTCGCGCGGCCGCGTCGCGGGCGGCCACCGCCGGTTCGGGGACGCGGAGCTGCGCGCGGTCGCCCTGGCGCTGGCCCTGGAGAAGCGGTACGACATCGGCCCCGCCGAGCTGGCGTTCGGGCTGCGGGTGCTGGCCGAGCCCGAGGTGCAGGCCCGCGTGCGCGAGCTGGGCGAGCGCGTCGGCCGGCTCTCCGCGCCGCCCACCCGGGCCCTGGACTTCGAGAAGGAGAAGGCCCTGCGCCTCCTCCAGCAGCGCTCCCGCCCTAGGCCGGAAGGACGTGCGCGAGGAGGAGCTTGACCAGCATCGCCGGCGCCAGCCAGAGCAGCGCGGCGGGGACGGGGAACGCGGCCAGCGCGACGGCCGTGCCGAGGACGGCGGCGCCGAAGGCCACCGGAGGCCGCAGGGACTCCGGGGCGGCCGTGGCGGCGAGGGCGCCCGCGACGGCCAGCGCGTACAGGAGTGCGGCGGCGGCCCAGCCGTAGCCGGGCACCGTGAGCGCGACCAGGAACGGCTGCACGTGGACGGCCACGAACCCCAGCCGCCTGGACGGGGACTCGCCCGGCCCGTGGAAGCGCCGCTTGGCCGCTCCCGTGGCGTTGGCGACCGCTCCCCCGAACATGTCGAACGCGACGACGGCGATGACCGCGACCGGGAGGGCGGCGTACCCGGCGTCGAGGGCGAGGGCGGCGGCGAGGACCGTTCCGGCGGCCGCGGTGCCGTAGGTCACGGCCAGCTCGCCGGCACCGGCCCCCGGTGCCACCAGGAGGCCGTTGATCGTACGGAGGGCGGTCACGCGCCCTCCCGCGGGCGCAGGCCGTCCAGGCAGACGGCGAAGATCGAGCCGGCCAGCTCGCGGAGCGGCACCCGGGGGTCGACGACCCACTGGAGCAGGCAGCCCTCGATGGCGCCGACGATGACGGCCGCCTCGGCGGCGCCGGTCCCGGCGCGCACCGCGCCCTCGGCGGCGGCCTCCTCCAGCAGGACGGTGACCGTCTCGCGGTACCGCTCGTAGACGCGGGACATGTTCAGGGGGTGGCCGGGCTCGCCGCCCCGGCCGACCGTCCACAGGTCCAGGAAGAGGCGGGCCAGGTCGGGGTCGCCCGCGGCCGCGCCGATCACGGCGTGCACGAGCCATTCGAGCCGTTCGGCGGCCGGGCGGTCGAGCGTGCGGGCGATCCGGACGATCTCCGCGTCGGCGGCGGCCAGCTCCTCGAAGACGGCGTCCAGGATCGCCTCGCGGCTGTCGAACGCCAGGTAGACGCTGCCCTTGCCGATCCCGGCCTCGGCGGCGACGTCCTCGACGCGCGAGGCGGCGAAGCCCTTGCGGGCGAACACCCGGATCGCCGCGTTCAGGATCTGCTGCCGCCGGGCGTCCTCGTCGACGCGCTTGGGGGTCATCCGGCCTCCTTTTGACTGACTGGTCAGTCATTCTACGCCACGCGGCGCGAGAAGGGCGCCGGGCGCCTGTCTACGCGGACGGATTCTCGCCGGGGACGACCACGCCGGACTCGTACGCGAGCATGACGGCCTGGGCGCGGTCGCGCAGGCCCAGCTTGGTGAAGACGCGGGCGACATGGGTCTTGACCGTGTGCTCGCTCACCACGAGCCGCTGGGCGATCTCGCCGTTGGACAGCCCGCCCGCGATCAGGACGAGCACCTCGGTCTCCCGCGCGGTGAGCGTGGACAGCTCCGACGGCGCCTTCGGCTGGTTGCGGCGCTGCTTGGTGAACTCGCGGATGAGCCGCCCGGTGACCTGCGGCGCGAGCAGCGAGTCGCCGCGCGCCACGACCCGTACGGCCGACACCAGCTCGTCGGCGGTGGCGTCCTTGAGCAGGAACCCGCTGGCGCCGACGGCGAGCGCGTCGTAGACGTACTCGTCCACGTCGAACGTGGTCAGCACCAGCACCCGCACGGCGTCCGCCCACGGCTTGGCCAGGATGCGGCGGGTCGCCTCGATCCCGTCCATGCCGGGCATCCGGATGTCCATCACGATCACGTCGGGCCGCTCGGCCTCGGCCAGCCGGACCGCCTCCCGGCCGTCGCCGGCCTCGCCGGCGACGGAGATGTCGGGCTGGGCGTCCAGCAGCGCGGCGAACCCGGCCCGCACGATCGTCTGGTCGTCGACGATCAGAACCTTGATCACTCCGCCGCTCCCTGGCGCGCGGAACGGCGGTCAGGGCCGCCCGGGCG
This sequence comes from Spirillospora sp. NPDC029432, assembly GCF_040703975.1. Taxonomy (NCBI): domain Bacteria; kingdom Bacillati; phylum Actinomycetota; class Actinomycetes; order Streptosporangiales; family Thermomonosporaceae; genus Spirillospora; species Spirillospora sp. NPDC029432. The sequence goes on from NZ_JBEZWH010000010.1 coordinate 21,339, forward strand.
GCGGCTGGGAACCGGGGTCACGGGTGGGGCTCTCCTCCCTCGTCAGCGGAAGCTCGGCCTCCACCAGGAACCCGCCCTCGGCGGCCGGGCCGGCGGAGAACCGTCCGCCCAGCATGGTCGCACGTTCCCGCATGCCCACGAGGCCATGTCCGCCGCCCTCTTCACCCTGATGCGGGGTTTCCAGGCGCGTACGGTCGCTCTGGCCGCTTCCGGCAGCGTTCATCGGGTTCGCCGGGTTCGCCGGGTCCAGTACGGCCGTACGCTGCGCGCCGCCGTCCCGGTCCAGCACCATGGTCTGCGCGGCCGAGCCGTCGTCGCGGACCCGTACCGCCAGCCGGTCCGGCAGGTAGGTCAGCTCCACCCGCACCCCGGCGCCGGGAGCGTGCCGCCGCGCGTTGGTGAGCGCCTCCTGGACGATCCGGTACGCCGACAGCTCGACCGTCGTCGACAGCGACCGCAGCTCGCCCTGCACCGCCAGATCGACCTGCCCGGCCGCGGCCCGGTGCTGGTCGATCAGGTCCGGCAGCCGGTCGAGGCGCGGCTGCGGCGCCGACTCGGGCTCCGGCTTGGCGTCGGCGCGCAGCACGCTCAGCAGCCGGCGCATCTCCACCAGGGCGTCCCGGGCCGTCCGGGCGATCTCGGAGTAGCCCGCGCGGGCCTCCGGCGAGAGGTTCTGCATCGTGTACGGCGCGGTCTCCGCCTGCACGGCGATCATCGAGACCGAGTGCGCGACCACGTCGTGCAGCTCGCGGGCGATCCGGGCGCGCTCGCGCATCACGGCCTGCTCGCGCTGGACGGCGGTCAGCCGGGTGAGGGTCTCGCTGGTGCGCTCGTGCGCCTCCGCCTGCGTCCGGTCCGCGGTCTCCACGGCCCGGCGCGCGTCGCCCAGCCCGATCGCCGCCAGCACGGCCACGGCGGCGGCCGGCCAGGGGATGTCGTCCAGCGTGCTCGTCGCCAGGTAGACGACCGCGACGGTCACCGCCGCGCCGACCGCCAGCGCGCCCGCCGACTGCCGGGGCAGCTGCCGGCCCAGCGCGTACAGCGTGTACAGCGCGGCGAACGCGGTCGTGACCAGCACCGTCTGGCCGGTCAGCAGGCTGGCGGCGAACGCGCCGAGCACCACGGCCGCGACCGGGCGCAGCGACTCCGCCCGCCACACCAGCGGCAGCGTGCCCGCGACGGCGAACGCGCCCTCGACGGTCAGCGGCGTCGCCACCCGCGGCGCCAGCTCGGCGAGCGCGGCGACGGTCAGCGCGAGCCCGGTGAGCGGGGCGAAGTACCAGGCCCGGGTGAACTCGCTCCAGGCGTTGATCCAGCGCGGCAGCGGCGCGGTCGTACCGGCGCCCGGGACCATCCGGGTACGGCCGTCACTGCCGGGACCGCCGGGGGCGGGGGCGGCGCGGCGGCCGTACAGCTTGGCGCCGATCCGTGCGCCGAGGGGGCGCAGCAGGCGGCCGATGCCGGTGAGGATCCACAGCAGCAGCTGGCCCACGCCCGCCACGATCCGGCCGGACAGCCGCCACGCGTGGTGGACGAGCCCCGCGCCGAACCCGGTGGGCGGGCCACCGCGCTCGCGCGGCGGTCCGGGCGGCGCCGGGGTCTGGGAGTGCTGGTCGCTGGTCACCCCTCAATACTGACCGCTCCGGGCGCCTTCTCACCTCACCGTGCGGTGTTATGCGATCAGCCCGTATCCCCCTCGAGGACGATCCGCGATCCCTCCTCCAGGGGGACGTCCGGGCGGGGACGCGGCACGTAATGTCTTAACCGTGACCGACCGGTGGCCCGCCGACATAGGGGGTTCGGCGAGCCGCCGCGGTCACGCCAGAACCGCCCGGCTTCAGGGGTCCGGGCGGGGAGCATGGGAAGGCGTCCTCGCCGGCCGGGGTACGGCCGGTCAAGCCTGGGCTGGGGTCGACCGGCAACAGGCCGCCGACCGGCGAGGCACCGCCTTCCCTTCCGAACGCTCCCGGCGTCAGGAGGACGCGGGCGAGTCCGTGGCGGTCGCCGCGGTGTCCTCGTCCCGGCGGGCCTCGTCGATGGCGGGCTCCAGGTAGATCAGCCGGGCGACCGGGAACTGCTCCCTGACCTTGGCCTCGGCGGCGTCGATGCCCCGGGCCACGTCCGCGGCCGTGTCGTCGTGATGCACCGCGATCTTGGCGGCGATCAGCATCTCCTCCGGGCCCACGTACTGCGTGCGCATGTGGATGACGCGGTCGACCTCGTCCACCGACTCCAGCGCCCGCTGGATCTCCCGCTCGACCTCCGGGTCGGCGCCCTCGCCGATCAGCAGGCTCTTGGTCTCCAGCGCCAGCACGATCGCGATCAGGGCGAGCAGCACGCCGATGGCCACCGTGCCGACGCCGTCCCAGACGCCGTTGCCGGTCACCACGGCCATCGTGACGCCCAGCAGCGCCAGGATCAGGCCGACCAGCGCGCCCAGGTCCTCCAGCAGCACGACCGGCAGCTCGGGGGACTTGGAACGGCGGATGAACTGCACCCACGACTTGCTGCCGCGCACGCGGTTGGACTCCACGATCGCGGTGCGGAACGAGAACGTCTCCATGATGATCGCCGCGATCAGCACGCCGAACGCCCAGGCCGGCGACTTCACCTCGTGCGGGTCGGTGATCTTGTGGATGCCCTCGTACAGCGAGAACACCGCGCCGACCGTGAACAGCACGACGGCGACGACGAACGCGTAGAAGTAGCGCTCCCGGCCGTACCCGAACGGGTGCTGCGGCGTGCGCTGGCGCTCGGAGCGCTTGCGCCCCACCAGCAGCAGGCCCTGGTTCCCGGAGTCGGCCACCGAGTGGATCGACTCGGCGAGCATGGACGACGACCCCGTGAACACGAACGCGACGAACTTGGACACCGCGATTCCGAGGTTGGCGGCCAGCGCGGCGACGATCGCCTTGGTTCCGCCCTCAGCACTCATGTATCAACGATCCTTGCCTTGAGCTCTTGAATGGCCGACACCGGTGTGGGGTCGGCCCCCAGCGCGATAGCCAAGTAAACCGTGATGTAGTCCGAAAGCGCGATCATTGTCGCGATTCTCTCCAGCGGATGCTCGCCCTCGGCGGCGATCTCCGTGACCGCGATCCCGCGCGCCCGGGCCAGTTCCTCGGTGACCTCGCGGCGCCGCGCCACCTGCGGATGCTCCGCGGTGTCGCGCAGCATGACCAGGTGCAGGCCGTGCTCGGCGTCGTCCGCCCGGTCCCGGAAGAAGTCGTCCTGGTCGTCCGTGCCGCCGCCCCGGCGGGCGGCCGCGAAGTACCCGTCGAACGCCACCACCTGGTTGTGCCCGGACTCGGGCAGCTCCCCCCAGACCCCCGGGTACTTGGCGTTCTCGTTGAGCTGGCAGCAGAAGCGGTACGCCGCCGTACCGGCCAGCGGTGACGTCCCCCACACCAGCGGCACGTCGCCCATCAGGTCGAGCGCGATCCGCTTGGCCGGGTTGACGAACGGCTCGCTCGCCGGGCGGCACCGGTGCGCGACGTCCTCCAGCCGGCCCGCGGCCGACTCCAGCACCTCGTCCGGCAGGTCGAGCAGCTTCAGCGTGCGGGCGGCCAGCAGCAGCGGAACGGTCAGCCCCCACAGCGTCGCCCGCGGCTGCCCCACCGAACGCGCCGGGACGAACAGCCCCCGGTTGCGTCCGGCCAGCTCGGCCAGCGGCGAGTCCGCGCCGCCGACGAACAGCAGCCGGCACCCGCGCCGCGCCGCCTCCGCCGCCACGACCAGCGTCTCCTCGGTCGCGCCCGAGCACGACACCGCGATCACCAGATCGGCGGCGCCCACCCAGCCGGGCAGGTGGTAGCCCCGGACGGTCACGACCGGCACCGCGCAGCCGGAGCCGCACACGGCCGCCAGCACGTCACCGGAGATGCCCGAGCCGCCCATGCCGGTGACCACGATCGCCCGCGGCCGCCCGTCCTCCGCCAGCGTCTCGATCCCGGCCTCCGCGGCCAGCAGCCGCGCCTCCCGGATCTGCGCCGCCGACGAGGCGACCTGCCGCAGCATCCCGCCCGGATCGGCCTCCTCGATCGCCCCGGGATCGTCCAGCCGCCCCGAGTCGACCCCGACGCTCATGGGGCGGGGGTCCTGGCCTCGTCCACCAGAAGGACCGGGATGTCGTCGCGCACCGGGTAGGCGTAGCCGCACGTGCCGGTGCACACCAGCTCGTCGTCCCGCTCCTCGGCGCGCAGCTCGCCGCCGCAGTTCGGGCAGGCCAGGATCTCCAGCAGCCAGGTGTCGAGCCTCACGTTCACTTCCCCCTCACGATGGCCAGGACCTCGTCCCGGATACCGGCCATGGTCTGCTCGTCGGCGGCCTCCGCGTTGAGGCGCAGCAGCGGCTCGGTGTTGGAGGGCCGCAGGTTGAACCACCAGTCGTCGGTGCCCACGGTCAGCCCGTCGAGCTCGTCGACGGTGACGCCGGGCCGGCCCTCGAACGCGGCGCGGACCTGCTCGGCGGCGGCGGCCTGGTCGGCCACCTCGCTGTTGATCTCGCCGGACGCCGCGTACCGGGTGTACTCGGCCAGCAGCGCCGACAGCGGCTCGCTCTGCCCGCCGAGCGCGGCCAGCACGTGCAGCGCCGCCAGCATCCCGGAGTCGGCGAACCAGAAGTCGCGGAAGTAGAAGTGCGCCGAGTGCTCGCCGCCGAACACCGCGCCGCTCTCGGCCATCGTCTGCTTGATGAACGAGTGCCCGACCCGCGTGCGGACCGGGCTGCCGCCGTGCTCGGCCACGATCTCCGGCACGGCCTTGGACGTGATCAGGTTGTGCACGATCGGCGAGCCCGGGTGCTTGGCCAGCTCCCGCACCGCCACCAGCGCGGTGATCGCGGACGGCGAGACGATCTCGCCCCGCTCGTCCACCACGAAGCAGCGGTCGGCGTCGCCGTCGAAGGCCAGCCCGATGTCGGCGCCCGTCTCCCGGACCTTCGCCTGGAGGTCGCGGAGGTTCGCCGGCTCGATCGGGTTGGCCTCGTGGTTGGGGAACGTGCCGTCCAGCTCGAAGTAGAGCGGCACCAGGTCGATCGGCAGCCCCTCGAACACCGACGGGACGGTGTGCCCGCCCATGCCGTTGCCCGCGTCCACGACCACCTTCAGCGGCCGGATCCCGGACAGGTCGACCAGCGTCTTCAGATGGTCGGCGTACCCCTTGAGCAGGTCCCGCTGGGAGACGCTCCCCTCGGGGCCGTCGTACGCCGGGACGCCCTTCTCCACCATGTCGCGGATCTCGGTCAGGCCCGTGTCGCGGCCGACCGGCTTGGCGCCCGCCCGGCACAGCTTGATCCCGTTGTACTTGGCCGGGTTGTGGCTCGCGGTGAACATCGCGCCGGGCATGTCGAGCGCGCCGCTGGCGTAGTACAGCATGTCGGTCGAGCCCAGCCCGGCCTCCACCACGTCCGCGCCCTGGCTCGTCGCGCCGCGCGCGAACGCCGCCGCCAGCGGCACCGACGACTCGCGCATGTCGTGGGCGGTCACCACGGCCGAGGCCCCGGTCACCCGCACGAAGGCGGCGCCGGCCGCCTCCGCGGTCGCGGCGTCGAGCTCGTCCGGGACCACGCCCCGGATGTCGTACGCCTTGAAGATCTTGGCGAGGTCGCCCACTCCTGCTCCCTGGTCGGTCTCATCGGTGCCGGGCACGGCGTTCTCACCACGACGCCATGTGGGGAACGAGCCTATCGAAGGGAGCCGGGCACGGCCGCCTTACCACCCGTCCGGGGTCACTCCTGGCCGGGCTGCGTCCCCGCGGGCTCGGAGCGCAGCACCCGCAGGTGGCCGCGGCGGCCGACCTCGGTGCCCTGACCCACCGGCTCCTGGCCGGTGCCGGGCGCGGGCCTGGCCGCCTCCCGCACCGCGTCGGCGAGGGCCTCCAGGTCGTCGGCGCTCGGCTCGGGGTCCTCCTCCACCGGAAGCCGGACCAGTTCCCATCCCATCGGAGCGGTGAGCCGCTCGGAATGCTCCGCGCACAGGTCGTAGCAGTGCGGCTCGGCGTACGTGGCGAGCGGCCCCAGGACCGCGGTCGAGTCGCGGTAGACGTACGTGAGCGTGAAGACTGCCGGCGCCTTGCAGGCGGTGCGGGAGCAGATGCGGACGGGGCTCACGATGGCCGACCGTACCTCCCAGCCGCCGACTCCGCCACCACCCGCGCAGACGTGTCGCCGTTACCGCCCTAATTCCCGCGCAACAATCACATACCGTGCCCGCTCGAATGCGGTGCGACCGCCGCCTCCATGGGTCGCCAGAGGTGGTCGAGGGGTAGTGTGGAGGCGTGCGATCCCGTGTGGCAGGCGTGCGCCGCCGCGACCGGCACGGTCGCGGCCTCCGCGGCCCTCTGACGCCCCCGCAGGCCCCTGTCTCCCGCACCCGGGCGGAGCGCTTCGACGACCTCGTCGCCGACGAGGTGCGCCGGCTCGGCCGCCGCTGGGAGCGCGAGCTGGCCCGCGTCGAGTTCGCGGTCGAGGACGTCCCCGCCGTCGAGCCCTGGTCCGACGCCCCCGTACCGCTGGGCCAGACCCGCCCCGCCGACGGCGCCGCCCCCGTCCGCATCGTCGTCTTCCGCCGCCCCATCGAGGCCCGCGCCACCGGCGACCGCGAGACCGCCCGCCTCATCCGCGACCTCCTGGTCGAGGAGGTGGCCGACCTCCTGGGCCTCTCCCCCGAATCCGTGGACCCCAGCTACGAGGAGTAAGCGGGCTCGGGGTCAGTAAAGGACGCTCTGGGTGTCGCCTACCGGGGGGAGGCGGAGCGTGGTGATCGCTGGGGGGACGGGCAGGGTGGTGAAGAGGGCCTTGTCGTCCTTGCCCGTCGACTGGGTGCGTACGGCGTGGACGGGGCCCGAGCCTGGCCGGGGAACGATCAGGAGGCCCTGGTTGTCGCCTGATGGGGCGGGCAGCTTGACGTCCACGGTGCGTTCGGACGGGACCCGCACGTCCTTGGGGGTCCCGGGGCCCTGGGAGGTCATCGGGATGACGCGCACGTCGGCGGGGCCGTGGGGGGCGGTCAACGTGACCGTGGTGTCGAAGCGGTTGTCGGAGACCGCGCCGAAGGCGCCGGGCGTCAGCGGCGGGGTCGCGGTGCCGTAGGCGACGTCGGCGCCCTTCTGGGCGTCCAGGCCGGCCAGGATCGGGCGGTCGGAGACCAGCCGTACGGCGGCGGGCTTGCCGGACAGGGCGCGGTCGAGGTCGACGGCGGTGACGGTGCCGGCGGGGGCGTCCAGGGTGTCCTGGCCTTCGGGGGCGAACGCGCCGTCGGGGCCGATCACCTGGACCTTGATGCCGGCGTTCTCCTCGCCCGGGACGGCGACCAGCACGCGGCGCCTGCCCTCCCCCGCGGGAACGCCGGGGACGATCAGCGAGGTCGCCGGGGGCGGCGAGAGCGGCAGCCACTCGATGCCCTCGCCCCCGGCGATCCGGACGCGGACGGACGCGGCGACGCGGCCGGCGGTGGCGCGGACGCGGAGGGCCAGGTCGCTCGCGGTCTTGACGGTGTCGCCCAGCCCCTCGGCGGACTTCCCGATCTCGATGACCTCGGTGCCGTACGGCGGGACGGGGATGCCGCGGCCGTCGGTGGTGTCGAGGGGGCCGTCGCCGGACAGGGCGGTGAGGTCGACCGCGGCGGGCTGACGGTCCACGTTGGCCAGGTGCAGCTGGACGCTCTCGGCCGCGACCGGGCCCGGGCCGAGGAACCACAGGTCGGTGCCGGGGCGGGCGCAGCGGGTGCCCGCCAGCCCGCGGTCCTTGCCGCCCGGCCAGTGGGTGGTCTGCTCGGCCTCCAGGCCCGCTGCGAGGGCACCCTGCGCCCGAACGGTGTACGAGTCGTCGCCCGGGTCCGGCAGGTCCTTGAGCAGGCCGCCGCCGAAGGACGCGAGCGAGCCCGCGGGCGCGCCGCCGCGGGTCGGGTGGAGGTCGGCGCGGCCGGGCTGCTTCGCCTTGGCCTCCAGAACGTCCTGAGAGGCGCTCTGGAGGGTCATCCGGGTGCCTTCCCTTCCGGGGCACACGGCGACGGCGGACGTGACGGGAGCGTCCCGTCCGGGGCCGGTGGCGTCGGCGGCGGGGCGCGAGAGGGCCGCGGCGCCGTACAGGGCGGCCACGGCCAGCAGGACGAGCGCGGCGGTGGCGTAGCGCATGCCGAGCAGGCGGACGATCTTCTCCGGGTTCACACGCGCTCCTCGGCCGGCGCGGGCTCCTCGCCGGGCGCCTCTTCGGGCTCGCCGGGCCGGACGCGGGCGCGCAGCGCGCCGGTGCGCCGCTCGGCCCCGGCGGCGGCGCGGCCGGCGGCGTCGCGGGCGGCCTGGCGCACCGGCTCGCTCACGCCCGCGGCCAGCCGGGCGGCCTCGGCCGCGGCGGGCGCCAGCCCGTTCCACAGCTCCTCGATGCGCTCGGCGGCGGCCCGGTCGAGCACCGCGAGGGGCGGAGGGCCCGCGTCCTCCCGCCCGGCCGGCGGGTGCTCGCCCGCCCTGTCCACCTGTTCGTCCACGGCCACGCCCCCACAATGGTCCGGTCGTTGACATCACCATAACCGGCGATGTCCGTGATCACCCCTTTTGATCGAGGTTCACCGGCCGCAGCGGGCGCAGCCGTCCCGGGTCAGCCGGGCGTACGCGGCGGCCGCGACCGCCATCCCGATCCCCCAGGCCAGATACCCCGGAACGGCGAACCAGAAGAACGCCTCGGGCAGGTCCAGGCCGCCCGACGGCGGGAACGGGTTCCGCCCCTGGAGCCGCTCGGAGATCATCTGGAGCAGCATCAGCCCGAAGTAGACGACCAGCCCGGCCGAGATCGCGGCGCCGGGCCACAGCACCAGCCGGCGCGGCACGGCCCGCCCGGCCAGGCCCGGAATCCAGCGCGGCCAGACCCGCCCCCAGGCGTGGACCAGCGCCAGCGGAAGCAGGCTGCCGCCGAGCAGGAACCCGATCTCGAACACCAGCGCCGAGGCCCCGGACGCGAGCGGGTTCTCGTCCAGTCCCACCACCAGCTGGGCGGCCACCCGTACCGCGCAGCCCGCGACCGCGGCGTAGGCGGCGGCGTACGCCCAGGCCGGGGTGCGCTCCAGCGGGCCGCGCGCGCCCGCCGGCCGCCCGCACTCCGCGCACGCCGCCCGGGTCCCGCGCTGGTACGCCAGCGCCGCCAGCCCGATCAGCGCGCCGCCGCCCACGCACGCGACCCTGCTCAGCGCACCGAGCGGGAAGAACTCGATGCCCAGCCCCGGCAGGATCGCGCCGATCACGTCCAGCAGAAGCAGCGCCCCGGACGCCACCATCGCCGCGCAGGATCCCCACGCCGCCGCCAGGAGCGGCCGCCTCGCCCCGCCCCCGCCCGGCGCCGCGGCCAGCCCCGCCAGCACCATCGCGCCCGCCGCGCACAGGCCGGCCATCCCCCACCCGCTGACGAGCACCAGGTCCTCACCGACCGGGGAGAGTTCCGCGGGCCGGTGCCCCAGCGCCCAGTAGGCCTGAAGCGCTCCGTACGCGATCAGCCAGGGAACGCCGGCCGCCGCCCATATCCGCGGATCGGTCCTGCGCCGTGCGGTCATCGTCACCATGCCTGCGATCCTTCGCGCTCCGGCCGCGCGAATCCTCCCCGGCGGGGGCGATCCGGCTCCCCCGTACGGGTGATCTTCACGAAGCCGGTGGCGGGACGCCCTGCCGGGCGGGTAACCTCGGCGCAGCGACTTGTTCGAACGCGGAGTTCAGGGAGGTGGGTTGATGGCCGTCGCGGTTGTTGCTGCTGCGCGCAGCACACGAGCCATCCTCATTTCCCGGGCCCGAGGCTGACGGCCCTTCCAGAGGCGTCACCGGGCCCCTTCACACAGGGGTTTCACTCCGTTGTCTTTCGCGATTCCGCAGGCCCTCCTCACCTATGGCTGGGACGAGGGCCTGGAGCAAGAGTTCGCCCAGTACCGTGAGCAGGGCCTCGTGCCCGCACGCGTCGCCGCCGTCGACCGCGGCCGCTGCGACGCCGTCACCGAGAACGGCGTCGTCCGCGCCGACACCGCACCCGTGACCACGGCCGATCCCGCCGCGGGGCCGTGCACCGGCGACTGGGCGGCGCTGCGCACCAGGGAGCACCCGGCGCTCACCGCGCTGCTCCCCCGCCGTACCGCCATCGTGCGGTCCTCGGCCGCCCGCGACTCGCGCGGGCAGGTCCTGGCCGCCAACATCGACACCGTCGCCATCACCGTCGCGCTCGCCGGCAACGGCCGTGCCGTCTCGCTCGGCCGGATCGAGCGGCTGCTCGCCCTGGCCTGGGAGAGCGGCGCCCGGCCGGTGATCGTGCTGACCAAGGCCGACGAGTCCGCCGACCCCGCCGCAGCCGAGGCCGAGGTGGCCCAGGCGGCGCCCGGGGTCGACGTCGTCTCGTGCAGCGCCCTCACCGGGGACGGCGTCGACATCGTCACCGCCGTGCTCACCGGCACCGTCGTCCTGCTCGGCGTGTCCGGGGCCGGCAAGTCGACGCTGGCCAACGCGCTGCTGGGCGCCGACGTGCTCGCCACCGGCGCCGTCCGCGACCAGGACGGCAAGGGCCGGCACACCACCGTCCGCCGCGAGCTGCTGCCGCTGCCGGCCGGCGGCGTGCTCATCGACACGCCCGGGCTGCGCGGCGTCGGCCTGTTCGACGCCGCCGACGGCATCCAGCAGACCTTCACCGACGTGGAGGAGCTGGCGGCCGAGTGCCGCTTCGGCGACTGCGCCCACGACAGCGAGCCCGGCTGCGCCGTGCTCGCCGCCGTCGAGCGCGGCGAGCTGCCGCAACGCCGCCTCGACAGCTACCGCAGGCTGCTGCGCGAGAACGAGTGGGCGGCCTCGCGCGGCGACGCCCGGCTGCGCGCCGAGCGCGCCGGCCGCTACAAGGAGATCAGCAGATCGCTGCGGCAGAAGTACAAGGTCGACGGGAAGAAGCGGTGAGCGCCGTGCTCAAGGCGAACGAGACGATCGAGTGGAGCACCCGCCCGGAGACCGGGCGCGACGCCGAGGCCGTCCACGCGGTCGTGCGGGCGGCGTTCCCCACCGCCGAGGAGGCCGACCTGGTCGACGCCCTGCGCGCCGACCCGGCCTGGATCCCGGGCCTGTCCTGGGTGGCCGAGACGCCCGACGGTGAGATCGCCGGGCACGCGCTGCTGACCCGCTGCCGGATCGGCGGCGCGGACGCCGTCGCGCTGGCCCCGGTGTCGGTCCTGCCCGCGTACCACAAGCGCGGCGCGGGCACGGCCGTCACGCGGGCGGCGCTGCGGGCGGCCGCCGAGCAGGGCGAAGCGCTGGCCGTCGTCCTCGGGCATCCGGAGTACTACCCGAGGTTCGGGTTCGTCCCGGCCTCGCGGATGGGCATCCGGGCCTCGTTCGAGGTGCCGGACGAGGCCCTGATGGCGCTGCCCCTGAACGGCACCGGGGCCGCGCCGCTCCCGTCCGGAACGATCGAGTACCCGGCGCCGTTCGGCGTCTGACCCGGTCCGCGGTCCGGACCTACCGGCCCTTGCGCCGGTAGGTCCGGACCGACAGCGGGACGAACACCGCCAGCAGCACCGCCGACCACAGCAGCACGGCGGCCACCGGGTGGGCGACCGGCCACGCCACGTCCCCGGCGGGCACGCCCGGGTTGCCGAACAGATCGCGGCACGCGGTGGTCAGCGCGCTGGCGGGGTTCCAGTCGCACACGAACCGGAGCCAGCCGGGCATCCCGGCGGTCGGCACGAACGCGTTCGACAGCATCGTGACCGGCATCATCAGCGGCATCAGATGGTCGGCGACCTGCTCGTTCCTCACCACCAGGCCGAGGTAGCAGCCCACCCAGCTCATCGCGTAGCGCATCACGAAGATCAGCGCGAACGCCTCGGCCGCGGGCAGCAGGCCTTCGCGGGCGCGCCAGCCGACCAGCAGCCCGGTGCCGGCCATGATCGCCAGGCTGAGCAGGCCGGTCAGGACGTCGGCGCCGGTCTGCCCGAACGGCACGGCCGAGCGCGCCATCGGCATCGAGCGGAAGCGGTCCATCACGCCGCGGGAGGCGTCGGTGGCGACCTGCATCGTCAGCGCCATCACCGAGCTGAAGGTGACCATGGCGAACAGGCCGGGCATCAGGTACTCGCGGTAGTTCCCGCCGCCGGGCACCTTGATCGCGCTGCCGAACACGTATCCGAACAGCAGCACCATGACCGCCGGGAAGATCAGCGCGGCGACCAGCCCGCCGGGCTCCTGCCGGGTCCGGCTCAGCTCGCGGCCGACGAGCGTGAGCCCGTCGGCGACGGTCCAGCGGATGCGTTCCGTACGCGAGCGGACGGGCGGCGCGGCGAGGGTCGGCGCGGCCATCACACGGCCTCCTTGTCACGGACGTCCCGGTCACGGCTGTTCCGGTCACGGCTGTTCCGGTCGCGGCTGTTCCGGTCGCGGCTGTTCCGGTCATGGACGCCCTGGTCATCAACGTTCCCGCCGGCGGCGGGGCGGCCGGTCAGGCGCAGGAACACCTCGTCGAGGGTGGGGCGGCGCAGGCTCACGTCGGCGGCGGCGACCCCGGCCCGGTCCAGCTCCCGCACGACGTCGGCGAGCCGTACCGAACCGCCGGCGAGCGGGACGCTGAGCCGGCCCTCGGCGGGTCCGGCCGCCGGCTCGCCGCCGGTGAGGCCGCCGAGCACGGCGGCCGCGGCCGGGGTCCGCGCGGGGTCCTCCAGCGCCACGTCCAGCCGGTCGCCGATCATGCCCTTGAGCTCGTCGGGGGAGCCCCCGGCGATCACCCGGCCGTGGTCGACCACCGCGATCCGGTCGGCAAGCTGGTCGGCCTCGTCCAGGTACTGGGTGGTCAGCAGCACGGTGGTGCCGTCGGCGACCAGCTCGCGGACGCTGTCCCAGATATCGTTGCGGCTGCGCGGGTCCAGGCCGGTGGTGGGCTCGTCCAGGAACAGCACCCGCGGGCGCAGGATCAGGCTGGTGATCAGGTCGAGCCGGCGCCGCATGCCGCCGGAGTAGCCGAGGACCTGGCGGTCGGCGGCCTCCGCGAGCCCGAACCGTTCCAGCAGCTCGTCGGCCCTGCGCCGGGCGTCCGCGCGCGACAGGTGGCAGAGCCGCCCGAACATGCGCAGGTTGCCGCGGCCGGTGAGCTTCTCGTCCACGGCGGCGTGCTGCCCGGCCAGGCCGATCAGCGTCCGCACCCGCTCCGCCTCCCGGGCCAGGTCGTGCCCGCCGATCCGGGCGGTGCCGGCGTCGGGGTCCGACAGCGTCGCCAGGATCCGGATCAGCGTCGTCTTGCCCGCGCCGTTGGGCCCGAGGACCCCGCAGACCTCGCCCGCCGGTACGGCCAGGTCGAGGCCCTGGAGCGCGCGCGTCTCGCCGAAGCGCTTGTGTAGCCCCTCGGCGACCACGATGGGTTCCGCCATTCCCCCTCCAATAACTGGGTACGTCGTACGCGATTACTGCCCGCAGGGTAAACAACCGGGTACGCCGTACGCAACTAGACTGATCGCCGAAGGGGGTGACGCCGGTGGCCGAGGGCGCGAACGGCGGGACCGAGCACGCCGACATCTGGATGCGGCCCGAACGGCCGGCGCGCGGGCCGCGGCCCGCCTACAGTCGCGCGCAGATCACCGCCGCGGCCGTCCGGATCGCCGACGCCGAGGGCCTGGAGGCGGCGTCCATGCGCCGGATCGCGGCCGAGATCGGGACCGGCGCGATGTCGCTGTACCGGTACGTGCCCAGCCGCGACGACCTGGTGGACCTGATGGTCGACCACGCGACCGCCGAGCTGGACCTGCCCGACCGGCCGTCGGGCGACTGGCGCGCCGACCTCACGCTCGTCGCCGAGCGCTCCCGCGCGCTGCGGCTGCGCCACCCGTGGCTGTGCGGCGTGGAGCGCCCGCGCGGCTCGTTCGGGCCCGCCCAGCTGCGGCTGCTGGAGTTCGGCCTCGGGGCCCTGGATCTGGGCCTCCCGATCGACGACATCCTCGTCCTGTTCGGGCTTCTCATGGGCTACGTCGACGACGCCGCCCAGCAGGAGCTGGCCTGGCGGGAGGAGGAGCGCCGCAGCGGGCTGGACCGCGAGGCCATGATGGGGCGCAGCGGCGCGTACGTCCGGAAGCTGCTCGCCGACGGGGAGCACCCGATGTTCGCCCGGGTGGTCAAGGAGGCGCGGCAGCCCCACATGGACGCCGAGGAACGGTTCCGGTACGGCCTGGAGCGCGTCCTGGACTGCATCCAGGCGGGCCTCCCGGCCGTACCGGACGATCAGCGGTCCAGCCGCCGGTAGCGGCGCACCGCCAGCGGCATGAAGACCGCGATGATGACCAGCGGCCACACCACCGCCAGCAGGAGCGCGTGCTGCGCCGCCCAGGAGTCGCCGCCCAGGCCGGGGTTACCGAACAGCTCCCGGCAGGCGGCGACCGTGGCCGACATCGGGTTCCACGCGGCGACCGCGCCCAGCCAGCCGGGCATCTGGTCCGGCGAGACGAACGTGTTGGACACCATGGTCAGCGGGAAGAGCGGCGCCCACGCCATCGCCGCGGCCTCGGGCTTGACCGACAGGCCGACCAGGATGCCCACCCAGGTCAGCGCGAACCGCAGCAGCAGGAGCAGGCCGATCGCCGCCAGCGCCCGCGCCGGCCCCTCATGGAAGCCCCAGCCGACCGCCAGCCCGCAGCCGACCAGGACGGCCAGGTCGAGGGCGGAGTTGACCACGTCCGACAGGCCGCGCCCCAGGACCACCGCGGACGGCGACATCGGCATCGAGCGGAACCGGTCGGTGACGCCCCGGGCGGCGTCGGTCGACACCATCGTGATCGTCAGCGAGATGCCGAACATCATCGTCTGCGCGAACATGCCCGGCATCAGGAACTCGCGGTAGTCGCCGCCGCCGTCGACCGTCATCGCGCTGCCGAACACGTAGCCGAACATCAGCACCAGCATGATCGGCCAGAGCACCTGGAAGACGACCATGCCGGGGTTGCGGATCCAGTGGATCAGCTCGCGGCGGGCGACCGTCCAGCCGTCCAGCCACGCCCAGCCCAGCCGGGACAGCGGCCCCGATGGCAGCGCCGGCACGGGCGGCACGGGCGGCGCAGTCATGCGACCACCTCCGCGGCCGGCGCGCCGGCGCCGCCAGGCCCGCCCGCCTCGGCGGGACGGCCGGTGAGGCGCAGGAACACCTCGTCGAGCGTCGGGCGCCGCAGCGCCACGTCCTCGACCTCGACGCCCTCCTCGGCCAGCGCCCGCATGACCTCCGTCAGCGCGCCGATCCGGTCCCGTACGGGCGCGCTGACCCGGCGGGCGTCCCGGCCGGTGTCCGGCCCGGCCCCGGTCACGCGGGCGACCACCCGCTCCGCCGCCGGGACGCCGGACGGTTCGCGCAGCACCAGGTCGATCCGGTCGCCGCCGATCGCGGACTTGAGCCGTTCGGGCGGCCCGTCGGCGATCACCCGGCCGGCGTCGAGCACCGCGATCTGGTGCGCCAGCCGGTCGGCCTCGTCCAGGTACTGCGTGGTGAGCAGGACCGTGGTGCCCCCGGCGACCAGGGCGCGGACGGCCTCCCACACCTCGGTGCGGCCGCGCGGGTCCAGGCCGACGGTGGGCTCGTCCAGGAACAGCACGCGCGGGGCCAGGATGAAGCTCGCCGCCAGGTCGAGGCGGCGGCGCATGCCGCCGGAGTAGTGCTTGACGCGCTTGCCGGCGGCGTCGGCGAGGCCGAACCGCTCCAGCAGCTCGCCGGCCCTTGCGCGGGCGGCGCGGGCGCGCAGGTGGTAGAGCCGCGCCCACATCTCCAGGTTCTCCCGGCCGGTGAGGACCTCGTCCACGGCCGGATGCTGCCCGGTCAGCCCGATGCGGCGCCGTACCCGGGCGCCGTCCCTGGCCACGTCGTGCCCGGCCACGGTGACGCGGCCGGAGTCGGCGCGCAGCAGCGTGCTCAGGATCCGCACCGCGGTGGTCTTGCCCGCGCCGTTGGGCCCGAGCAGCCCGCAGACCGTTCCCTCCCCCACCTCCAGATCGAAGCCGGCGAGCGCGGCGGTCGCGCCGAACCGTTTGTGCACCGCCTCGGCGACGACAGCCGGAGCCGTCGATCCCATACGAGCACCCTCTTCCCAGACTTGGAATCCAAGCTCTATTTTTGGGACAGCAATGTCCCGAAGAGAGGGTCACAAGTCCCGCGATGGTTGTCAAGTGATACTTTTCCTGCGATGAGCACCACCGAGTCCCCCGAGTCCGGGGTGCGCGGCCGCACCCGCCGCGCGATCCTCGGCGCCGCCGCCTCGCTGCTGGCCCGCCGGCGCGGCGCGACCCTGGCCGAGATCGCCGAGGCGGCCGACGTCGGGCGCAGCACGCTGCACCGCTACTTCCCCGACCGCGACGAGCTGATGAGGGCCGTGGTCGACGACTCCGTCGAGGCGATCGGCCGTTCGGTGGAGGGCGCCGCGATCGGCGACGGGCCGCCGCTGGAGGCGATGCGCCGGCTGGTCGCCGCGATGGTCGAGTCCGGCGACCGGATCATGTTCCTGTGGGGCGACCCGCGCGTGCTGGAGGAGTACGGCCCCCGCGCGCGCTGGGGCGACGCCGCCGAGGAGGACTGCGAGGGGGACGAGCGGTTCGCCGACGACCCGGTGCTGGACCTCATCCGGCGCGGGCAGGCCGAGGGCGTGTTCGACGCCGAGCTCAGCCCGGAATGGATCCAGCACACCCTCTGGTCCCTGGTCTTCACCGGCGTCGAGGACGCCGACAAGGGGCTGCTCCCCCGCCACGGCGTCACCGCCACCGTGATCCGCACGTTCGAGAACGGCATCCGCTCCCCGGCGGGCTGAGGGCGCCGGGCGCGGGCCCGTCCCGGCCGGTGCGCCGTCGGCAACCGGCCGGGACGGGGGCGTGGTGGTCCGCGGTCAGACCTGCAGGCCCTCCTCGACCTGCTTGAGCTGGTGGCGCGCCATGGCCAGGTTGGACCGGTTGCGGTCCAGCGCCAGGTAGACGAACAGGCCCTTGCCCTTGCGGCCGGTCACCGGCCGGATCACGTGGTACTGGCTGGACAGGGTGATGAGGATGTCCTCGATGTCGTCCTTGAGGCCGAGCTGCTCGATCGTGCGCATCTTGGCCCGGACGACCTCGGTGTTGCCGGCCGAGGCGACCTGCAGGTCCAGGCTCTTGGAACTGCCCAGCGACCCGAGGGCCATGCCGCTGTTGTAGTCGACGACGGCGGCGCCGACGGCACCGTCGATCGCCATCATGTCCTTCAGCGAGACGTCCATGTTGGACATGCGTGCTCCCTTCACTGGTTCACTTCACGGGCGGCGCGGTCAGATGGTGCGGTTCCTTCCTCCGGCGGCGCCGGCGCCGCGGACGGGGACGAGGGGGCCCGCGCCCCGGCCAGCAACGCGGCGATGGCCCGGGCCGCGGGGCGCGATTCCAGATGCAGCCGGCCGACGTTGACGCCCGGGCCCGACAGCACGGTGAGCGAGGCGCTCCAGCCGGCCGAGTAGACCACCACGTAACCGCTGGTGCCGTGCACGACGACCTCGTGGAACCCGCCGCCGTGCGCGGTCGAGGCCATCCGGTGCGACAGCGCCAGCTCGGCGGCGGTCAGCGCGGCCATGCCCGACGGCTCGACGCCGTCCGGCAGGTCGTGCGCGATCAGCAGGCCGTCGCTGGAGGCCACGACGCTGCCGGTGAGGTCGGGGACCCGCGCCCGCAGCGCGGTGAGCACGGCCAGCACGGCCGGGGCGGGCACCGCCGCGCCGCGGCCGTCGATCCGCTCGTGGAACGCCACGTTCGCCAACCTTTCGATCATCGATCCCCAGCGCCGTCTCAGCACGTCACGCGAGCTCCTCCAGCCCCGCCCGCAGCCGCAGGAGCACATCGCGCTCCACCGGCTCCCAGCCCGCCGCCTCCCCCGGATCCGGGACGACCCGGACCCGCCGGGGCGGCGGCTCCGGCGCCGGTCCGGCGGCCGGCGGCCCGGGGGCGCCCGGGCGGGGCGGCCGGACCAGCGAGGCCGCGATCAGCACCCGTACGGCCAGCAGGCACCCGAACGTGGAGCGCCCGAGATCGCGGGCCAGCTCGGCCGGACCCCGACGGCCGTCGGCGTTCAGCAGGATCTCCGCCTGCAGCCCGGTCAGCACGACCCGCTGCCGGTCGACCCGGCGGACCGGGACGACCGGCGCCCGGTCGGCCGCGGCCCCCGGCCACACCGCGTCCAGCCGGGCCCCGCGGCGCGCGCACTCGGCGAGGAGCGCGCCCGGCGCGATCCGGCACAGCGGCGCCAGCCGGTGCGGCGGCCCCTCCGTGAACTCCGCCTCCGCACCGGAACCGAGCAGGAAGTACGCGGCGTCGAACATCGCCAGCAGCGCCAGCGCCTCCAGCCGCGGATCGCCCAGGACCTCCAGGACCTCCGCGTCCGCGCCCTCCCTGCCCTCCCTGCCGTCCCTGTCGCCCATGCCCTTCATGCCGGCCAGCCGGTCGAGCCCCGCCGTGCCGCGGCTCTCGGCGAACGCGATCGCGCCGTCGACGATGTGCAGCGCGCCCTCGTCGCCCGCCCGCAGCGTTCCGGTGCGGCGGTCTCCTTCCAGCCTCTCCAGCGCGGCGGCCAGCGAGCGGCCGGAAAAGGCCGCCGGAATGTCAGGCGCCATGGCCGGATCCCGCCATTTCCTCGATCAGCGTCCGGGTGCGTATCCGGGCCAGTGCGAGGTTGCCGGTTTCGCGGTCGATCAGTAAATGCAGGAACAGCCGGCCGTCGAACGAGGTGTTGATCAAAGTGAGCAGGTGGTAACCGGCGGACCCGCACACGATGATCTCTTCTATGTCGTCGCCCGCCGGGGCCGCGCACAGCGCCGGACTGTCCAGCACGGCGCGCACCACGTCGGTCGTGCCCGCCGCGTCCTCGTGCTGGTCGAGCGGGTCGTCGCGGCCCGCGGCCGCGATCGCGAGCCCGCTCGCGCAGTCCACCAGGGTGACCCGGCGGGCCCCGGGAATGCCCATGATCCGGGTCAGGCAGCCGTCGATGCCGAGCACGCACACCCCCAATGCGCGAAGTGTTTTCGAGACGCCGACGCTACACGGCGACCCGACCGCCATCCACCGAATCATCGGAGAATCTCGGCGATTAAACGTGCTTTCTCGAAATAGGCGGAAAAGTCGCCGCTAGTCGGGAGGAGAATACCTTTCGGTATTTCCCGGGAGCCGTTCACCGGCCGCGCGGGACGCGCGGGAGCCGATCGCGCGCAGGTGGGCGATCAGCTCCGGCGGTTCGTGCACCTCGAACTCGCAGCCCAGCATGATCAGGCGGGCGGCGAGCCACTCCAGCGTGTCGGTGTGCCCGTTCAGCCGGCAGCTGCCCTCGTCGATCGGCTCGATCTCGGCCGGATCGCCGCCCAGCCTGCCGCGCGCCTCGTCCGCCGGAAGACGCAGGGTCGCGACCGCGCGGTAGGTGGGGGCCAGCGAGTGCAGACTGCTCAGGACGAACGCGGCGGCGTCCTCCCCGGGCGTCTCGCGCGGCGCGAACCGCTGCCCGGTGGGGAACGGCTCCCGCACCCGGTCCACCCGGAAGATCCGCCAGTCGTCCCGGCCGGTGTCATGGGCGACCAGGTACCAGCGGCGCCCCGCCGGGACGAGGCGGTGCGGCTCGACCAGCCGCCGCGACTCACTCCCGTCCCACGACTCGTAGGCGAACCGCAGCCGCTCGTGGTTGGCGGCGGCCGCCGCGATCGCCGACAGCACCGCCGGGTCGACGCTCGGACCGGCCAGGCCGGGAGGCGGGACGGTGACCGCGTTCAGCGCGCCCACGCGGCGCCGCAGCCGGGACGGCAGCACCTGCTCCAGCTTCGCCAGCGCCCGCACCGACGCCTCGCCGATCCCCTCGACCGCGTTGCCCGCCGCCGTGCGCAGCCCCACCGCGATCGCCACGGCCTCCTCGTCGTCCAGCAGCAGCGGCGGCATGGCGGTGCCCGCGACCAGGCGGTAGCCGCCGACGGGCCCCATCGTCGCCTCGACCGGATAGCCCAGCTCCCGCAGCCGCTCGATGTCGCGCCGGATCGTCCGGCCGCTGACCGCCAGCCGCTCGGCGAGTTCGCTGCCGGCCCATTCGCGCGGCGTCTGCAGGAGCGAGAGCAGGTTCAGCAGCCGCGCCGATGTGTCTCCCATACCTCAGAGGATGCCGGACCAATAGGACGCGATCTGACCTAGATGCCTCCTACCGTGGTGGTCGTACGCGAGATCTGCGGGTTCCTCGGAAAGGTGCACTGGATGCGGCGGATGAACTGGGACGAGCTGAACGCGCGCCGGCTGGCGCGGCACGCGCTGGACGCCCCGGCCAAGGAGGCCCGGCCCGCCGACATCGTCACCGCCATGGCCGGCACGCACGCCCAGGTGCTCTCGGCCGCGGAACTGGGCATCGCGCTGCGGATCGAGGGCGCGACGCGGGCCGACGTGCGCGCCGCGCTGTGGCAGGACCGCAGCCTGGTCAAGACGTACGGCCCGCGCGGCACCGTCCACCTGCTGCCCGCCGCCGAGCTGGGCATGTGGATCGGCGCGCTGACGGCGCTGCCGACGGTCGACCCCGCTCCGCCAGGGCGGCGGATGACGCCCGAGCAGACCGACGAGGTCGTCGCGGCGGTCGGGGACGCCCTGAGCGACGCGGAGCTGACGATCGACGAGCTCACCGCCGCGGTCGTCGAGCGCACCGGGCCGTGGGCCGGCGAGCTCGTCATGCCCGCGTTCCAGGGCATGTGGCCGCGGTGGCGGCAGGCCCACCACGAGGCCGGGATCCGCGGCGCGCTGTGCTTCGGGCCCAACCGCGGCCGGAAGGTCACCTACACCAACCCGCACCGGTGGCTGCCCGGCCTGGAGCCGATGCCGGCGGAGGAGGCGCTGCCGCGGCTCGTCCACCGGTACCTCAACGCCTACGGCCCGTCCACGCCGCAGCGGTTCGCGCACTGGCTGAACACGCCGGTGACCTGGGCAAACGAGCTGTTCGAGCGGATGTCCGGCGAGCTGGAGCGGGTCGACGTCGAGGGCGAGGCGAACTGGGTGACGGCCGGGGACACCGCCGTGCCCGCCGGGCCGCCGCGCGGGGTGCGGCTGCTGCCGTACTTCGACACCTACGCCTACCGGGTCGGCAACCAGCCGGCCCCGATCCTCTACCCGGGCGAGGCCGCCGAGCGGGTGCGGCCCGCCAACTACCAGGTGCTGCTGGTGGACGGGGTCGTCACCGGGCTGTGGCACCAGCGCCGCTCCGGCCGGAAGCTCGCCCTGACCGTCGAGCCCCTGATCGCCCTCACCCGCGCGCAGCGCGCCGAACTGGACGCCCAGGCGGAGCGCGTCGGCGAGATCCTGGAGGCGAAGCCCGAGCTGACGATCGGGAAGGTGACGGTCGGCGGCCACGCCTGACCCGACCCGTCCCGCCCCGACCCGCCCCGACCGGTCCCGCCAACGCCCTTCCGGCCGCGCCCACCGCCTCCCCGCGGCCGGGGAGGCGGTGGGGCGGGAGGCATGGGCTAGGAGGCCGCGGCGACGGCCAGCCGCACCTCCTCGGCGATCAGGTCGGCGTTGATCATGCTGCCGGCGCGCAGCCCGTCGGCCGCCGAGGTGACGACCTGAGCCATGAGATCGGTGACGTTGCCCGCCGCCCACACGCCCGGCACCCCGGTCGCGCCGGTGGCGTCGGACGCCACGGCGCTGCCGACGACCGTCCCGAACGCCTCCCGGTCCTCGGCCTCCAGGCCCAGGCTCGCGAGCACGTCCGCGACGGCGGTGAAGCGCGGGGCGACCACCAGCGCCTCGGCGGGACGCACGACGCCCTCCCCGCCGGGGCCGCCCTTCAGCCGCACCCCGGTCAGCCGGCCGCCCTCGGTCTCCAGCCGCTCGACCTCGCCGTCGATCACCGCGATGCCGCGCGCGGCCAGCTCCGCGTACTGCTCGTCGGACGGCTCGGGCCCGGTGTGCAGGAACAGCGCCACGTCATCGCTCCACTGCCGCCACATGAGCGCCTGGTGGACGGCCTGGGGCCCGGTCGCCAGGACCCCGATGGCCCGGTCGCGCACCTCCCAGCCGTGGCAGTACGGGCAGTGCAGCACGTCGCGTCCCCACAGCTCGGCCACTCCGGGCACCTGCGGCAGCTCGTCCACCAGCCCCGTGGTGACCAGCAGCCGGCGCGCGCCGTACGCGGTGCCGTCCTCCAGCCGCACGTCGAACCCGCCCTCCTCGCGCCGCCGGGCCGACACGACGCGGCCGGAGACGACCTCGCCGCCGTACCCGGTGACCTCCTTGCGGCCCGCCGCCAGCAGCTCCAGCGGCGGCACGCCGTCCAGGCCGAGGTAGTTGTGCGCGCCCTCGGCCGGGGCGTTGCGCGGCCGGCCCGCATCCACCACCAGCACCGAGCGCCGCGCCCGGGACAGCGCCAGGGCCCCGCTCAGGCCCGCCGGGCCGCCGCCGACGACCACCACGTCGTAATCCTTGCGGTTCTCGTTCATTGCGATGCACCTCCTGCGAAGAGCATGCGCCGTGCGCCCCACAATGACAAACCCTATTGCCGGTTCAGCAAACGAGGCGGGTGACCGGTAGGGTTCCCGCTGGACAGAGCGAGGAGGTGAGACCCATTACCGCAGCAGCAGGCCGGGTGCTCCCCTCCCGTCGGCGTCACGGATGACCCGAGGAGCGCCCGCACGGCATCCTGGAAGGTCACCATGTCAAAAAGCCCCTCCCTCACTCATTCCGCCGTCGTCGAGCGGCTCCGTTCCGCCGGATGCGTCTTCGCCGAGGACGAGGCCCGGCTGCTCGCCGAAGCGGCCCGCACCCCCGCCGAACTCGCCGCGATGACCGAACGCCGCGCCGCCGGCCTCCCCCTGGAGCACGTCGTGGGCTGGGCGGAGTTCCGCGGCCTGCGGATCGCCGTCGACCCGGGCGTCTTCGTGCCGCGCCGGCGGACCGAGTTCCTCGTCGAGCGGGCCGCCGCGCTCGCACCGCCGGACGCGGTCGTCGTCGACCTGTGCTGCGGCGCGGGCGCGCTCGGCGCGGCGCTGGCCGCCGCCCGGCCCGGCGTGGAGCTGCACGCCGCCGACATCGACCCCGCCGCCGTCCGGTGCGCCCGCCGCAACGTGCCCGCAGGCGCCCGCGTGTACGAGGGCGATCTGTACGAGCCGCTGCCCGCCGGGCTCCGGGGCCGCGTCGCCGTCCTGCTCGCCAACGTCCCGTACGTGCCCACCGCCGAGGTCGCGCTGCTGCCGGCCGAGGCGCGCGAGCACGAGGCGCGGGTCGCGCTCGACGGCGGCGCCGACGGGCTGGAGGTGCTGCGGCGGGTGGCCGCCGGCGCGGCCGGCTGGCTGGCGCCGGGCGGGCACCTGCTGTTCGAGACCAGCCGCCGCCAGGCCCCGCTCGCGGCCTCGATCGCCGCGGGCGGCGGGCTGGCGGCCCGGGTGGCCACCTCCGACGATCACGACGCCACCGTCGTGATCGGGACCCGCGGCGCGTAGGCGCGCCGCTTCGTCGATTTGCCGCTCCGGCAACGAAGTTTGTCACGCGCCGGGGTTCGGAGGCAGCCTGCGGGAACGACGCAGGAGAGGAGACGCCGATGCACGACGACGATATGGCCGGCGAGATGACCGGCGCGGAGTTCTGGGACGCCCGCTACGGCGAGAAGGAGCGGATCTGGAGCGGGAACCCCAACGACGCCCTGGTCCGCGAGGTGACCGGGATGGCGCCGGGCCGCGCGCTGGACCTGGGCAGCGGCGAGGGCGGCGACGCGATCTGGCTCGCGCGGCAGGGCTGGAGCGTCACCGGCACCGACATCTCCGGCGTCGCGCTCGAACGCGCGGCGCGGCACGCCGAGGAAGCGGGCGTGGCCGACCGGATCGAATGGCGGCGCACCGACCTCGGGACGTCGTTCCCCGAGGGCGAGTGGGACCTGGTCTCCGCCCACTTCCTGCACTCGCCCGGCGACCTGCCGCGCGATCGGATCCTGCGGGCCGCCGCCGGGGTCGTCGCGCCCGGCGGGGTGCTCCTGATCGTCAGCCACTCCGGCTGGCCGTCGTGGGAGGAAGAACCCGACCCGAGCGTCCACCTCCCGACGCCGCGGGAGGTCCTGGACTCCCTGGAGCTTCCGGACGGCGAGTGGGAGGTGCTGCGCTGCGAGGAGCACGACCGCGTCCAGAACTCCCCGGACGGCACCCCGGGCACCCGCGTGGACAACACCGTCAAGGTGCGGCGGGCGGCCTAGTCCGCCGGCAGGCGCGCGATCCGCGCGTTGAGGAAGCGGCGGCGCGGCAGGCTGGTGGTCCGCCGCGCCGCCGCCTCGTACGCCTCGCGCGCCGCCGCCGCGTCCCCGGACATCTCCAGCAGGTGCGCCCGCACGGTGTGGAACCGGTCGTCCCCGGCGATCCGCCGGTCGTCCCGGAGCCGCCCGAGCAGTTCCAGGCCGGCGGGCGCGCCGCGCACCATCGCCACCGCGACCGCGTGGTTGAGCCGCTCCACGGGGCCGTCCGAGACGTGCAGGAGCAGCTCGTACAGGGCCACGATCTGCGTCCAGTCGGTCTCGGCCGCGCTGGGCGCCTCGTCGTGCAGCGCGGCGATCGCCGCCTGGAGCTGGTACGGCCCGGGCGCGCCCCGGGGCAGCACCTCGCCGATCAGCGCCGTCCCCTCGGTGATGTACGCGGCGTTCCAGGCACTACGGTCCTGCTCGGCCATCGGGACCGGCGCCCCGTCCGGGCCGGTGCGGGCGGGCCGCCGCGCGTCGGTCAGCAGCATCAGCGCCAGCAGGCCCGCGACCTCGCCGTCCTCCGGCAGCGCGCGGCGTACCATCCGGGCCAGCCGGATCGCCTCGGCCGACAGCTCGGTGCGCTGAAGGTCCGGGCCGGAGGTGCTGGCGTACCCCTCGTTGAAGATCAGGTAGAGGGTGTGCAGCACCGCGCCGAGCCGCTCGGCGCGGTCGGCCTCCGAGGGCAGGCGGAACGGCACGCGGCTCTCCTTCACCGCCCGCTTGGCCCGGCTGATGCGCCGGGTCATCGTCGCCTCCGGCACCAGGAAGGCGCGGGCGATCTCGGCGGTGGTGAGCCCGCCGACGGCCCGCAGCGTCAGCGCGATCTGCGAGGCGGGCGACAGCGCCGGATGGCAGCACATGAACAGCAGGACCAGCGAGTCGTCGGACGCGCCCTCGGACACCGTCCACTCCTCCGTCAGCTCCCACCGGGCGGCGGTGTCCTCGCGGCGCCGCCGGGCCTGCTCGCCGCGCAGCAGGTCGGTGAGGCGCCGCGAGGCGACGGTGATCAGCCAGCCGCGCGGGTTCTCCGGCATCTCCTCCGGCCATTTCAGGGCGGCGGCCAGCAGCGCCTCCTGCACCGCGTCCTCGGCGGCGTCGAAGTGCCCGTACCGCCGGACGACCGCGCCGAGGACCTGCGGCGCCAGCCGGCGCAGCAGGTCCTCCAGCCCCTCACCGGGCAGGGCGTCATCGGTCACTGGTTCATCGGTCACGGGGACCGCTCACAGCTCCAGCTCGGACGCGGAGCCGGCGATCGGCCGTACGTCCACGTACCACTCCCGGCCGCCCAGGTCCTCACCGGCGGGAGCCGGCGTGTCCGCCAGCCGCGCGGCGATCTCGGTGGCCCGGTCGAAGCTCGCGCACTCGACGATCGTGTACCCCGCCAGGACCTCCTGGCTCTCGGGGTACGGCCCGTCGGTGACCACCGGCACGCCGTCGCGGACCCCGACCCGCCGGGCGTGCACGGGGGCGGTCATCCCGCACGCGTCCACGAACTCCCCGGACTCGACCAGGTCGTTGTTCCACTTCGTCATGAACGCGTGCAGCGCCGCCATGTCCTCTTCCGACCAGGCCGGCCGGCCCTCGTTGACCCGCCCGGCGATCGCGTCGTAGTCGAGCTGCGACCCGAACATCATGATCATGTACTTCATCGTCCGCTCCCCTGCTGGACCGGCGCCCTTCGCGGCGCCTCTCACCGGATACGTCGGAGCCGGCGCGCCGGTCCGGACATCCCCCGCCGTCCCGTCACCACGATTATCCGCCGGTCCCCCCGGGAGCGCTCAGACGTCGCGGCGGTGGACGACCACGACGGCGATCACGACCGCCACCAGCGTCCACGCCCCGTACACCAGCCATGCCTCGGTGATCGAGACGGGGTACGGGTCGGCCGCGCCCATCGGCCCGCCCGGGCCCATGCTGTGCGCGGGGTTCTCGACCAGGGCGGCCCACGCCGAGTACGGCATCGCGTTGCCGGTCTCGGCGACCCAGCGGTACGTGTCGCCCTCGAACAGCCGCGGCAGCAGGATCAGCACGCCGACGGCCGCGACGACGGTTCCGGCGGGATGCCGGACGAGGGCGCCCAGGGCCATCCCCACCATGGCCGCCACCACGGCGAGCAGCGCGGCCCCGGCGACGGCGCGGAACGCGCCCGGCGCGCCTATGGACAGGCCGA
The DNA here is from genome assembly GCF_040703975.1 of Spirillospora sp. NPDC029432. Lineage (NCBI taxonomy): Bacteria > Bacillati > Actinomycetota > Actinomycetes > Streptosporangiales > Thermomonosporaceae > Spirillospora > Spirillospora sp. NPDC029432. Next base: position 47,713 of record NZ_JBEZWH010000010.1, read on the forward strand.
TGCCCTCCTGGGCGTAGATCGCCTGGGTCAGGCCGAATGTGCCGGCCGCGGCGACGGCCCCGTACACGAGCATCAGCGCGGCCACGACGAGGGCCTTCGCCGCGACGACCGCGCGCCGGGCGGGGACGGCGGCGAACGTCGTCCGGATCATCCCGCTGGAGTACTCGCCGAAGATCACGATCGCGCCGACGCTCGCCGCGACGAGCATGAGGACCTGGTACGCCTCCGGGACGAACGCCGCGTGCAGCGGGTCGAGCGCGGCGCGCTGCTCGTCCGGCCGCGCGCTGTTCGCGATGAGGTGGACGTTGGAGCGGGCGGAGTTGGCGCAGATCCCGATGGAGACCAGCGCGCCGGCCGCGAAGACCGCGTACGTCGAGCGGAGCGACCGCAGCTTGATCCACTCGGCGGCGACCAGGTCGGTGAACCGGGCGCGGTACTCGCCGGCCGGCAGGGTCGTGGTGCTCATCGGGCCTCTCCCGCGCGGTGCTCGGTCCGGTCGGCGGTCAGTTCCATGAACGCCTCTTCCAGCGAGGACGTCCGGGCGGTCAGTTCGTGCAGCATGACGCGGTGGCGGAACGCGAGCTCGCTGATCCGGGCGGCGTCGAGCCCGGTCACCGTGCAGGAGCCGTCGTCCTCCCGCGCCACCGTGCCGCCCTCGGGGGCCAGCGCGGCCGCCAGCGCGGCGGGGTCGGGCGTGCGCACGGTCACGCTCTGCCGGGTGCCGCGCGCCGCGAAATCGGCCAGCGGCTCCGCCGCGATCAGCTCGCCGCGCCCGATGACGATGAGGTCGTCGGCCGTGTGCTCCATCTCGGACATCAGGTGGCTGGAGACGAACACGGTGCGGCCCTCGGCGGCCAGCCGGTGGAACAGCTCGCGCACCCACAGCACGCCCTCGGGGTCCAGCCCGTTCAGCGGCTCGTCGAACAGCAGCACCGGCGGGTCGCCCAGCAGCGCGCCCGCGATCCCCAGCCGCTGCTTCATGCCGAGGGAGAAGCCGCCGATCCGGCGCCGCGCCACGCCCGCCAGCCCCACCTCCTCCAGCACCTCGTCCACCCGGCGTCGCGGGATGGCATTGCCGCGGGCGAGCGCGTGCAGGTGCGCCGCCGCGCCGCGGCCCCCGTGCACGTCGCCCGCGTCCAGCAGCGCGCCCACGTGCCGCAGCCCGCGCGGCCGGTCCCGGAACCGGACGCCGCCGATCGTGACGGTCCCGCCGGTGGGCGCGACGAGCCCGAGGATCATCCGCAGCGTGGTGGTCTTGCCGGCCCCGTTCGGGCCGAGGAATCCGGTCACGACGCCGGGCCGCACCGTGAAGCTCAGCGCGTTCACGGCGGCCACGCGGCCGTACCGCCTGGTCAGTTCTCTGGCTTCGATCACCCCGCTCACGCTGCCCGAGGCCGCGCCCCGGCCGCATCGGACCGCCGTCTGCATCCGCCCCCGACCACGGGTGTACACCCCCGGTCCGATGTGGCGCCGCCAGCGGGCCGATTACGATCACGGCATGCACGCCGCGCGCCTCAGACGCCTTCCGCCCGGAACCTGGACGGCGCTGGCCTGGTGCGCGGGGATCGCGTACTCGTTCGCCGTCGACATCCGGCTGCCCGGCGAGGTCGAGCCGTTCCGGCCGCTCAAGGTCACCCACCTCATGGCGGCGCACTGGTGGACGCTGGCCGCGGCGACCGCCCTGGCGCTCGCCGGCTCGGTGCTGCTGCGCCGCCGGCCGCTGCCGGCGCTGACCCTGCTGCTGGCGGGCTCGGTGCTCGAGGCGATGGCGCTGAACTCGACCGAGATCACGTTCGCGCAGTTCCTGGCGGCGCAGGTCGCCCTGGCGTACATCGCCGCGACCCGGGAGCGCCGCGCCGCGTTCGCCGCCGTCGGCCTGACGCTCGGTACGCTGGCCGGGTACGCGCTGGCCCGGCTGCTGCTCGGCTACTACATCGGCACCTCCACGCAGCTGACCGTCGCGCTGACGGCCGCCATCGCCTGGCTCGCCGGGAACTGGCTGCGGCAGAACCACGAGCGCGCCGCGGCCGTGCACGCCCAGGCCGTCACGGCCGAACGGCTCCGCATCGCCCGCGAGCTGCACGACTCGGTCGCCCACAGCATCGGGATCATCGCGATCCAGTCCGGCGCGGCCAAGATGGTCATCGGCACCCGGCCCGCCGAGGCGCGCGCCGCGCTGGACGCGATCGAGACCTCCAGCCGCGAGACCCTGTCGGGCCTGCGGCGCATGCTCGGCGCCCTCCGGCAGGCCGGGCCCGTGACGGCCGCCCCGGCACCCGGCCTGGCCGACCTGGAGGGACTCGCCGCGACCACGGCCGCCGCCGGCGTCCAGGTGGACCTGCGCTGGCAGGGGCCGCGGTGCCCGCTGCCCGCCGAGATCGACCGGTCGGCGTTCCGCATCGTCCAGGAGGCGGTGACGAACGTGGTCCGCCACTCCGGCGCCCGCCGGTGCCTGGTGTCGATCGAGCACACCGACCGCGACCTGGCGATCGAGATCGTCGACTCGGGCCGCGGCGGCCACCCGGCCGGCGCGGGCGCCGGCTACGGCCTGCTCGGCATGCGCGAGCGGGTCGGCCTGCTGGACGGCGACTTCACCGCCGGGCCGCGCCCCGGAGGCGGCTTCCGCGTCGCCGCCCGGCTCCCGGTGGAGGCCCGGTGACCGTACGGGTCGTGCTGGCCGACGACCAGCCCCTCGTCCGGGCGGGCCTGCGGATGGTGATGGCCGACGCGGACGGCCTGGAGGTCGCCGGCGAGGCCGGGACCGGTTCCGAGGCCGTCCGGCTGGCGCGCGAGCTGCGGCCCGACGTGGTCGTGATGGACATCCGCATGCCCGGCATGGACGGCATCGAGGCCACCCGCAACATCACCGCCGGCTCCGGGGACACCCGGGTCGTCGTGCTGACCACGTTCGACGACGACGACCACGTGTACGGCGCGCTGCGCGCCGGCGCCTCCGGCTTCCTGGTCAAGGACATGGCGCTGCCCGACATCCTCGCCGCGATCCGGATCGTCGCGGCCGGCGACGGCCTGATCGCGCCGAGCGTCACCCGCCGCCTGATCGAGGAGTTCGCCCGCCGGCCGGGCCCGCCGCCGCCCGCCGCCCGGCACGGCCCCGCCGGCGGGATCACCGACCGCGAGCGCGAGGTGCTGACGCTGGTCGGCGGCGGGCTGACCAACGCCGAGATCGCCGCCCGGCTGCACATCAGCGTGGCGACCGTCAAGGCGTACGTGACCCGGCTGCTGGCCAAGCTCGACGCCCGCGACCGCGTCCACCTGGTCATCATCGCCTACGAGCTCGGCCTGGTGTCCCCGTCCCGCTGAGGCGCACCATGGAACGGTGGCCACGCCGCGCGACTACGACACCGATCCCGAACGGTTCCGCCTCGCCACCCGGGTGACCGGGCGGTACCTGACGGGCACGCGCGGCCAGCACGAGCACGTCGCCGAGGCGCTGGCCGCCGCCGGCGCGGGCCTGGTCCTCGACATCGGCTGCGGCGAGGGGGCGCTGAGCGCGGCGGCGCCCGCCGCTTGCCGCGTCGTCGGCCTGGACGCCTCGCCCGCCATGCTCTCCCGCCATCCCCGTCCCGCCGTGCGCGCCGAGGCGACCGCGCTGCCGTTCGCCGCCGGGACGTTCGACGCGGCCGTGGCGGTGAACGTGCTCTACTACCTCGGCGACCCGGTCGCCGCCATCGCCGAGGCCCGCCGCGTGCTGGCGCCGGGCGGGACGTTCATCACCGCCTGCCCGGCCCGTTCCGACTCGCCGGAGCTCGCCGGGGTGTGGCGCCCGGAACGGTCGACGTTCGACGCCGAGGACGCGCCCGATCTGGTGGGCCGCGTCTTCGGCCCGGTCGAGGCCGAGTGGTGGGACGCGCCGCTGATCACCCTGCCCGACCGGGACGCGGTCGGCGACTACCTGATCGCACGGTGCGTGCCGCCCCCGGAGGCGCGGGCCGCGGCCGCGCGCCTCCGCACGCCGATCACGCTCACCAAAAGGGGCGTCTTCGTCTACGCGCGCAAGAGCGCTTGACGTTATGGGATGGTCAGCGCCGCCGCGGCGATGTAGACCAGCTGCAGCACGGTGCGGCGGCCGATCGGGTCGCCCTGGGCCACCTTGCGCCGGGCGGCCGAGACGTTCGCCGGGAACATCGCGATCATCAGTGCGATGAGGCAGGCCGCGGCGAGGGGCGCGGTCGCCGGGATGAGGACGCCGACGGCTCCGGCGAGTTCGAGGACGCCGGTGATCGTGACGAGCAGTCCGGGGTTGGGGAGTGCCGGCGGGACCATGCCGACGAGGTCGGCGCGCAGCGGCGGATAGAAGTGCGCGAAGGTGGTGAGCAGGAACATCAGCGCGACGCCCACTCGGAGCGCCGGCTGCCAGCCGTCCAGTGCGTCGATGCCCGCGGCGCCCGCCAGCCGGGCGCCGCCGAACCCCACCAGGAGCGCGAGGAGCGGTTCCATCAGCGTGTCCTTTCTCCGGTCGTCGCCGGAACCGCGGAATCGGCTTCGCGGCCGGCCTCGCCCCCTGATGCGGTGGGCGCGGGCGGGTGGTCGTCGAGGGTCATGGAGTCGTAGAGGCGTGCGCTCTTGGTGGTGAGGCGGGCGAGGGCGCGGCCGGGCCGCGCGGGCAGGGCGGAGATCAGGCGGGCGCCCTGGGCGAGCCCCCACAGGCCGAGGCGGGATGTGGGGACAAGGGTCTTCGCCGCGCTCAGCGCGACCGCGCGGCCGCCGTGCGCGTGCTCCGCCATCGCGCGCTCGTAGGCGGGGAAGGCGCGCTCGTGGTCGCCGCCCGCCCGCGCCAGTTCCCCGGCCAGGACGTAGGCACCGACGATGGCCAGGGTGGTGCTGCCGCCGACGGCGGGGCCGGGGCAGTAGCCCGCGTCTCCGGCGAGCGTCACCCTGCCCCGCGACCAGGTGTCCATGCGGAGCTGGGTGATCGAGTCGAAGTAGAACGCCGGGGTGCGGTCGAGCTCGTCCAGCCAGCGGTCCACGTCGGGGTGCATGCCGTCGAACGCGCCGCGCAGCAGCTCCTTCTGCCGGGGCACGTCGCGATGGTGGTAGTCGAGTTCGCGCTCGCTCCGGAACAGGAACAGCGCCCGCGCGCCGCCGAGGTGCCGCGCACCGTACACGCCGGCGGTACGGCCGACGCCGGCGTGGATGAGGAGCTCGCCGTCGAGGCCGGGGTCGCCCGGCAGGGTCAGCACTCCGAAGTAGGCCCCGATGTAGGTGCCGAAGCGGGACTCGTCGCCGAAGACGAGGCGGCGCACGTTCGAGTGCAGCCCGTCCGCGCCGACGACGAGGTCGAAGCGGCGGGGCGCGGCCTTCTCGAACCGTACGTCGCCGCCGGGTGAGATCGCGGTGATCGAGTCGCCGAAGACGTACTCGACGTCGTCGGCCGTGGCGTCGCGGTAGATCTCGCTGAGGTCGTCGCGCATGATCTCGGCGTGGCGGCCGGAGGTGGCACTGAAGATCTTCGAGAGGTCCACCCGGACGGGCCGCCGCACGCCCTCCCGGAAGAGGCTCATCCGGTCCGCGCCGGTGGCCCTCTCCTCGACGTGCGGGAGGACGCCCATCTTCGCCGAGATGTCCATCGCGGGCCGGAACAGGTCGACCGCGTGGCCCCCGGACTCGCGGGGCGCCGGCGCGCGCTCGACGACGGTGACGGAGAAGCCGTGTGCGTTGAGCCAGTACGCCAGCACCGGGCCCGCGATGCTGGCGCCGGAGATGAGGATCCGCATGCCCTCACCCTCCTTACTTAACGATAGGTAAGCTCAGAGTACTTACCTATCGTTAAGTAAGCTAGAGTTTCGGCATGTCTCGTCCCTCCGCCACCAAACAGCGGATCCTGGATGTCGCCCGCGAACTCTTCGTCCAGCAGGGGGTGCAGCGGACCAGCCTGCAGGAGATCGCTCAACGGCTGGGCATCACCAAGCCGGCGCTCTACTACCACTTCTCCTCGCGCGAGGAGCTGGTTCGCAGCATCGTCCAGCCGATCCTCGACGAGGAAGAGGCGTTCCTGGCACGTAAGGAGGCGCTGGACTCGGTGGAGCCCCGCGCCCTGCTAGAGGACTACTTCGACTTCCACTACCGCCACCGCAGGGACATGGTGCTCATGCTCGGCGAGCTGACCACGCTCGCCGATCTGAACCTGATCGATCGCGTGATGGGCTGGCGCGGGCGGCTGACCAGGTTGCTGTACGGCCCCGAGCCCACGCTGGAGCAGGCCACCCGGGCCGCGATCGCCTTCGGCGGACTCCAGGACTGCACGATCCAGTTCGCCGACGTACCCGAGGACGAACTACGCCGGGCGGCCGTGGACGGCGCCTGCGCGGCCCTGGGCATCGAGCCGCGGCGCAGAACGCGAGGTCGCGGAAGGCCGGCTTGAGCCGCGTTCAGGCCGGTTTGCGCGCCTCGATGAGGGTGCGCGCGGAGTGGGCGACGAACGGGCCGTCCCGGACGATCCGCTCGTGCAGGTCGCGCAGCCGGTCCCGGTGGGCGTCGACGGTGAACCCGGGCACGATCCAGATCACCTTGCGCAGGAAGTGGACCACCGCGCCGACGTCGAAGAACTCCATCCGCAGCCGCTCGGAGCGCAGGCCGGTGATCCGCAGGCCGGCGGCCTCGGCGTCCCGGGCCTCCGCCTCGGGATGGCGCCTGCGCCGCACCTCCTCCGGCTGCGGGCCGAGGAAGAACTCCACCAGCTCGAACACCGACGCGGGGCCGACGTGCTGGGCGAAGTAGGTGCCGCCCGGCCGCAGTACCCGGGCGATCTCCTCCCACCACACGGTCGCGGGATGGCGGCTGGTCACCAGGTCGAACGCCGCGTCGCCGAACGGCAGCGGCGGCTCGTCCGGGCTCGCCACCACCACGGCGCCGCGCGGGTGCAGCAGCGCGGTCGCCCTGGCGACGTTCGGCGGCCACGACTCGGTGGCCACCATCGCCGGCGGGAACGCCGCCGCACCGGCCAGCACCTCGCCGCCGCCGGTCTGGACGTCCAGCGCCGCGGTCGCGCGGCCCAGGCGTTCGCTCATCAGCCTCTGGTAGCCCCACGAGGGGCGCGCCTCGGTGGCCCTCCCCTCGAACCAGGAGAAGTCCCAGCCCGCGACCGGGGCCGCCTCGCCCTCGGCCACCAGCTCCTCGAATGTTCGCGGCATGCTGTGATCGTCTCAGTGCGGTAGATGCGCTGACCAGCGGATTTCGCGGCGCGGCCGCGTCAGGCGTCCAAGGCCGCGGCGAGATCGTCCAGGTATCGGGCGACCGGGCCAAGGGTGAGCAGGCCGCTGCCCGCTCCGGCCAGCTCGTCCGCGGCGGGGGCCAGTTCCTCGCGCGCGCGTTCCATCGCCGGCCGGTCGCCGACCTCGATCGCCGCACGCGCGACCAGGCACCACAGTGCCTCCTGCAGCAGGTCGCGGGGCGGGTCGGGAACCTCGCGCAGCGCCGCCGCGGCCGCTCCCCGGCGGCCCCGCGCCAGCAGCAGCACCGGCCGCGCCCACGGCTCGTACGGCCCCCAGTCCGCCCCCTCCGCGGGCTCGGCGGGCAGGCCGTACACCAGTCGCAGGCACAGCTGCGCCAGTGGTGACAGGCCGTGCTCCAGGCCGGGCATTCCGGCGCCCTCCAGGCCCGCGGCGGCGTCCCGGTAGGCCGCCTCCGCCTCCTCGTACGGCGCCGTGCCGGACGCGGCGAGCCGCAGCGCCCCGTACCAGCGGGTGAACACGCCCACCAGCGGCAGCTCGTTGCGTTCGGCCAACTGGTCGGCGGCGGCCGCGTGGCGGTCGGCGGCGGCGAAGTCGGCGAGCGCGGCGCGGGACTGGACGCGGATCAGGTGCCCGAGCACCTCGTAGGTGAGCAGCCCGTGGCGGGCGGACAGGGCGACCAGCTCGGCGCCGATCGCGTCCCGGCGCGGCGCCAGCCCGGCCCGCTCGAACGCCTGCATGTACACGCCGTTGAGCGCGAACGCCAGCAGCGCCGGATCGTCCAGCCCCCTGGCCAGCCGCTCCGCCTCGCGCGCCGCCTCGCGGCCGCGCGCCGAGCCGGTGCCGCGCGACTCCAGCGCGATCGTGGCCAGCAGCCGCGCCCGGGACGCCTCGTGCGCGCCCGGCGGGAGCGCCGCCAGCGTCCGCTCGGCCGCCGCGATCACCCGCGCGACCTGCCGCGGATCGTCGGCGCGCGTCCAGTTCGCCGGGACGTCGTACGCGCCGATCACCCGCGCGGTCAGCTCGGCGTCGCCCAGTTCCTCGGCCGCCGCGACGGCCGCGACCCGGTGCTCGCGGGCCGCCGCCAGCCCGCCGCCCCCGGTCACCGCCAGGCCGCGCAGCAGGCCCACCGTCGACTCCAGCCGGGTCCGGGCGGCCGGGCCGACCGTACGGTCGTACGCCGCGGCGGCCCGCGTCCACACCCGTTCCGCGCTCCCCTGGGGATCGAGGTGCTCGGCCTGGTGCAGGATGTCGTCCTCCAGGCGGCGCAGCCGCGGCCCCGGATCCACGCCGAGCTGCTCGACCAGCAGCGTCCGCGCCCTGCGCAGCACCTCCAGCGCGTCGCCCTGCCGGCCCGACCGGTACAGCGCCAGGGCCAGCAGGCGCCAGGCGTCCTCCCGCCAGGGGTGCTCGGCCACGTGCGCGTCCAGATCCGGTACGGCCGCGGCCGCCGGCCCCAGCGCGAGCCGGGCCTCGGCGCGGCGCTCGACGGCGTGCAGCCGCAGCTCGGTCAGCCGCGCGCGGTCGGCGCGGGCCCACGGCTCCTCGGCGAACTCGGCGTACGCCGGCCCGCGCCACCAGCCCAGCGCCTCCTCCAGCCGCGCCAGCGCGTCCCCCGGCGCGAGTCCGGCGGCGGCCGACACCGCGTGCTCGAAGCGCCAGGCGTCCACCGCGTCCGGCTCGGCGCGCAGCGCGTACCCCGGGCCTTCGGTGACCAGCAGGCGTGCCGGGGCGCGCGGCGGGCGGCCGGGCTCCAGCGACCGGCGCAGCGCCGCCACGAACGTGCGGACCGCGCCCACCGCGCCCGCGGGCGGGTCCTCCCACAGGTCGTCGGCCAGCAGGGACGCCGGTACGACGCGGCCGCGGGCCACGATCAGCCGGGCCAGCACCGCCCGGTGCCTCGGCCCCTTCAGGGCGATCGGTTCCCCGGCGCCGTCCCAGGCCGTCACCGGCCCCAGCACCCCGAAAACGACCCGCACCCCCGCGGCCTCCCCTCCTGCTCATCGGATGCTCATCCGTACCCCGCAGGGTGGAAGCACCAGGTCATCTACGGAAAAGAGACGAAACCATGGCAACCGCCATCCCCGGATTCGAGTACCGGCGCGTCCCCGTCGCCGACGGCGTGTCGCTGAACGCGGCCGTCGCCGGGTCGGGCCCCGCGATCGTACTGCTGCACGGCTTCCCCCAGACGCACCTGATGTGGCGGCACGTCGCCGCCGACCTCGCGGCCGACCACACCGTGATCTGCCCCGACCTGCGCGGCTACGGCGCCAGCGACAAGCCGGGCGAGGCCGGGCCGGACACCTACTCCAAGCGCACCATGGCCGCCGACATCGTCGCCCTGGCCCGTGCCCTGGGCCACGACCGATTCGCGCTGGCCGGCCACGACCGCGGCGCCCTGGTCGCGATCCGCGCCGGCCTCGACCACCCCGAGACGATCACCCACCTGGCGATCCTCGACGTGCTGCCGACCCTGGACATGTGGGACGTGATGCACGGCGCGTCCGCCGCCGTCGGCTTCCACCTCTACCTGATGGCCCAGCCGCCCGGCCTGCCGGAGCGGATGATCGCGGCGTCCTCGGACGCGTTCTTCGGCCACTTCCTCGACCTGTGGGCGAACGACCCGGCCGCGATCCCCGCCGACGTCCGGGCCGCCTACCTGGACGCCTGCCGCGGCGCGGTGCCCTCGATCGTCGCCGACTACCGCGCCTCCGCGGGCATCGACGTCGAGCACGACCAGGCCGACCGGGACGCCGGCAACCGGCTGCCGATGCCGGTCACCGTGCTCCAGCAGGACTGGGGCGCCGCCCTCGGCTACGACGCCGTGGGCCTCTGGCGGCCCTGGGCGGCCGACCTGCACCACGCCACCGTCACCTGCGGCCACTTCATGGCCGAGGAGGCCCCCGCCGACATCGTCAAGGCCCTGCGGGACCTCCTCGCCCGCTGATGTCCTCATCGCGCCTTGAGGAACCGCACGTTCCTCAAGGCGTTCTAGGGTTCAGGGAACGGACCTGAGGAGGCCCTGGACCATGATCCTTTTCGAGGACGCCGCCGCGTGGGAAGCATGGCTGGCCGACCACCACGAGACCGAGGGGGGCGTCTGGCTGAAGATCGCCAAGAAGAGGTCGGCCGCCACCTCGATCACCATCGGCGAGGCGCTGGAGGTCGCGCTGTGCTACGGCTGGATCGACAGCCAGCGCAAGTCCCATGACGAGGACTACTACCTCCAGCGCTACTCGCGCCGCCGCAAGGGCAGCCCGTGGTCGCGCGAGAACGTCGAGCGCGTGGAGGCGCTGACCGCCGCCGGCCGGATGCGCCCGCCCGGCCTCGCGGAGGTCGCCGCCGCCCGCGCCGACGGCCGCTGGGACGCCGCGTACGCGGCCCAGCGCAACGCCACCGTCCCGCCCGACCTGGCCGCGGCCCTCGCCGCCGACCCGCGGGCCGCCGCCCGCTTCGAGGCCCTCGACAAGACCGCCCGCTACCTGGTGATCCTGTCCCTGCTCAAGGCCCGTACGCCGGCCGGCCGCGAGGCCCGCCTGAAGAAGGCCCTGGCCGACCTGCGCTGAGATGCCGCCGGGGCTGCCGGTCAAGGCAGGGTGGCCCGGACGGCCTGCCAGGCGCGATCGCTCAGAAGCGCCCGCCAGGAGGCGAACCGTTCGAGGAGATCCGGCCCGTGCTCGGCGCGCAGGTCGCGGTCGGCGCGCATGAGGTCCAGCTCGTTGGCCACGGTGAGTTCGGCGAAGTCGCGCCGGAGCCGCGGCAGGGGGTGGTGCAGCGCGCCGGTGAACCGGTCCCTGAACGGCCCTTCGGGCTCGGCGAGACGGGGATAGGTGTAGCGGCGGTCGCAGGCGGCGTAGAGGTGGACGAGCCGCTCGGCCTCCTCACCGATGAGCGCGGCCAGCTCGTCCCGGCGGGCCGGGTCGCCCAGCGCGGTGGGGAAGCCGTCGGTGCCGTAGAAGGCGTGGCAGAGTCCGGCGAACCGCACCACCGGTCTCGCGCCCCACTCCTCCAGCAGCGCATGGACCCGTTCCAGATGGGCCAGCAAGGTGCCGCCCGGGTGCGTGATCTCGCCTGCGCCACGGGAGGCCAGTGACGCGACCACGGTGGCGACGTCGGGCCCTCCACCGGGACGCTCGCGCAGCATCGAGGTGACCCGCACTGTGCAGACCCGGCGGCCGCGCTCATCGGTGATGACGACGCCGCAGGTCACCAGCGTCCGGCCGGCGTGCGTCACCGTGGCCACGGCCGTGACCTGGCCCGAGCCGGCCGGACGGTGGTGGGTGGCGTTGAGCTCGATGCCGACCGCCATCCGGCCGGGACCGGCATGGAGCGCGGCGGCGCAGGAGCCGACGGCCTCGGCCAGCGCGCACGACGCACCGCCGTGCAGCGTGCCGTACACCTGGGTGTTCCCGCCCACGGGCATCCGGGCCACCACCCGCTCGGCCGTGGCTTCGACGTACTCGATGCCCAGCCGGTCGTCCAGCGCGCTGCTCGCCCCGCCGAGCTCCCGGCTCAGCCTCTCCAGTTCTCCGAGGTCACCGGCCATGTGGCACCTCCTGCACTCGCATCGGTCGGCCACACCATCCTCGAAATCCCCTCAACCCAAGTCAATTCCATAATTTCCTCGCATACACCCAAGGAAATCCTTTGAAGTAGGCCTGGTCATCTGACGGATGCGCGGCCGAGCAGCGCATCCGTAGCGTTCAGTTGTACCGAGCGAGGAGTCGAAATGATGCCAAGGCCCGATGTCCACACCACCCCGGTCGGCGAGCACGACCTGGCGGAATTGCAGGCGCTCGTCCTGGAACTGCAGGAGGGCTTCAACCGCAAGGAGGCGCGCGTGCTGGACCGGCCGTTCGCCGCCGACGCCGTCGTCGTGGTCCCCGACGGGACGATGATCCGCGGCTGGGACGAGCTGTTCGCGTACCACACGGCCCGCCTCGCCACCGCCGCGTCCACCTGGAAGATGCGCTCGGAGACGCTGAGCGTGGTGATGCCCGGACCCGACACGGCCGTCGTGCACTTCAGGCAGGAGATGACCACGCCGAACGGTGACTTCGCCAACCACGGCACCGCCGTCGCCGTCCGCCGGGACGGCCGGTGGTGGATCGGCGCGCTGCACAACACGAACGTCGTGGAATGAAGGAGCCGTCCCTAGACTCGGATCATGCTCAGGCTCGGATTCCCGGTGATCGGAGTGACCGACGTCCCGCGCGCCGTCGCGTTCTGGACGGCCGCGCTGGACCTGGTGCCCACGCCGGAGTGGGAGAGCCCGACCTGGAGGACCCTGGAACACGCGGACGGATCGGGCCGGGCGCTCACCCTGATGCTCAGCGAGTCGCCCGCCCAGGCGCATCCGCGCATCCATCTCGACCTGCTGGTGGACACCACGACCGAGCAGGAGACCGAGGTCGAGCGCCTGATCGGGCTCGGGGCCGCCAGGGCCGGCTGGGACCTGTACCCGCCGGACCCGGACTTCGTCGTCCTCACCGATCCGGACGGCAACGCCTTCTGCGTCGTGGATCTGAGCCGAGCCCCGTCCGGCTCGGCGTGACGCCCGGGTCCCACATCCACCCATCCTCCGACACTGCTTCAACTCGTGTCCGGCAACACCGGTTATGGTGGTTCGATGCGAGCGACGACAACCGGGCGGGTCCTGCACGACCCCAAGGGAGGGTCGTTCCGGTTCGACGCCGGCGCCGTCTGCCTGGACTTCGCCCACACCGGCGGCGAGGGCCGGTACGCGGTGTTCGAGACCCTCCACGAGCCCGCCGACCTGGCGAGATGGCTGGCCGAGCCGCCGCTGGACGCGGCCGTGACCGTCCCGGTGACGGCCGGCGAGCTCGCCGCGGCCAAGACCCTCCGCCAGGCGATCTGGGTCGCGGCGCACGCCCAAGCAGCGCGGCGCACGCTCCCTGCCAGAGCGGTGACCGACATCAACCAGGCCGCGTCCGAACCCCCGCTGGTCCCCCAGCTGGCCGCCGGAACGGCCGGCTGGGCGGCACCGGTACGGGCGACGCAGGCGCTGTCGACCCTGGCCCGGGAAATGATCGAGCTGCTGTCCGGCCCGCTCTCCGGACGCATCCGCGAATGCGCGAGCGACGACTGCCCGCTGGTGTTCGTCGACTCCTCCCGTCCCGGCGCCCGGCGCTGGTGCGCGATGGAACGGTGCGGCAACCGCCACAAACTCCGCGCCCTCCGAGCCCGCCGAGCGACGGACACCTGACCTGCGGGCACGAGACCCGAAACCGTGGGGGCGCCTTTCAGTACCGTCCCTCCGATGAGTTCCGCCACTCCAGCGGGTCTCCACTCCGCACGGTCTCGACGATCAAGGAGGACTTTCGTGGGCACGGTCATCTACTGGATGAACACCTCGATCGACGGCTATATCGAGGCACCCAACGGCGGCATGGACTTCTTCGAGCCGGGCGACGACTTCCACCAGGCGGCGAACGACCACGTTCGCCGGATCTCGGCGTTCCTCTTCGGGCGGCGCCTGTACGAGGCGATGGAAAAGCCCTGGACGCAGGACCTCGGCCAGGAAGGCGCCCCGGCCCTCGAGCGGGAGTTCGCCCAGCTCTACAAGGAGACGCCCCGGTACGTCTTCTCCGACACCCTCCAGACCGCCCCCGAAGGGGTCACGATCGTCCGCCGCAAGGACGCCGTGTCCACGGCGACGCGCCTCAAGCAGGAGATCGACGGCACCCTCCAGCTAGGCGGCCCCGAACTGGCCACGTCCATGCTGGACCTGATCGACGAGTTCTGGGTGTACACGCTCCCCGTGATCGTCGGAGGCGGCAAACCGTACCTGCCCGTCGAAAAGGAACTGCGGCTGCGCCTGGCCGAGCACCGCACCCTGGCCTCGGGCCCCACGTACCAACGCTATGTACGGCCCTGACCGACCAGGAAAATCTTCGCGCGCGGGGTGTACCGGTCCTCAGGGCTGGCATGATGAGGATCATGAAGCCGCTCCGAAGGGATGATGCCGCGTAGGCGGCCTTCCCAGGTCCGGATCTCCAGTTCCTCCCGCGCGCGAGGACGGCCGCGGAATCCGGCCGCGCGACTTCCGCACGCGTCCACCGCGTTGAGGGCGGCGGTCGCACGTGTGGAACACGACCGTCTGTGGCGGGGCGCGATCGCCGACGCCTTGCGCTCGTGGTCGCTGGTGGCCCATCGCCCCAGCCGCGCACTGTCCGGCGGCTGCGGATGCGAACTGTGCCTTCCGGTTCACCGGACCGAAGCGCGAGCGACCCTGGAACTCGCTCTTCACGCGCTCCGTGCGCGACCTGCCCGCGAGCTGCGTCGCCTGGTGGAACCACTCGACGAGCTCTACCGCGCCGGAAGCCACCCCGACCCGCTGGCCTCACACGAGAACGGCTGGTGGGTGCGTCGGTGCTGAGATCGTGCTTGTGGCCGTTCGGCGCTACCTGGGGGGCAGCCAAGATAAGCCTGAAAGGGGCAATGCCCAGGTGAGAGAGGTCTCCCGGCGCCGTCCCTCATGAGCAGTTGCGAGGGGCAGGCTGGTCAGCGGGTGCGGCGGCGTGCGGCGGGGTCGGCGTCGGCGGTGACCTTGGCTGAGGTCTGCTCGCCGAGGCGGACGTAGGTGCCGAGGCTGGCCAGGTGGGCGTGGCGGGATTTGGCCTGGAGTTCGGTGGCGGTGCGGCCGGCGGCTGCCAGATGCTGCAGGGCGGAGTGGCGCAACTGGTGGAGGGTCCAGCCCCGGCCGTGCGGGTCGAGTGCGCGGGTGGCGGTCTTGAACAGGTATTCGGCCCGCGGGTAGGACAGGCGGCCGCGTCCGGTGGCCGGGCAGGTGTCGGCGGCCGCGGGGGCGCGGGGGCCGGAGGTGGGGGCGCGCCGGTCGGCCAGGAACACCGGCCCTGATGTGCGGCCTTTGAGTAGGCGGGGCAGCAGCCGGGCGGTGCCGGTGGCCCAGTGCACGTACTCGATCGCGCCGCCTTTGGAGGTCACGCGGGCGCGGCGGAACTCGGGGTCCAGGTCCTCGATGTTGAGGGAGAGGATTTCTTCGGCGCGGGCGGCGGTCTCGTACAGCATTCGCCACAGCACCCGCTCGCGCAGCCCGTGCGCGTCATCGCCGAACAGCTTGTCGAGGCGGGCGCGGGGGATGGCGCGGTCGCCGCGGCGGGCGGTCTTGCGGCGCTCCAGCCGTCGCGCCGGGTTGGTGGCCAGGAGTTCCCGGCGCTGCGCCCAGGTGGTGAAGGAGGTGAGCGCGGACAGGTGCCGGTTCCAGGTGGCGGCGGCCGCGCCGTTCCACCGGTCCATCACCGCGGCGTAGTCCTCGGGGGCCAGGTCGGCGACGGGGCTGGCGCCGCCGGCGACGTCGATGAGCCGGGCGAGAGTGTCGTCGTAGCTGGCGCGGGTGGTCGCGGCCGGGACCTGGTCCAGGTAGCGGTCGACGGCGGCCGCGAGGGTCGCCGCACCGTGCGGGCCGGGGCGGCCGGGGAAGGCGACGACGGACACGGCGGTGACCTCCGCAGGCCGGTGTGACACATAACGTTGCCGAGTCGCCCCTGCCCGCTCGGCGGCGAGCTGGGCGGACGCGAGCTGCTGCCGGTCAGTGTGACAGGTAATGCAAGTTCTGTGTCACAGCCGCGCGGGGCGTACATGATGACCGCGACGCCGATCAGGCAGACGACGGCGCCGGTGATGTCCCAGCGGTCGGGGCGGAAGCCGTCGGCGACCATGCCCCAGGCCAGGGAGCCGGCGACGAACACGCCGCCGTAGGCGGCCAGGATGCGGCCGAAGTTGGCGTCGGGCTGCAGGGTGGCCACGAAGCCGTAGAGGCCGAGGGCGATGACGCCGGCGCCGATCCAGATCCAGCCGCGGTGTTCGCGGACGCCTTGCCAGACCAGCCAGGCGCCGCCGATCTCGGCGAAGGCGGCCAGCACGAACAGGGCGATGGAGCGGGCGATGAGCATGCAGATGTCACGTTCGGGTTGTTCAGCAGGTACGGGTCAGGATCGCGATGGTCGCCAGCGGTGTCGGGTGGATCGCCCCCGGGCGGGGGGCGGTGGCCCGGGTCAGCCGGCTGGGGCCGGTGCCAGGCGGCCGGTGTGGCTGGGCCGGGGGGTGCCGGTGCGCAGGGCGGGGTCCAGGAAGTGGCAGGCCGGATCGCAGGAGGCGGGCCGGTCGGGTAGGGCGTCCAGGCGGTGCACGGCGGCGCGCAGGGTGGCGGTGAAGGCCCGCAGTTGGGTGATGCGGTGTTCGGCCTGGTCGATCTGGGCGGTGAGCTGGGGGCGTAGCCGGGCGCGGACCTGGGCGCAGGACCCGGTGTCGCGGACCACCAGCAGGCCGGCGATCTCCTCCAGGGACAGGCCGAGGTGTTTGGCGGCCGCGATGAACTCCAGCCGCTCGATGGCCGCGGGTCCGTAGCGGCGGTATCCGGCGGGGGCGCGGTCGGCGGGCAGCAGCCCGGCGTGGTCGTAGTACCGCAGCGTGCTGGCCGAGACACCGGTGTGTTCGGCCAGCTGGGAGATCCGCATCGTGCTCACGGCGCCGACCCTAGACCTTGCAGTCGACTCGAAGGTCAACCCGGTCTCCCCGGCCCGTCGCGGCCGCCCCGGGCAGGGGGCTCGGGGCTTGAGCAGCAACCGAACGGTCAGTGGCGTTAGGGAGCCATGCCGGTTGGGCGTGCCGCCACTCAGCGTTCCGATGCGGGTCGCGCCGACTTCACCGCCGCCGTCGAAGAGGGCGAGCTGGGTCGGGGCGAGGCTGTCGGCGGCGTGCCGGGCGCGGGCGGAGCAGCGCCGGCAGGAGACCGGGGCGGTCGAGACGCGCAGGCGCAGCGGGTCGAGGGTGGAGCGGCAGGCGGCCACGGCGGTGGGCGCCCCATGCCAGACCTGCCCGCCGACGGTGTGGACGACGGTGCGCTCGCCCACGGTGGCGTGTCCGCCGATGAGGTCGCGCGCCTTGTGGAGCAGGCGGACCAGGCGCTCGGCCTCGGCCTGGTTCGGCGGGCATCCCCTCGGGGGCACGGAGGGGTTCATGATCCGGGGTGTGCCCGGCTCTACCGCTAAATCCTGTAGTAATCCTCCTCGCCCCCAGAAGGCGCCTGATTTCTAGTACGCTTGTACTTGTACGGATGTACCAAACATTGGAGTGAAAAAGATGCTGTTCCGCACCTTCGGGCGACGCGCACAGGGGGAGCGCCCATGACCTCCCGCAGGGACCCCGAGGGGCGCCGCCGCGCCATGGTCGAAGCCGCTGTGCAGGAGATGATCGCCAACGGCAGCTCGGCTCTGACACATCGACGGGTGGCCGAACGGGCCCGGGTGCCTCTGGGCGCCACCACCTACTACTTCGCTTCCCTGGACGACCTGCGTGCCGCCGCCCTGCAGGCCATCGTCGGCCAGGCCGACGAGGAGCTGCGCGAGTTGGCGGAGGAGATCCGCGCCTGCGACGGGCGCCCCGAGGGCATCGCCGCCCTGTTCGCCGCCTACCTGGAGGACCGCGAACGGCTGCGCGCCGAGAGCCTGCTCTACTTCGCCGGCATACACAAACCCGAACTGCGCCCGTTCGCCCGGCACTGGGTACTGGGCGCGACCGAGATCCTGCAGGCCTACGCCTCACCCGAAGCAGCTCTGGCCACGGCCGTCTACCTGGACGGTGTCCTCATGCACGCCCTGATCAACGACCAGCCCCTTGACGAGGCATCGCTGAGCATGGCCATCACCGCCCTGATGAGCACTTCCCTGAAGGACCGCACGTGAGTACTCCGCATACCTCCGACGCACCGGGCGCCACCGCCGGACACCTGTCCGCAGGCCGTCGCTGGGGCGCCCTGGCCGTGTTGTCCGCCAGCCTGCTGGTGGTGGTCATGGACATGACCATCCTCAACGTCGCCCTGCCCGACATGGCCGCGGCGCTGTCCCCGACCGCGGCCCAGCAGCTGTGGATCGTCGACATCTACTCGCTGATCCTGGCCGGCCTCCTGGTCACCATGAGCACGCTCGGAGACCGCTGGGGCCGCAAGAAAATCCTCCTTATCGGCTTCGCGATCTTCGGCGGGGCCTCCCTACTGGTCGTCGTGGCCGAGTCGGCCCCCGCAGTGATCGCCGTGCGCGCCCTGCTGGGCGTGGGCGGGGCGATGATCATGCCGGCCACGCTGTCGATGATCCGCAGCCTGTTCACCGACCCCGCCGAACGCGCCATGGCCCTGGGTATCTGGGCGGCCGTCGCCTCCCTGGGAGCGGCCGTGGGACCCATCGTCGGCGGGCTGCTGCTGGAGCACTTCTCCTGGCACGCGGCGTTCCTGGTGAACGTACCCTGGATGGCCGTGGCCGTCGTCGTGAGCCTGTTCCTGCTGCCCGAGGCCCGCAATCCGCACCCCGGACGCTGGGACGCGTTGGCCACCGTCCTGTCGATCGCGGGCATGATCTCCCTGGTGTGGGGCATCAAGCGCATCGCCAAAGAAGGACCGGCCGATACCCTGGCCCTGCTGACGCTGGCTGCGGGACTGGCCCTGCTGGTCTGGTTCGTCCTGCGCTGCCTCAACAGCGACTCGCCGCTGCTGAGGGTGCGCCTGTTCGCCCTTCCCTCCTTCACGGCCGGGACACTGGCGGCGCTGTTCATCATGCTGGCCATGGGATCGGCTCTGCTGCTCGCGGCACAGTGGTTCCAACTGGTGCAGGGGTGGTCGCCCCTGCAGGCGGGGATCGGGCTGCTGCCGATGGCCGTCGCTGCAGCGGTGATCTCCCCGCTGTCGCCGGTGCTGGCCCAGTGGATCGGCGCCCGCACCGTCCTGGTGGGCGGCCTGGCGCTGACGGGTCTGGGCTTCGCAGCCTTGGCCGTGGCTCCCCAACCGCTGTCCTACGTACCGGTCGCGCTCTTCCTGACCCTGCTCGGCGCGGGCATGGGCGCCCTGGCCATCGCCTCGGCGATCATCATGTCGGGAACCCCGGCCGAGCACGCGGGCAGTGCCGCAGCGATCGAGGAGACCTCCTACGAACTGGGCGCGGTCCTGGGCGTGGCCGTGCTGGGTAGCGCAGCGGCTGCCCTCTACCGGGCCGAACTGCCGGCATCCGACCTCGCCGCCGCGGGCCTGGGCCCCAAGGAGGTGGGGACAGCGCAGGAGTCCCTGGGCGGCGCCCTGCACGTCCTGGCCGACCTGGGCCCCGCCGGCGCCGCGGCCGCCGCCCAGGCCCAGGCGGCCTTCACCCACGGCCTGACGCTGGTCGGCGGCCTCGGTGCCGCGATCATGCTGGTTTCGGTGGTCGTGGTGTTCGCCCTGACGCCCAAGGACCTGGACGTGACCAAGGGTCACTGAGGGCTGGAGGGCATCGCGGCCCGGCGAGCACACCGAGCGCTCCCTGATCCTCGACCTGGTACTGGCCCTGGCCGAGGACCGGCGCCGCGACATCGCCCGCAAGACCAAGGACGGCCTGGAGGCGGCCCGCCGCCGGGCCGCGTCGGCGGGCGGCGCCCTGTGGTCGATGACGACAAGCGCGCCGCGATCTGGGCCCGCCGCCGACGCGGGGAATCCATCCGCACCATCGCCGCCGACGTCAAGGTCTCGGTCGGCGTCGTCCACAAGACCCTCGCGGCCGCCGAGGACGCGTAGCCGACTCTGCGGATCCCCGGATCGGAACGGCCGGTGGCGGTTAACCGCGTGTCGACGGCGCGCTAACGCCACTGGCCGTTCGGTTGCTGCTCAAGCCCCGGCTCAGCGAGCGCCGGTGGGTGATGCCGAGCAGGAGCAGCCGCTCGCGCAGCCGCCCCCGGCGGCCTTGCCGGCGGCGCGGCAGGTGCGTCGGCGGCTGCGGTGCACCGCCCAGCCGAAGGTGATCGCGGCGGCGATCGCCAGCACGGCCGCGATCTGCGGCATCGCCGAAGCCAGCGCGGCGGCCGCGCCGCCGCCGATCAGTCCAGCGGCGATCAGGACGGGCAGCGCGCAGCAGGCCACGCACGCCAGTCCCGCCAGCCCGGTGCCGGCGCGCTTGCCGGTTCGCCCGGCCTGGTCCCCGGCGCCGGGCGTGGGGCGGGGTGTGGCCGGTTCTGGGGGCCGATCATGAGCGCGTCTCCACCGCATCGGGGGCGGGCAGGGCGAGGTGCCGCAGGCGGGTCAGGGTGTCCTCCAGCGTCCAGGAGTCGGTGATGCGGCCGCCGGTGATGCGGTAGATGCCGACCTCGTCGATGTTCTCGAACCGGCGGCCGGTGGGCGGGTGCCCGCGCCAGGTCCCGGTGTGGGTCCCCGAGCAGGTGAACCGGCCCACCACCGTCTCCTTTCCGGTGCCGGCGGGTGCGGGTTCGGCGATCAGCTCGACGATGTCCATGTGCACGTCGGGGAACGAGGTGCGGAACGCGCCGATCCAGGCCCGGGCCTCCTCGGCCTGCGCGGGCGCGTACAGCTGGTCGACCAGTTCCAGGTGGCCGCCGTTGAGGACCTCGGTCACCAGCCGCTGCACCACCACCTTGCCGGTCAGCACCCGCACCCCGCCCCGGCGCACCCGGCCGCGCCCTTCGGACCGGTGGTGCCGTCCAGGCCTGCCGGGTCGGCGGGGGCGGGTTGCTGGGCCAGGTCGGCGAACGGCAGCGGGCACTGCTGTTCGGCGGCGCAGGCGATCAGGTCGTCGCATCCGGCTGCCAGGGCCTGGCGCAGCGTGCCCGCGATGACCTGCAGGTCGCCGATCTTGTTTTCGACCTCGGTGAGTTTGGCGCGGGCGCGTTCGGCCAGCCCGGTATCGGGCCGGCGGTGCCGGTGCGTGCCGGCCTCCAGCAGCTCGGCGACCTCGTCCAGGGTGAACCCCAGCCGCTGCGCGGTCTTGATCACCCGCAGCAGCGTCACCGCCTGCACCGGATACAGCCGGTGCCCGCCCGGGGTGCGGTCCGGCCTGGCCAGCAGGCCGCGCCGCTCGTAGTAGCGCAGCGTCTGCCGGCCGATCCCGGCCGCGGCCGCGACCTGCCCGCTGCGTAACCGCCCGCCCGAACCGCCGGTGGGGGAAGAACCGGTCACGGCCGCGCCCCCGTCGCCGCCGTGCTTATCGCGGTGGCGCGGGCGGCCAGCGCGTCCAGGACCTCGATGTGCCGGTCGCCGACACTGACCTGCAGGGCCAGCTCACCGCCGGTGGCGGTCAGGGTGAAGGTGAAGAACGAGCAGCACCCGGTCTCACGCGCCGCCAGCACGGCCACCCGCCCGGCCACCTGCGGCTCGGGCCGCAGCACCATGCGAACCCGGCCCGGCCGCCTGCACGTCGGTTACCGCCTCGGCGAACAGCGCATCGAACTCCGCCACCCGCAGCGGCCACTCGGCCGTCGGCAACGTGCACGCCTCCGGCGCCCACCCCTCGCCCTGACCTGCGCCGACCGGCCCCGCCTGTACCTGATTCAGTTCCATACCTTGACGGTAAACCTGTACCCCAGTACCGGATGCAACCCCCAGCTCCCGGCGGCTTCCCCAACGACCGGTCACGCCACCCCGGCCGCCTGAGCTCCTTAAGTGCTTGTCTTTGAATGGTGATCTTGGAGCTGGCACACTGTCCGGGCCTGAGCAAAAGGACCTTGTGCGCGAGTATTGTCACGATTGGTGATCAGAGGGAAGCTGGTTGTGCCGCGCCTTCACTCGCTTGCGAGGAGGAGCTGGCATGTCTGGGAGCGCGGCCGAGATGGTCGGGAAGGTGACCGCGGACCGGTACCGGGAGTTGGTGGAGCAGGCGCGTCGGCTGGTGGATGAGGCCACCCGGGCGCAGTTCCGGATCGGTGATATCGCGTTGGAGATCGCGCCGATGCAGCGGCATGGCGGCGCGCACCCGGGGGCGGGCGAGGAATCGTACGAGGTGACCGCGGTGCTGGGCGCCTTCGCCCAGGACGTGGGGCTAGCGGCCAGTACCGTCCGCGATTACCGGTGGGTGTCGGCGCGTTGGCCGGAGCCGCGCCGCGCGGCGGGAGTATCGCATCGGGTGCACAGCATCCTGGCGGCGATCTCTGACGAGCGGGCTCGGTGGGAGCGGATCACGCGGCCGCCGGTGCTGGAGCGCACCGGGGAGCGTCGGTGGACCACGGATGCGGCCAGCCGTGTGCTGGGCTGGCAGGTGCAGCGGCCCGAGTCGGCGGGCGAGAAGGTCCGGGCCATTCACGATCTGGCGCGCGATGAGGAGGTGGCGGCTGCGGTGGCGACGGACTTGCTGCGGCGGCCGGCGGTGGCGCGGCAGGCGATGGCCGATGACACCGCCCGTCACCTGGTCAACCGCGCGCAGACCGAGCAGGCGCAGCGGGCGGCCGGGCCGGCGCGCAAGGCGGTCGGGCCCGCCTTGGAGCGGATCCAGCACAGTTTGGGGTTCGTGGATCTGGTGGGGGCGTGCGCGGCGTTCGTGGCCTCGACCGGGCGGATCGTGCCGGGCTTGCGCGGGCAGTCGTTCACCGAGGAGGAGCGTGCCGTGGTGCACCGCAACCTGGCACGGCTGCGGGGCGCGGCCGACTGGGTGGAGGCGGCCGTGGACACCGGCAACACCAGCTTGGACGATGGCCTGGCCGCGCTGCTGCGCGACCAGTAGCCCGCCTGGTCTGGGGCATCACGATGGGCCGCAGCAGACTGGCGGAGAACGTGTGCGGTGAGCAGGTCCGGGTCGCGTTGATGGAGGCGCGGCCGGCCGGGCTGACCATCCCGCAACTGACCGCCGCGACCGGGCTGACGCCGTATCAGGTCCGCAAGGGGCTGCTGTTCATCCGGGAGGTGGGCGCGATGGCGCACCTGACACCGCTGACCTGGTCTCGCGCGAGCGGTTACGCCTTCGCCGATGATCCGGCGGTCTGGCTGGCTTACACCATGGCGGTGCTGCGCGCCGAGCTGACGCGGGTGAACCGGCTGATCACCGCCACGATCGCGCCCTGCGCCCAGTCCTACCCGCATGATGAGGACATTGCGATCGTGATGGGCCAGATCAACGGGGTCCAGGCCACGCTGCGCGCGCTGACCCGGGCGCGCTGAGGCGTGCCTGCGCGTTGCCGGCGGCGCCGCTATCCCTCCGACACCACCGCGGCCGAGTGGGCGCTGATCGAGCCGCTGCTGCCGGTCCCGGCCTGCCTGACCGGGCGAGGCGGGCGGCCGGAGAAGCATCACCGCCGCGACATTGTCGACGCGATCCGCTACCTGGTCGACAACGGTTGCAAATGGCGGGCGCTGCCCGCCGATTTCCCGCCGTTCCAGACGGTGTTCGGCTTCTTCGCCCGGTGGGCGCGCGCCGGCGTGCTCGCCCGCATCCGCGACCGGTTGCGGGCCCGGATCCGTACTGGCCGCGGCTACTGCCGCAACCCGGTCGCGGTCATCATCGACTCCCAGACGGTCCGGGCGGCCGAGACCGTCGGGAAGGCCACCCGCGGCTGGGACCCGGCCAAGAAGATCAATGGCAGGAAGCGTCACCTGGCCTGTGACCTGGGCGGGTTACCGATGGCGGTGATGGTGACCGCGGCCGACCGCACCGACCGCGACATCGCCCGGGAGATGCTGGCGCGGCTGCGGCTGATGCATCCCGAACTCGCCTGCGCCTGGGCCGACAGCGCCTACGCCGGAACCCTGGTCACCTGGGCACACGGCTTTCTGAACCTGACGGTGACGATCGTCGCCCGTCCGGCCGGGACGGCCGGGTTTGTCGTGCTGCCCCGCCGGTGGATCGTGGAACGCACGCTGAGCTGGATTACCCAGGCCCGCCGCAACGTCCGCGACTACGAACGCCTCCCCGCCCATTCCGAAGCGCACATCACCTGGGCGGCGATCACGCTCATGACCCGCCGGCTGGCCCGCACTCTGCTGCCCAGAACATCTTGACTGACCACATTCGAGGGATACCAACATCAACTTCCTGGGCCGCTGTGCCTTCACCCGCGCCGGCTCAGGTACCGGCCTGCGGCCCTTCCACGACCCGGCCCACGAAGCGGATGCTCCCGGCACTTCGATGACAGCGGGCGGCATTCAGGGGCGGAGCCGTTTGGCCCCGCCCCTGGATGCGCGCTAGGGGGCAGGCGACCACGGTGCCGGGGGCGTGGTCGGGGTGGTCATGGGCAGGGGGAGTGATCGGGGTCTGGGCCGGTGGCGCGCAGGGGGATGACGGCGCGGACTTTGCCGCCGGTGCTGTGCTGGACCGGTTCGGTGGCGCGTTCGAGGCGCACATGGCCCAGGTCGTGGCGGGACAGCAGGTCGCGGAGGCGGGTGTCGATCTGGTGCCAGAGGGTGTCGGGGTCGGTGCCGGGGGCGGGGTGTATCCGGATGCGCAGGGTGGTCGGTGCGGTGTGGACGATCTGGAACAGCTCCAGGCCGGGCACCGCTTCCAGCAGCGTGGCCAGCGGCAGCGGGGCCAGCGTGACCGGCGCCTGGTGGTGGCTGCAGGGGCGGGGGAAGGTGAGCAGGTCGGCGGCGCGGCCCTGGACGCGGACGGCCGGGCCGGGCAGGCCGCACGGGCACCGATCGGGCCGGACCACGACGCTGTCGCCGAGGTCGTAGCGCAGGATCGGCTGCAGGTGGTTGGCCAGGTTGGTCAGCAGCACGGTGTGCGAGGGCTCGCCCGGCGGCACCGGCCGGTACTGGGCGTCGACGGGTTCGAGGACGGCCCAGTCGGCGTTGAGGTGCATCCAGTTCTCACCGCAGCCGTAGGACAGGAAGGGGCACTCGTTGCAGGCGTAGCTGGTGCGCACCGTGGCCTTCAGCGCGGCGGCGATGCGCGCGTACTCGCCGACCGGCAGGCCCTCGGCGGTGAGCATCACCAGGGCGGGGTCGATGTGCAGCCGTCCGGCTTCGGCCTCGCCGGCCAGCAGCGCGCCGATGCTGGCGTAGGGGGCCAGCACCGCCGGGCGGAAGGCGTTGAGCTCGGCCACCAGGTCGGCCAGCGGCTGGTGCACGCTGAAGGCGGCGACGTGGGAGCGGCCGCGCAGCCGGGCGGCGGCCACGGTGGAGGCGAAATGCCCGCCCTGGGGGATCACCAGCGCCATCCGGGCGCCGCCGCGCGCGATCTGGGCCACCTCCCGCATGCTCAGCCAGCCGGCCAGCATCCGCGCCATCATCGCCGAGGTCACCGCGGACGCGCGGGCGTCTTGCAGGAAGATGCCGTGCGTGCCGGTGGTGCCCGAGGTGGTGGTCAGTGTGTAGCGGCCGGCGAACCGCTGCCCGATGCGCGCCGGGTCGTCGGCGAAGGCCCGGGCCTGCGCCAGGGTGACGGCCGGGTCGGTGACCCAGTCATCGAAGGCCGCCATCAGCTCGGGCTTGGTCGTGGGCGGCAGCAGCGCCAGGTCGCTCACCGTGGCCGGCAGGTCCCGGTACAGGTGCCGGTAGAAGCGGGAACGGGTGCGCGCCCAGGCCACGAGCTGGGCCAGGCGATCCCGCTGCCGGGCGGCCATCGCCTGCTCGCCGCCCGCCTTGGCGGAGCGGGCGTCGGTGATCAGCCGCAATGTCGAGGTGCTTACAGGAGCCAACTGGAGAAGTCCTTCCCGGGCGGTGGACAACCCGGCCGGGCACCCACAGGGAGACTCGGCCAGGCATGACTGCGTGGCCGAAGGTCTCGCCCACCGGCCGGTGACCGGTCCCCGCCGCCGGAGAACGCGAGGTTCTCAGCGTGTCGACGTGCGGGCGTTGCGGACTACTCCCCTTCGGAGCGCCTCCATCCTTCACACGTTTCGGACATCGCGCAAGTATCAAAATGTGGGCCGGGCGGGCAGGCCGCCGGCGCGAGACAATGCACAGACGATGCCGACCTCCCCCGCGCCCGATGAACCCGGCGCCGAGCCCCCACCGCCGCCCGCCCAGCTCCAGGCGGCGGCCGAGACGTTCGCGCTGCTGGCCAGCCCGGTACGGCTGCACCTGATGTGGCTGATCACCCACCGCTCCTACGACGTCAGCACGCTGGCCGCGCACGCAGGCACCGGCATCGCCACGGTCTCCCAGCACCTGGCCAAGCTCCGCCTGGCCGGCCTGATCACCGCACGCCGGGACGGCCGCCGCACGCTGTATGCGGTGGAAGACCCGCATGTGATCACGCTGATCGGCCAGATCTTCGATCACATCGCCCCCGACGGGAGCCTGGCACCCGACCCTCCCCGGTAAGAGGCCGTGCCCGCCGAGGGTTCGAAGACACCCTCTAAGGCCAACCGGAGGCCGAGCGAGAACAGCGCTGACGGCCAAGAGGCCGTCGAGCCGTCAGGCGGCAAGGTCCAGGGTGGTGAAGTCGACCTCTTTGAGCACCGGGTCGAAGGCTGCGGGGATGAGCGCGAGTTCGTCGGTGGCGTAGGCGCCGAACCGGGTGATGTGGGAGCGCAGGTAGGGCGAGAGGGCGGCGAGCTGGTCGGCGGTAATGGTCCAGCCCTCGGCGACCAGCTGCCGGACGACGTCCATGATGTCCAGCGCGTTGTGGAAGATGACCAGGTTCGCCAGCAAGGTGTTGAGCTTGATCAGCTTCTCCTGTTCGTCGGGATCGTTGTTGGCCAGGATCCCGTTGTTGCCGAAGCTCAGCCAGTGCGCGAACCCGTTGTAGGACTCGACCTTGTTGGTCGCGGCCGTGACCCGGGCGCGAAGCTGCGGGTCGGCCAGGTACCGCAGCAGCGCGACCGTGCGGACGCTGCGGCCGACCTCACGGAAGACCTTGTAGATGCGGTTCTTGCGGGAGTTGGACCGCAGCCGGCGCATCAGCGTCGACGACGACAGTTCGCCCTCGCTGATGGAGATGGCGACCTGCATCAGGTCGCGCCAGTGCCGTTCGATGAGATTCCAGTCGATCACGTTGCGGCCGTTCCCGGCGGTGGTGCGCTCGCCGAACAGCTCGTCGATGTGCCGGTAGACCAGGTGGGAGTTGGCGCGGAAGAAGGTCAGGTCGGCGAAGTTGCGGATGCGGGGCATCAGGTCGAACCCGAACAACGTGGCGAGGGTGAACACCGGCGCCGACTGCCCTTGGGTATCGGCGTGCACGGTGGTGGGCTGGACGGCCGAGTCGTTGGCCAGCAGGCCCTCGATCAGGTGCACCGCCTCCCACACCCCGCACGGAATGAATCGTGAGAACAGAGCGACGTAGGTGTCGGCGACGTAGTGGTAGGCGATGCCGCCCACGCCCCCGTACCGGATCGAGGTCTCGGCCAGCAGGTTGTCGATGTAGGTCTCCACCTGCGTGCCGTCGGCGGCCACCGCGGTCCCGTCGCCCCACGCCTTGACCACGTCCAGCTCGGCGAACGCGTTGACCACGGTGGCGATCGCGGCGTTGAGCTTGGCCAGGTCGATGTGCCGGTTGCGGACCATCGACAGTTCCCGCGCCGACACCCCGGCGATGTGCTTGGCCGCCTCATACGGGCCCATGTTCACCCCGCCGATGAACACCGCCATGCAGTACCGGTCCAGCGGATCGGAGATCTTGGGGTCCGAGCCCGAAGCCGGGCCGAAGTGGTGGTGCCAGCCCAGCCAGTGCGCGGTCCGCGACACGATGCCCAGCAGCGACCGCTCCGGCATCCGCCGCACGATCGCCTCCCCCAGTTGCTCCACCGCGGCCGGCGCACCGGACCCGCGCCGGCGCTTGAGCGTCGGGACACCACCTTCCCCGATCACCAGGTCGGCGTTGTCGGCGTACCCGGCGTCCAGCTCGGCGGCCGCGTCCAGATGCGCGCTGCGCAGCCGCTCGGTGAATCCCGCGGCAGTGTTCGGCAGGCCGACCTCGGCGCAGAACTCATCCAGCAGCGGCAGGCACTGCTCCCAGGTCAGCAGGTTGGCGCGCCAGTCGGCGTACGCCCCGGCCCCGGCCACCGCCACGTCCCCGGTCCGCAGTTCCTCGGCCAAGTAGGTGAACACCATCGCCTCGAAATGCTTGCGCGCCACCATCCCCGGACGGCGCCGGTCGGTGACCGCGCGCTGCCAGTTCCCCGAGGCGAACGCGATCCCCGACATGTCCCACCCCGCCGCGCCGACACCGCCGCCGTCGCAGTCATCGGAGTCCTCGTCGACGAACCGGTCCGCCCCCGCGGGGTCGATCGGGGGCGGGACCGGGATGAAGTCGCGGCGCAGCGCCCAGTGCGCCCGCGCGTGCTCCAACGCCGCCAGCACCGAGTCGTCGGTGGAGGTGGCCACCAGCTCCAGCTTGTCGACCAGCTCGAACATCACCGCCCGGTCCTTGCGGAAGAACCGGTGCACCAGCACCTCGTAGTTGTCGCCGTGGAAGGCCGACACCTCCTCGATGTCGGCCAGCTGGGCGGCGAACCCGCCCGCCCGCCGGACCGCCTCCACCGCGCGCCACGCCCCGTCCTCCCGTTCCGGGGCCGGCCCGGAACCGCTGGCCCCCTCACCAGTGACGTCGCCGTGCCGGGCGTCCTGGTCCACGGCCGCCTCGTCGGGGCGGTCGGGATCCAGGTGCTCCAGCACGCTGCGGTAGGTGCCGATCAACCGCTCGGAAGTCGCGCGCTGCCGCTGGTGGATCTCCTCCAGCTCGGTCTTGGCCTTCTTGAGGTTGCCCGCCACCCGCTTGCAGAACATCTCGGCCAGGTCGTCACGGGCCTGCATCCGCGCGGTGTGCACCAGACACGCCACCAGCGCCAGCCGCTTGGCCGGCTCGTAGTCGCCCATCGCCGCCGCGTCCTGGGCCGCCGCCTCCCCGGCGAAATCGGCAATCTTGCCCGGGGAGATCCCCTCCATCCACGCCGCCGTGTCGCCCAGCTCCTCGACCTGGTCCAGATACTCCGCCTGGGCCTTGAACCGCGACCAGCTCGCGCGCTGCGCGGGCTTCTTGAGCCGGTTGAACATCGACCGGCCACCCGACCCGGCCCCGCCGCTGGAGGTGGACAGCAGGTCCTGCATCCGCTGCTGCCCCTCCGGGCCCATCCGCATCACGACCTGCGCGAAGAGCCCGGCGTTCACCTCCGCGCGGATCCGCGTGGCCATCTCATCCAGCGTCGAGAACCCCGGCAGCTCCAACGACGCCTCCAGCAGCTTCTCCAACGCAATGTTGATCAGGTCCGGTGGGTGGTTCTTCTTCTCGGCCGTCTTGTGGATCGCGACCGCCGCGATCGCCCGCGCACGCTGCTTGTCGTACTTCACGCCCTGCCGCGCCCGGATCTGCTTGCGGTGCAGCTTGGCCGTCCGCGACGCCCCGTGATCCGGATCCACGTCCGGTCCCAGCTCCAGACAGCGCCGGACGTGGTCGACCACCACCTCCGGGATCTCCTCCAGCGAGCAGAACCGCGCCATCTTCTGGAAGCACTTCAGATCCAGCACCTGCGCGAACCACGCCTCAGGCGTTCCGGTCCGCTCCCGCGCCCAAGCGACCTCCTCCTCCGCCGCCGGGGTGAAGAACACGTGCAGCACCCGCGTCGAGGTCAACTTCTTGAACTGCGGGTAGGCAGTGCGCTCGATCGACGTCACTCGCGGGGACCCTTCCGAACCGTGCCGAACCAGGACCCGCGCACCGTAACGAACCGCAACGATCCAACATCACACAGTTCACTGAACTGTGATCAAACCAACGCACACGGTCACCCATCGCCTGCTGGGCCCTTCGCTGACCAGCCCGTTGCCCCTTTCCGGCTTACCTTGGCTGGCCCCCTACCTGCGTTGGGCCGCTTGCTCCTGGTCGTGCGGTTCCAGCGGCGGGCCCGTGAGGGCGGCCAGGGCGGCGGCGAGTTCGGTGGTGTCCGGCGGCCTGCCGTCGACCAGGGCGTGCAGTAGCGCCCCGTCGATGAACGTGGTGACGGCGCGCGCGGCTTGGGGCCCGATGCGGGGTGCGAGGACCTCGGCCAGTCCCTGCGACCACACGCGTGCCGACGCCTGGAGGTCGGGACGCCGGGACGCGGCGGCGCCCCTCGGGATCGCGGCGCCGGCGTCCGGTCAATGCGCACCGCTCAGGTTGAGTGTCACCACCCCGGCCACCACCAGGCCGATCCCGGCGACCTTGGCGGCGGAGAGCGGCTCGTCCAGGAACGCCACCCCGATGATCACAATCAGGGTGGTGCCGAGCGCCGACCACAGCGCGTACCCCACGCCGACCTGCATGCCGCGCGCGATGGCCTGCGACAGCAGCACGAACGCCGCCCCGTACCCGGCCAGGCACGCCACCGACGGCCACAGCCGGGTGAAGCCCTCGGTGCTCTTGAGCAGGCTGGTGGCGATCACCTCGGCGATGATCGCGATGATCAGCAGCAGGTAGGCCATGGGCGCGCCCCTAATGTACGAACGTACATGTGCAAGCGCACGCTACATGACGGCGCCGCCGCGGTCGGGTCGCGTGATGCGTTCGAGCCATCGCCGCAGGAGGGCGGTCTCGGCCGGTTCGAGGGCGTCGCTCCCGGCGAGGTCGAGTTGCGCGTGCAGGCGCAGGGCTGCGGTGTGCAGCGGGTCGGGGTCGTTCCGGACGGGCGGCTCGGTGAGCACGTACGAGAACACGGCGTCGCGCATGCGGTGCGACGGCGCGGGGTCGTCGAACAGGGCGGGCCTGGCGATGTGGTCGAGGGCGCTGCCGACGTTCGCCGACAGGATCAGCTCGGCGGCGCTGCGCGGCTCCAGCTTCAGCGCACCCGCCGCCGCGCACCGCGTGAGCGTGGCCACCAGCAGGTCCATCACGCGGTCTCGCGCCGTTGAGCGCGACCACGGCCGGGGAGTGAACATCAGCTGGTAGAGGGCCGGGTTGTCCCGAGCGAAGGCCATGTGGCCGTCCCAGCCGACGTGCAGATCGGCCACCGGGTCGTTCGTTCGCTCCTGAGCGGCCTTGAGCTCGGCGTACCGCTCGTACCCATGCTCGGCGACGGCGTCGAGGAGGCCGCGCTTGTCGCCGAACAGCCGGTAGAGCACGGGCTGGCTCACGCCGGCCGCCTCGCAGACCGCGCGGGTGGCGATCTCGTGGTCCGAGGAGGTCGCCAGCTGCCGCTCCGCGGCCTCGATCAGCTTCACGCGAAGCGGGTCCGTAGCTGTCATGAATCAATGATACCGCCGGACGATAGCAACGATTCGAAGCTGTGTTATCGTCGGCTTGTAGCAACGATATGGCCGTTTCGTATCAGCGATAGGAGTGATCTCGCATGAGTGATCAGCGTGTGGCCGTCGTCAGCGGCGGCTCCCGCGGGATCGGCAGGGCCATCGCGGTGGCGCTGGCGGCGCAGGGCTACCCGGTCGCGGTGGGATTCCAAGGATCGGCCGCCGCCGCGGCGGAGGTCGTGGAGGAGATCACGGCCGCCGGCGGCCGGGCGATCCCGGTCCAGGCGGACGTGGCGGACGAGGGCGCGGTGGCGGCGATGTTCGACGCGGCGGAGAAGTCCTTCGGCGGCGTCGACGTGGTCGTCAACTCGGCGGGACGGATGTCGCTGTCCCCGATCGCCGAACTCGACCTCGACGATCTGGACGAGCTGCACCGCACCAACATCCGCGGCGCGTTCGTGATGGCGCGGGAGGCCGCCAGGCGCCTGCGCGCCGGAGGCGCGATCGTCAACCTCTCCACGTCCGTGGTCGGCCTGCAGTTCCCGAACTACGGCGCGTACGCCGCCAGCAAGGGCGCCGTCGAGGCGATGACGCTGGTGCTCGCCCGCGAGCTGCGCGGCCGCGACATCACGGTCAACGCCGTCGCACCCGGCCCGACCGCCACCGAGATGTTCCTGGACGGCAAGGACGAGGCCACGATCGACCGGCTCGCCAAGCAGCCGCCGCTGGAACGGCTCGGCACCCCGCGGGACATCGCCGAAGTCGTCTCCTTCCTGGCGGGTCCGGCCGGCCACTGGGTCAACGGGCAGGTCGTCCGGGCGAACGGCGGAATCATCTGAGCCGCCGCCTCACTCTGAACATCCACCCACAGCGCACAATCGGAGAGTCGTCATGCCGTTTGCCAGCCTGAAGGTGCCCGCCGGCACCCTGACGCCCGAATCGAAGAGGAAGCTCATCGACGCCGTGACCGACGCTTATGTCGACGTCTACGGAGAGCGGGCGCGCGCCACCACGCTGGTCCTCGTGGACGAGGTTCCCGACGGCGGCTGGGGTCTGGGCGGAAACGTCCTCACCGCGGAGATGCTCGGCCGGAGCTGACCCCGCGTCCCGGCCGGAAGGAGCCGCGGTCAGTTGGTGATCTTGGTGAGGAAGGCGTTCAGGTTGGCGTGGAGGCGGGCGACCTTCTCGTCCAGGGTGAGGGACTCCTCCATGACTCCCCCGGCCACGGACTCCTTCCTCCCTCGCACGTACAGCGAGCAGTCCAGGTCGCCGCACAGGTACTGCCCCACGGTGTTGCCCTGGCGCCCGGCCTCGCCGGTACGGCGCGCGGTCATCAGCGCCACGCCGCCGCCGGTCCGCGTGGTCAGGCACAGGGAGCACATGCTGCGCGTGGTGAAGCCGCGGCCGCCGCCGGAGGTCACCCGCAGCGCGATGCCGACCAGGCGATCACCACTCTCGGTGATCAGATACGAGCGTCCGGGCGCCCCCGGATCTCGCCAGCCGAGGAAGTCCAGGTGTTCCCACGGCTGGTCATCGAGGTCCTTGGGCAGGCCCAGCCGCTTGGCCTCACCCTTGGAGCAGTTGACGAAGGATGTGCGGATGTCGCTCTCGGTGAGGGGTCTCATGGGTGGCGAGGCTAGTTATCCTGAAGCTATTATGCAAATTCCTAAGTCATTTAGCTTCGGAGGAGGGCCGGATGGCGCGCGCGGGCGTGACCGTCGAGCGACTGATCCAGGTGGCGGCGGACCTGGCGGACGAGATCGGCTTCGAGAACGTGACGGTCACGACGCTGGCGCGCAGCTT
Organism: Spirillospora sp. NPDC029432; assembly: GCF_040703975.1. Classification (NCBI taxonomy): domain Bacteria; kingdom Bacillati; phylum Actinomycetota; class Actinomycetes; order Streptosporangiales; family Thermomonosporaceae; genus Spirillospora; species Spirillospora sp. NPDC029432. The sequence goes on from NZ_JBEZWH010000010.1 coordinate 80,581, forward strand.
CGGCGTCAAGGAGGGCAGCCTCTACTCCCACATCAAGAACATGCGGGATCTGCGGGCCAAGGTGGCGCTGTTCGCGCTCGCCGAGCTCGCCGACGACGCCGGTGAGGCGCTGGCCGGGCGTTCGGGCAAGGACGCCCTGGTGGCGTTCGCGAACGCCTATCGGGACTACGCCAGGAAGCACCCGGGCCGGTACGCCGCCACCCACTTCAGCCTCGACCCGGAGACCGCGGCCGCCAGCGCCGGTGGCCGCCACGTCGAGATGAGCCGGGCGATCCTGCGCGGCTACCCGGTGCCGGAATCCGACCAGATCGACGCGATCCGGCTGCTGGGCAGCACCTTCCACGGGTTCGTGAGCCTGGAGGCGGCGGACGCGTTCCGGCACTCCAGCGACGCGCGCGGCACGGACGCCTCATGGGCGCGGATCCTGGACACCCTGCACTCCGCGCTGTCCAACTGGCCTCCGGCCTGACGCCGCGCCACCGCGGAAGGAGGCGGGCTGGCCGCGTACGGCCGATGCCCGTAGGGTTCCGATCATGGCTTGCCGCATTTCCGAGCTGGTGATCGATTGCCGGGACCCGCAACGGCTGGCGGAGTTCTGGTGCCAGGTGCTGGATTTCGTCGTGCTCGACACCGACGACGACGGCTCGGTGGAGATCGGACCACGGGAGGGGTTCGGCGGGTTGCAGCCGACCCTCGTCTTCAGCCCCAGCACCGAGCCCAGGACGGGCCTGCTGCGGCTGCACTTCGACGTCAACGCCACCGACCGCGATCAGGACGCCGAGCTCGAGCGCCTCCTGGCCCTCGGGGCGCGCCCGGCCGACGTCGGCCAGACCGGCGAGGAGCCCTGGCACGTCCTCGCCGACCCCGAAGGCAACGAGTTCTGCCTCCTGCGAAGGCGCCTGAGCTGACCGCGGCCGGCGGCGCGGACGCCGCCGGCCAACCGGCCTAGGTGAGGAGGTCGGCCAGGGCGCGCGTGCGGGTGGGATGGCGCAGCTTGTTCATCCCCTTGGCCTCGATCTGGCGGATGCGCTCCCGCGTGACCCCGAACTCCCGGCCGATCTCGTCGAGGGTGCGGGGACGGTCGTCGGCCAGGCCGTACCGCAGCGAGATCACGGCCGCCTCCCGTTCCGGCAGGGTGGTGAGCACCGTGTCCAGCGAGCGCCGCAGCGAGGACGCGGCGACCGTGTCGGCGGGGCCGGGCGCGCCGTCGGGGACCACGTCGCCCAACTCGCCGCCACCCTCGCCGCCGTCGTCGAACGGGGTGTGCAGGGAGATCGGCTCCCGGGCGTGCCCGAGGATCTGCTCGACCTTCTCGGCGGTCAGGTCGAGCTCGGCCGCCAGTTCCGCGGTCGTCGGCTCCCGGCCCAGGTCGTGCCGCATGGTGCGGCGGGTGCGGTTCACCCGGTTGAGGACCTCGACCACGTGCGCGGGGAGCCGGATGGTGCGGGCCTGGTCGGCCAGCGCGCGGCCGATCGCCTGCTTGATCCACCAGGTGGCGTACGTGGAGAACTTCAGCCCGCGCCGGTGGTCGAACTTCTCCACCGCCCGCATCATCCCGATGGTCCCCTCCTGGACGAGGTCCAGCAGCGGCAGCCCGCCCGCGGCCGCGTAGCGGCGGGCGATCGAGACGACCAGCCGCAGGTTCGCCTCGATCATGTGGTCCTTGGCGCGGCGGCCGTCGCCGACCTGCCGCTCAAGCGCGGCCCGCTCGTCCGCGGTGAGACGGTCCGCCTCCGCGTCGAGGCGGCGGCCGGCCAGCGTCCCGGCCTCGATGCGGGCACCGAGTTCCACCTCCTGCTGCGCGGTCAGCAGCGGCGTGCGGGCGATCTGCTTGAGGTAGTCGCTCACCGGGTCGGCGGTACGTGCGGTAGCGGTCAAAGAGCGAGTCCCTTCGGTCCTGCCGTACGGCGGGCTCGGAGCGCTCACCGTACGTTGCGACCTAAACTTAGGGCAGACCCACAACCATGTCAAGCATAAATTTATACTCGACCTATGTATAGTGGCCGCATGAGCGAACCGACCACCGGCCTGCGGGCCATGAAGAAGCGCCGGACCAGGGAGAACATCTCGAACCAGGCCACCCGGCTCTTCCTGGAGCGGGGCTTCGACAACGTGACGATCGCCGACGTGGCCGCCGCGGCGCAGGTGGCCAAGATGACCGTCACCAACTACTTCCCCCGCAAGGAGGACCTGGCCCTCGACCTGCAGGACGTCTTCATCGAGATGCCCGTGGCGACCATCCGCGGGCGCGAGCCCGGCGAGTCCGCCCTGGCCGCGCTGCGCCGCGCCTACCTGACCGCGGTCGCCGGACACGACCCGGTCATCGGCTTCTCCGGCCCGCCCTTCGCGCGCATGATCACCGGCAGCCCCGTACTGGTCGCCCGCCTGCGCGACTTCCACGACGAGCGCGAGAAGGCCATGGCCCGCGTCCTCGCCGAGGAGACCGGCGCCGAACCCGGTGCCGTCCTCCCCCGCGTCGCGGCCGCCCAGCTCGGCGGCGTCCACCGGCTGCTGTTCGAGGAGACGCTGCGCCTGACCCTCGAAGAACGCACCAACGACGACATCGCCGCGACCGTCGCCGAGGACGCCCGCATCGCCTTCGGCGCCCTGGAACCCTCCCTCGCCGACTACGCCGTCCGCCCGCCCGCCTGACCGGCGGCCGGAGCACCCGCGCAGCAGGGGAGGGAGTAGTCCCGCCGTCCCTGGTGAGCGCGCCTCACCCCGGGACCGCCCGGGCACCACGGCCACGGACGGGTCGGCTACTCCGGGGTCCGTTCGGGGGCGTGCGCGCGTTCCCGGGCCCTGGCCGCCGCCCGTACCCCCTTCGGCTTGCCCTGGTGCTCCGCGAAGTCGCACGCCCTGAGCAGTTCCCGCCGTACGTACCCGGTGTCGGGATGGTCGGCGCCGAGCGCCCGCTCGGAGCGTTCCAGCGTCCCCTCCAGCACCTCCAGCGCCCGCACCGTGCGGGAGCCGATCGTCAGGGCGACGCCCAGAGCGCACGCCGTGCGCAGGGCGTCCGGATGGTCCGGGCCCACGGCGCGTTCCAGCGCGGCGAGTTCCGCCTCCAGCGCCTTGGCCTCTTCGCGGGACGTCCCGAGCACGCTGCGCGCGTTGGTCGTGTCGTCGAGCGCGCGGAGGGTGTCCGGGTGGTTCGGGCCGAGCACGCGGCCGAGGTGGGCGTGCGTCTGCGCGAGCAGTGCCAGGGCGGTCGCCGGGCGGCCGACCGCCAGGTACGCCTCCCCCACTCGCTGGCGCAAGCGGAGCGTCTCGGTGTCATCGGCCGGCAGCACCGCCTCGTGCTCGGCGAGCACCTCCTCGTACATCGGGAGTGCGCGCTCGGCGGAGCCGGACTCCCAGTGGTGTTCGGCCGCGTGGAAGAGCCGCCCGCGCAGCCCGGGATGGTCGGCCAGCCGGGACGGCGGCGGTTCGGGCCATGACTCCTGGGCCTTCTCGGCCTCGGCCTCCACCTGCGCCAGCAGCGCGGCGGTCTTCCCGCCGAAGCCGTACGGGTTGGCGGCACTGCGAGGGAGCCGGCGGCCGACGTAACGCGTCCGCGAGCCGGTGAGCGAACGGCCGAGCGTGATGATGCGGAAGCGGCCCATCGGCCAGACCGGCACCCAGAGAACGCAGAAGAACAGCCGCTTGACGACGGAGCCGCACCGCGGGCACGGGTCGGCCGCGCCGTAGAAGAGCGAGCCGATCCCGTTGACGGTGTCCGTGTCCGGGGCGAGCCACGCGATGGTCTCGTCCGTGCACGGCCCGCAGAATGGGTGGACGCCCTGCCGGGCCCCCTGACCGGTCGTCTCCATGTCACTCCCGTCACTCCCGTCACTCCCGTGGCTCGCCCGCTCGGCCTGCTGGCGCCGCCGACTCTGCCACGCCTCCGCCCGGCCGTGAAGCGGGTCCGCGCACCGGATCCAGCGGGCGGCGGTCCACGGCGACCGTGACTCGGGTCAGTGCAGGCCGCGCTTGCCCACGGCCCAGAACGGCTTGACCTTGATGGAGCGGCGGTCCCAGCCGCGGTCGCGGACGAGGTGGTCGCGGATCCGCTGGCAGGTGCGCGCCTCCCCGGCCAGGTAGGCGGCGCCTTCGCCGGCGGGCAGGTCAAGATCGGCGACGGCGGCGAGGAGCGTCGGTGAGGAGACGGCCGGTGCGCCGTGGCGGTGGACGCGGCGCAGCCGGTGCGGGCCGGGCATCGGCGGGTCGTGCTCGGGGGACTCGCTCTCCAGCACCCCGTACACGGGGGCGGAGGGTTCCAGCGCCCGCAGCATCGGCCCGAACGCGGCGCTCGCGGTCTCCTCGCCGACGAACAGGTGGAACGGCGCCTCCCGGGTGTGGAAGTCGCCCTGCGGCCACCAGATCGGCACCCGGTCGCCCGGCGCGGCCGTGCGCGCCCATCTCAGGCCGATGCCGTCCCCGTCGTACAGGTGGGCGCGCAGCTCGACCGCGCGCTCGTCCGGGTCGAACTCCCAGATCGTGTAGGTGCGCAGCGTCTCACCGGGACGCAGCAGTCCCGACATCGACCGCGGGTCGTTGAGTTCGACGCGCACGTGCTGCCCCGCGGTGTAGGGGAAGCCGATCGGCTCGTCGGCGACCAGCCGGATGCGCCGCATCGTCGGCGTGATCGTCGCGGTGTCGGTGACCGTGGTCTCCAGGCGGTACTTGGCGAACGCGCCGCCCAGCGGGTTGCGGATGCGGTTTCCCATGTCAGCCCTTCCCTGCGCCGCACCGGCGGCTACTTAGAAGCTCTAGATCTTTTAGAGCCTCTAAGGAAACATAGAGCCGCTAGGCTGTCAACGTCGTCAGGAAGGATCACCAATGGCCGCCCACCCCGCCCGCCGGCGCGAGAGGCTCCGCGAGGCCACGCTCGCCGAGATCCGCGAGGCCGCCCGCGGGCTACTGACCACCAAGGGGGCCGCCGCGGTGACGGTGAACGCCGTCGCCCGCGAGATCGGGATGAGCGGACCGGCGCTGTACCACTACTTCGCCTCGCACGACGACCTGGTCGCGGCCGTGACCGCCGACTTCCTGCACGAGCTCACCACGGCGCTGGAGACCGCCCGCGACGCCCACGCCACCGGCTCGGCCGCCGACCGCCTGCTGGCCACCTGCCGCGCCATGCGCCACTGGGCCACCGCCCACCCCGCCGAGTTCGGATGGATCTTCGCCAGCCCGATCCCGGCCACCGCGTCCGCCCGCCGGCGTCCCGGCACGCCTCGCAACCAGGCCGGCCGCGACTTCGAACTGGTCTTCCTGCGCCAGATCGAAGAACTCTGGGCCCACCGGCCCTTCCCCGTCCCCGAGGATCTGGATCCGTCCGTACGCGAGCAGCTGCGCGCCTACTCCGCCACCCTGGGGTGCGATCTGCCCATCGAAGCACTCCACGTCGCCCTGACCTGCTGGATAAGGCTGTACGGGCTGCTGTGCATGGAGGTCCTCAACCAGCTCGACTTCGCCTACTCCGACGTCGGCCCCATCTACGAGGAGACCCTCCGCGACCTGGCCAAGATGCTCGACCTCGAATACCGCCCCCCCGTCCCCGGTTGAGACCAGCGCCCGACAGGTTCCCCGGCGGTGTGGCGGCGGACGTGGTCGAGTCCGCCGCCACACCGCGGCGCGGGCGTGCGCGCGCTATCGGCGACGCCGGAGGCGCATCACGCGACGGCGGTGCCCTCGAGTTCGACCATCAGGTCGGGGATGGCCAAGCGTGTCACCCCGAGCATCGTGGTGGTCGGCGCCACGCCGGCGGCGCCCAGCCGCGCCGCCAGCACGCCGTAGTGCTGGAACAGCAGGTCGACGTCGGTGGTGTAGACGTTCAGCCGGACGAGGTTCGCCAGGGACATCCCGGCCTCGCCGAGCACGGCCTCCAGGTTGCCGAGGCTCAGCGCCAGCTGCGCCGCCATGTCACCGGCATGCTGGGGCTTGCCCTCGTCGCTCATCGCGGTCTGCCCGGAGCAGTACAGCGTCCGGCTGTGCCCGGAGACGACCTCGCCCTGGTTGAAACCCATCTCCGTCGACCACGTCACCGGGTTGATCGCCGTTCGTTCCATCGCCATATCGGCTCCAATCGATTTCGCTGGGAGGTTGGAAACACGTACGTCCGCGGCACGGAGGCCGCCTCGGACGTCGTGGTGACGAGCCTGCCAACGAATCACGACATCCTTGGTCGTGTATTTCTGGCACAGTCGGTCCTATGCGTGCGGACCGGTTGATCTCGCTGCTGCTTCTGCTGCGCCAGCGCGGCCGGCTGACCGCGGCCACCCTGGCCAGCGAGCTGGAGGTGTCCACGCGCACCGTGCTGCGCGACATCGAGGCGCTGTCCGCGGCGGGCGTCCCGGTCTACGCCGAACGCGGCCGCAACGGCGGTTTCGCCCTGCTGCCCGACTTCCGGACCGACCTCACTGGACTGAACCACGACGAGGCCCTCGCCCTGCTGGTCGCCGGAACGGGCCGCGCCGACCACGTGTACGGCCTCGGCTCGGCGCTCGCTTCGGCCATGCGCAAGGTGGTCGACGCGCTCCCCGAAGGCCATCGGGCCATCGCGAGCGACGCGGCGCGGCGCCTGCTCATCGACCCCGAGACCGACCTGCTCTCACGCCGGTCGGCCGGCCAGGAGGTGCCCGACGCCACCATGGTCGAGGTCCGGCGCGCGGTGCTGACCGGGCGCCGGCTCCGCATGCACTACGCGGCCGCGGGCCAGGCGCCGCAGTGGCGCACGGTGGACCCGATCGGCCTGGTCACCGTACGGGAGCGGGGCTACCTGCTGGCCACGAGAGCCGGTGAGGACCGCACCTACCGGCTGTCGCGGGTGCTGGCCGCCGAGGCGCTCCCCGAACCCGCGCAGCGACCGAACCGGGTCGATCTGGACCGGATCTGGCGGGAACGCTGCGCGCAGTTCCTGTCCGGCGACCAGATCACCGTGCGGGTACGGGTGATCCCGGCGCGCCGCGAGGACCTGCTGAGCACCGCGCTGGCCGTCCGCGCCGAGGAACCCGACGCGGACGGCTGGCTGCGACTGGAGGTGGCCTTCCAGGATTCCTGGCACGCCGAATGGGCGCTGTGGCAGCTCGGCACGAGCGCCGAAGCCCTGGCCCCGCAGTCGCTGCGCACCGCCCTGCACGACCGCGCCGCCGCGGTCGCCGCCCGCTACAAAGTCCCCTCCTGAACGTCGCCGGGTGAACAAGCTCCGCGTCAGCCCCGCCCGAGGACGCAGAACTCGTTGCCCTCCGGGTCGGCGAGGACCGTCCACGGAGCATCACCCTGGCCGATGTCGACGCCGGCGGCGCCGAGACCCTTCAGCCGGGCCACCTCCGCCGCCTGCTCGTCACCGGGATACGGCAGCACGTCGAGATGGACGCGGGTCCACACGGTCCGCTCGCCGGGCGTGCGAACGAACTCCAGGTACGGACCGACGCCCTGGGCCGAGCGCAGCACCGCGCGGTCGTCGGTCAGCTCGTGCAGGGTCCAGTCGATCGCCTCGCCCCAGAACCGGGCCATGGCCCGCGGATCCGCGCAGTCGACCACGACCCTGGCGATCGGTCCGGTGTCCCGGTAGACGTCCCGGGGCTCCAGCACGCAGAACACGTTCCCCTCCGGGTCGGCCAGGACCGTCCACGGAACGTCCCCCTGGCCCACGTCCGCGGGCGTGGCGCCGAGATCCTTCAGGCGCGCGACCAATTCCGCCTGATGGGCCGCGGACGTGGTGGCGAGATCGAGGTGCACGCGATACTTCACGGTCTCGGGGTCCGGGACGGTGACGACATCGACGCAGACGGCGACGGGGTCCGGCCAGGAGAAGCCCACGGGTTCGACGTTCGTTACACCGGGGCCCTCGCTGGAGACCCCCCAGCCGAGCGCATCGGCCCAGAACCGGCCGAGGGCCGAGTCGTTCCGGGCCTTGAAATTCACCTGTACCAGTCGCAGCGCCATGCCGCACAACCCTAAGGCCAGGTGGGAGGGCCCGATGACGCAGCCTGTGGACCCTCCGTCACACCGGGTCGGGCAGGTCCATGAGCGCGAGTTCGGCCGGATCGACCACGGCGATCATCTCGGTGATGCGGCCGCCGGCGACGGTGAACGCGAGGAGGGAAAGCGGGGTGCCGTCCTCGCTCCAGGAGATGACGCCGGGCCGGCCGTCGACGGTCGCCGCGCGGGCTCGTGCCATGCCGCCGGCCAGCCGGGCGCGGGTGGCCACCTCGGTCGCTCCGATCGTGACGAACCTGCCGTCCGGGGTGTGGACGGTGAACCTCACCTCCGGGTGGAGAACCCGCAGCAGCTCCTCGAACCGGCCGTCGCGGGCGGCGGCCAGGAAGGCCCGGACGACCTCGCGCTGCTGCCGTCCCGCGCTCGCCGGCTGCCCGCCGGCCCGCACTTTCCTGCGGGCGCGGCTGGCGAGCATCTTGGCCGCGGCGGCGGACTTGCCGAGAATGGTGCCGATCTCCTCGTGGGGGACGGCGAACACGTCGTGCAGCACGAACGCCAGCCGTTCGTCCGGGCCCAGCGCGTCGAGGACCGTGAGGAGCGCGAGGCCGACCGAGTCCTCCAGCGCCACGAGGTCTTCCGGATCGGGAGCGTCGTCGAGCGTCACGGTGAAGTCGGCCGGCCGGTCGTCGAAGGGGACCGCCGGGCGGGTCCGCCCCGACCGCAGGACATCGAGGCTGAGCCGGCCGACCACGGTCGTCAGCCAGCCGCCGAGGTTGTCGATGGTGCCGACGTCCTGCCGGGACAGGCGCAGCCACGCCTCCTGGACCACGTCCTCCGCGTCGGCGTGCGAACCGAGCACCCGGTACGCGACGGCCCGGAGCCGGTCACGCTGGGCCTCGAAGGCATCGGTGATCGGATCCGTGGGATGCGTGCCTGCCATGTCGTTACCTTCCTCGAAGCGCCTTCGTCACTGGGATGACGGGCACACGCCCCGAAACGTAACCGACGAAGGAGAGCACTCCCCCATGGAGAACCGTCTCAAGAGCAAGAACTCCCTCAACCCCGATCTGTGGACCGCCATCCAGCACCTCCAGAAGGCGATCGCCGCCGGGGGCGTCGATCCGAAGCTGCTCGCACTGGTCCACCTGCGCGCCAGCCAGATCAACGGCTGCTCGGCCTGCGTCCACGCCAGTGTCGCCGGTGCGAAGAGGGCCGGTGACACCGACGAGCGGCTGCACAACGTGGCGGCGTGGCGGGAGGCGCCGTTCTACACAGACGCGGAGCGCGCGGCCCTGGCACTGGCCGAGGCCGCTACCCGGCTGCAGGACGGCGCGGAGGGCGTCACCGACGAGATCTGGGAAGACGCCAACGCCCACTTCACCGAGGAGCAGATCGGCGCGATCAACCTGGAGATCGCGCTGACCAACTTCTTCAACCGGATCAACCGCACCATCAAGGAGCCGGCCGGCAAGACCTGGGGCTGACCCCGGCGCGGCCCTCGACCACCGACCGGGCTCGCCGGGAAAGTCCGTCCCGGCGAGCCCGAGTACCGGTACGGCTCCGGCCCCGACAGCACGCGCAACCCCACCCTCCTGCGCAAGGTCGGACTGCCGCACCTGCCGCCCGCGGTGGCGTGGTCGCCCGACTCCACCAAGGTGCCGGCGCACCGTACCGACGGGCGCGGCGTCCGGCTGACCCACCTGCTGGAGTCCAGGCCCGCCGACGGCGGTGTGCGCGAGCTGCGCCCCCAGCGGTACGCCTGCCCCGGAGACGAGCACCTGCCGCGCGCCGAACTGGTCGTCTTCGATGTGGCGTCCGGAACCGCGGTCCACGCGCAGGCCGAGCCGCTGATCATGTCCCAGCTATCGGCCCTGGAGCCGTTCAGGCCGGCCCGCGCCTCCCGCTCAAGGAGGCTCACGCCCTGTTCCCTGTTCCCTGTTCCCTGTTTTCTCCCAGGGAGGGCAAGGGCCGTGACGTCCTGAAGCAGATTCCTCAAAATTCTGCGCGTTCGGATGTCGAGAACGCGATGGTGGCTCCGTCCCAGGCGTACAAGCGGCCACGACGGGCCGCGCGACCGAGAAGGAGCCCACCATGGCGCTCAAGCGGATGGACAACATCGGCATCGTCGTCGACGACCTCGACGCCGTGATCGCGTTCTTCGCGGAACTCGGCATGGAGCTGGAGGGCAGGACCGTGGTCGAGGGGCAGTGGGCGGCCAGCCTCGTCGGGCTCGACGACCAGCGGGTCGACGTGGCGATGATGCGGACCCCGGACGGCCACGGGCGGGTCGAGCTGGCGAAGTACCACCTGCCGGAGGCGGTCGCCGGCGTACCGGACGCCCCGCCGAACACGCTCGGCATTCGCCGCATCATGTTCGCGGTCGACGACATCGACGACACCATCGCCCGCCTGCGCGGCCACGACGCCGAACTCCTCGGCGAGGTGGTGCGGTACGAGGACGTCTACCGGCTCTGCTACATCCGCGGCCCCGAGGGCATCGTCATCGCCCTGGCCGAGGAGCTCGGCTGACGACCCGCTGGACGAACCGGAAACGACAACGGCAGGAGCGACCATGCGCCCCAATGAGATCACCGAGGTTCTGAACCGGCCGATCAGCCGGGAGCTGCTGGCTCGGGACCTCGCCCGCCTGGCCTACGTCGCCAAGGACGGCACGCCTCGAAGCATCCCGATCAGCTTCACCTGGAACGGCTCGGAACTCGTCATGTGCACGTCGAAGAACGCTCCGAAGCTCCGGGCCCTGAGCGAGAACCCGATGGTCGCCCTGACGATCGACACCGAGGTGCACCCGCCCAAGATCCTCCTCATCCGGGGCCGGGCCGAGCTGGACTTCGTCGACGGCATCCCGGACGAGTACCTCCAGGCGACCAGCTCGTACGAGATGACGCCCGAGCAGCGGGTCGAGTGGGAGGCGGAGGTGCGTTCGCTGTACGGCGACGGCATGGTCCGGATCGTCGTGACCCCGACCTGGGCGAAGCTGATCGACTTCGAGACGACCCTGCCGAGCGCGGTCGAGGAACTGGTCCGCCGGCGGGAGGAGCGCCGGCGCGGTTGAACGGCACGCCCCGGATCGTGCGGGCCTGCCCCGCGCGCCGGGGGCGGCCAGAACGGGGACTCGGCCGCGGACGGCCGGCGCAAGGCGCCGGTGGCCATGTCCACCCGGTCCGTCAAGCCCGGCGACCGGGCACTGCTACTTGACACGTCGAAGCAAGTACTTGCTATCGTGCGTCAAGTGACGACCCCGGAAGACCACATCGAGCTGGTGGCCGAACTGGTCAGGGTGCTGGAAACGCGGCTCCTCGACCCTCTGGAGATCCTGCTGACCTCCGATGAGCCGCTCGAACCGATCCGGGCACGGCTGCGCGTGGAGGCCGAGGTCTGGGCCGTCCAGCTCCTCGGCCCCGACCGGGAACGGGCGACCCTGACCGCGGCCCGCCTCATCGGCGCGCTGTTCCCCGGCGACGCGCCCTTCGACCCGCCCGCCTCGTGGTGGCGTACCGCGCTGGGACGGGCCGTGGCCCGCTCGGCCGGTCACCCCGCGGCGGCGGCCGTGCCGTACTCCACCGCGGGAGCGATGCTGGGCATCACCCGGCAAGGCGTCCACGACCTGGTCAAACGCGGCAAGCTCGACAAGGACCCCAACGGCGGCGTCACCACCTCCTCCATCCGCGACCGGCTCAACCGTCCCCAGGAGAGCATCCGTGCCACCGCAAGAAGTGATCATCGATGACCGTCCGGTGCATCTGGCCGTCCGCGACCACGGCGGCCACGGGTCTCCCGTCCTGCTGCTCCACGGCCTGGGCGGCACGCTCCTGCACTGGGACGCGGTCGCACCGCTGCTGACCGGCGCGCACCGGGTCGTCGCGATGGACCTGCGCGGCCACGGGCTGTCCGGCGACGGGCCCTGGGAGTGGGAGGCGGTGCTGGACGACGTGCAGGCGGTCATCGACCACCTCGACCTGGACGCTCCTCTCATCGTCGGCCACTCGCTCGGCGGCATGGTCGCCGTGCGCTGGGCACTGCGCCACCCCGACGGCCCCGGGATCGTCAACCTCGACGGCCTGCGCTCGGCCGAGACCGCGCCACAGCACTACGCAGGCATCGAGCACGAGGAACTGACCGCGCTCCTGGCGGAACTGAAGGCCGTCTTCGACGCCCAGGCCGAAGCGATGGCGCGGCCACTGCCGGAGGCCCACGCCGCGATGCTCCCCCAGCGGACGCTGCACCACACCGACGAGGGCGTCTACGTGCGGCCGGACGCCGCGCTGGCCAGGCAGATCAGGTACGACCCGTACTTCCAGGACAGCGTCGCGGCGGTGGCCGGCATCCGCTGCCCCGCCCTGTTCGTCCTGGCCACCGAGAACCTCCCCGGCCTGCCGGGCCGCGTCGGCGAGCTCATGCCGGCACTGCGCGCGGGAATCCGCCGCGACCTGCTGCCCCTCACCGCCGAGCGGCCGCACCTGCACGTCCTCGAACTCGCAGGCAGCCACAACATGGTCGCCGAACAGCCCGAGCAGGTCGCCCAAGCCGTACTGGGAGTACGGACACAGACCGCGGCCGAGGCATCCAGGAACGGCGGTTGACGCTGGCAGCGATGACGGCCGGTCGTTCCCTTGGCCGATCCCCCAGCGGAACACCGGCCGCACCGCGTTCCGTGAGCTGTCCCGTTGAGGGCCCCTACCTGGAAGGTGCGAGCCGCCGGCGGGCTCGCCCCCGGCGGCTGGTCACCTCCCGGTGGTAGGCAGCTCTAGGCCGCGCCCCAGATGACGCCCTGGCCAATGTCGTTTCGGAGCGACGCCAAGGCGTCGGCCAGTTGGTGGACGCCCGGTTCCTCGACCGGGTAGTGGCCCGCGCCTTCGAGCAGGACCAGACGCTTGGGGGCGGCGATCCGGTCGAAGAAGGGGCGGCTGAGCCCGACCGGGGTCCAGCGGTCGGCGCCGGGATGGACCAGCAGCACCGGGCAGGCGGTGAAGTCCTCCGGCTCGGTCGCCGGCGCCGAGTCCAGGTAGCTGCGGAGGAAGCCCAGCGGCACGCGTGAACCGCCGCCCAGGCGGTCACGGGAGATCAGGCGCACCAGGCCGGGATCGTTGGCGATCGCGTTCATCCGGGTCACCAGCCGGATCGGCACGCGCAGGTCGTCGGCGAACGGTGCGAGCCGGCGTAGCATCGGCAGCGTGGCCGAGACCGTCCAGCGCCGCCGCCCGACGACGGCGCGCACGTCGCCCCTGCGCGGGTCCAGCAGGCAGGTGGCCACGACGGCCGCGGCCAGGCCGGTCCGGGCGGCCACGTCGTAGGCGAGCATCCCGCCCATGCTCGCGCCGAACAGGACCAGCGGGCGCGCGTCGGCGGCCTTCTCGGCCGCCACCAGGTCGGTGACGCAGTCCACCCAGTCGGGGTAGCGGACCCGGCCGGGACGGGGCACTCGGGTACGGCCGTAGCCGGGCAGGTCGGGCACCAGCACGTCCACACCGAAGTCGGCGGCCATCCCCGCCAGCGGCCAGAGCGCTCCGGCGTGCCCGCCCGCACCGTGCAGGACCAGCAGCCGCAGTTCGGCGTCGGGGCGCTCGACGCGTTCAATGTGCAGGTCCAGGTCGCGCCACCGCCGCCAGGTGGAACGGGGACGCGAGTCCGGGCGCAGGTCTTCGGGCAGGAACCGCAGGTATTCGGCGTGCATGCCACAATTATTCGAGCAATATTCGAATCTGACTACTCGACTTGAGGCGGCCATGTCGACACCCCGCCACCGGCCCCGCCAGCAGCGCTCACGGTTCACCTTCGAGGCGATCCTGGACGCCGCTGCTCGACTTTTCGAACGCGACGGCTACGCGGCGACCACCACCAACAAGGTCGCCGAGCTCGCGGGTGTCTCCATCGGGACCCTGTACCACTACGTCCCCAACAAGGACGCCCTCCTCCACGCGCTGGTCGAGCGGCACATCGGGCAGGGCATGGCCGCATTGACCCGGGTGGCCGAGGAACTCCGCCGTACGGGACCACCGCTTGAGGAGACCGTCCGCGCCCTGATCGAGGGAGTGGTCGGGCTGCACGCCGCCGAACCACGGATGCACCGGCTGCTGTTCGACCAGGCACCCCGGACGCCCGAGGGGATCACGAGCCTGCGCGCTCTGGAGGCGTCACTGGCCGCGGAGATCGAGTACCACCTCAGGCGGCTCGGCGCCGGTGGCACCGACCCGGGCCTGACGGCGTTCCTGCTCGTCCAGGGCGTCGAGGCACAGGTGCACGGCGTCGTACTCGAGCCACCCCATGGACGGTCCGCCGAGACCTGCGTCCGCGCCATCGTCGATCTGTGGGTCAACGCGCTCCGCGCCATCTCCGACCAGCCGGTGACGAAGGACTCGTGAGTCACCCATCGGCGTTCCCTCACGCCCCCGGGTGTTCATCGGCCGTCACAGGGCTGGGGTCGTTCCGCCGCGCGTTCCGGTCGGCCTTCAGCCACGGGCACGGCATTCTTCCTGGTCGGCTCCCTCAAAGCCGATCGGCCGTGGTGCCTACGCCGTGAAGAAATCGGTGAGCGCGCGGCCGATCCGGTCGGGGGCGTTCTCCGTGGGGATGTGATCCGCGTTCGGGATGCGGATGAGCGCTGTGTTGGGGATCTCTGAGGCGAAGCGTTCGGCGTACTCCACCTTCTCGTGGAGGTCGTCTTCGCCCCAGATCAGCAGCTTGGGTGTAGTGGACCGTTGCAGCGCGGGAACCAGGTCGAGCGTGTAGCGGTTGTCGGCCGCGCTCGCCAGGGCCGTCCAAGAGCGGCGGACCCGCTCATCGGTCCACGGATCCACGTAGTCCGCGACCAACTGTGCGGTGGCGGCACCGGCCAGCGCCCTCGTCACCGCCTTGCGGCGGGCGGCGAGCACGCCCTCGGACGTGTCCCCGTCCCGGAACCGGGCCACGTGGGGCGCGGGCCAGGAGTCGTAGAGGACCGAGTTGACCAGGGCCAGCCGGGACACTTCGAGCCGGTCGTGGGCGAGGAGGTGCTGGGCGATGGCGCCGCCGATGTCGTGGCCGGCCACGGCGACAGGCCCGGAGAGGTTCAGCGCGGCGGCGAATCGTGCCACCCAGTCGGCGAGGGCCGGAACCGTGGCGGTCTCCGGCGTGAGCCGGCCTCCCGAGCGTCCCAGTCCGGGGAGGTCGACCGCGAGGGGCCGCAGCCCCGCGTCGGCGAGGTGCTCAAGGACGGGGAGCCAGACACGGCTCCAGTACGTTCCGTGCAGCAGCAACACGGGCGGGCCGCCCTGCCCTGCGGTCAGGTAGCTGGCCGTTTCGCCGTCGACCCGCGCTGCGGTCCTCAGCACCGCCGCTTCGGTGGTTTCACTCATGGGGCCACTGTGACCTGCGCGCGCCGCCGAGCCGAGAGTCTGGAAAGACACCTACAAGTACGATCTTGCCATGAGCCTTCATCGGGTGGTGGCCCTGCTCAACCCGCCTCAGGCGCCCTTCGAACTCGCCTGCGCCACCGAGGTCTTCGGCACCGTCCCGCAGGGTGAGCGGCCCCGCTACAGCTTCCGCAACTGCGCCGAGCACCCCGGCCCGCTGCAGACCACCGCCGGCTACGCGATTCTCGTCGACGCCGGGTTGGAGGCCCTGGAGCAGGCGGACACCGTGGTCGTCCCCGGCTGGCAGCCGGCCGGTGCACCCGCGCCGCCGGCCGTCACCGCCGCGCTCCAAGATGCCCACCGGCGCGGGGCGAGGATCGTCGCCATCTGCACGGGGGCCTTCGTCCTCGCTCAGGCCGGACTGCTCGACGGCCGTCGCGCCACCACCCATTGGCGCGACACCGCCCGGCTCGCCGCCGCCTTCCCCGAGGTGCGCGTGGACCAGGACGTGCTCTTCGTGGACCACGGCGACGTGGCGACCAGCGCCGGAACCGGCGCGGGCATCGACCTGTGCCTGCACCTGGTGCGTTCCGACCACGGCGCGGCATACGCGGCCCAGATCGCCAGGAACATGGTGCTGCCGCCGCACCGGGAGGGCAGTCAACTCCAGTACGCGGCACAGCCCGCGCCGGCCCGGGCGGACGAGTCGTTGGCGCCCGTACTGGAGTGGGCCGCCTCTCGGCTCGACACCCGGCTGACCCTCGCCGGCCTCGCCGAACGCGCCGGGGTTTCCGAACGGACGCTCGCCCGGCGGTTCGCCGAACAGCTCGGCACCAGCCCTGGACGGTGGCTGCTCGCCCAGCGCATCGACGCGGCACGGGTGTTGCTGGAGCAGACCGACCTGCCCGTCGAAGCCATCGCCGCCCGCGTCGGACTCACCTCGGCGGTCAACCTCCGCCGCCGTTTCCGAGCGCATCTGGGCACCACGCCCGGCGCCTACCGACGTACCTTCAGCCAAGTCTGACGGCCGAGCAACCCGAGGGGGAGATCCCTTCGCGCCACCCGACCGACCGGGCTCGTCCCGTGTGGCCGCGGTCGGCCAGGCAGGCCGTTGGCGGCGAGCCGTTCAGACGGCGCGCCGCCAACGCATGTTCTCCGGGACGGGCGGGAGACCGGTCCCTCGATCAGATGCGGGTCGCGGTGGAGGCGTACCCGCCGCCACCCGGGTAGACCCACTCCCCGGTGAGCGTGGTGCCGTCCGCGTCGAAGGTGCCCTCGAAGTACGCCGGGCCGCCCTTCGCCCCAGCCCAGATGATCAGCCTGTCACCCTCCAGTTCGTAGACGTAGTCGAAGGTGTTGCCCGCCGAGTCGTAGTACCGCGACACCACGTCCGCCCCGGTCGGCTCGCCGAACGGGCGCAGGTTGCCGATGATCTCCATGCCGGTGACCGGCTCGCCGAACTGGGTGAGCTCGACGTGCTGGACCAGGAAGAACCGGCCGGGCATCCACTCGTAGCGCACGGTCCCCTCCGCGCCGCCGGTGACCTTCCAGGTGCCGACCAGGCGGTCGAGGGCCTTCATTTCGGGGCTGGGCTGCTGGGTCTCGATCATGTCGTCCTCCTCTGTGGTTTCTCGCCGGTACCTCGGAGACCCCTGCCGGGCTTTGACACCAAATTGCTGTGATCTGGATCACATTCCATTGGCGTCAAAACCCCCGATCCGGATCCGAGGTAGCGAGCGAGAACCCACTGACAAGGGAGGACGTCATGACCGCTCAGACGTCCGGACGCCTGCTGCCGGCCGGGCCGCTCTCCTTCGCGGTCGGCGCCCCTGAGGGACCGGACGCGCAGATGTCCTGGCACGGCGTCGCGCACATGAGCAACCAGATCGCCGTGAACGGCCTGGTCGCCGTCACCTGGACGACCGTCCTCGCGGTGACGCCGCGGCAGGCCACCTGACGCGGCCATAACGTAGCTGCGACGATCAATAAGGAGATCCACCATGAAATACCTGCTGCTCGCCTACACACCGGCCGCCGACTGGGACGCCGCCACCGCCGACGTCCCCTCCGAGGAGGCGCTGGCCGCCTTCGCGACCTACCAGAAGCTGGAGGAGGAGCTGGTCGCCTCCGGCGAGTTCGTCACCAGCGAGGGTCTGGGACACCCGGCGGTCAGCACCACCGTCCACCGCGAAGGTGACAAGGTCGTCGCCACGGACGGTCCCTTCGCCGAGCTCAAGGAGGTCCTGGCCAGCTTCGCCGTGATCGACGTGGCTGGCAAGGAGCGCGCCGTCGAGATCGCCGCGCGCATCGTCGACGCGCTCGGCGAACCGATCGAGATCCGCCCGATCATGGGTGAGGACTTCGCGGCGTGAACCACGAGCTCGAGCACCTGCTGCGCACGGAGGCGCCGCAGGTGCTCGGCGCGCTGGTCCGCCGCTTCGGCCGGTTCGACATCGCCGAGGACGCGGTGCAGGAGGCGCTGCTGACCGCCAGCCAGACCTGGCCGGCCGAGGGCGTCCCCGAGAACCCGCGCAGCTGGCTCATCCGCGTCGGGTACCGGCGCATGGTCGACCTGATCCGCTCCGACCAGGCCCGCCACCGCCGCGAGCAGCAGGCCGGAGCGGCAGAGCTGG
Source organism: Spirillospora sp. NPDC029432 (assembly GCF_040703975.1). Taxonomy (NCBI): domain Bacteria; kingdom Bacillati; phylum Actinomycetota; class Actinomycetes; order Streptosporangiales; family Thermomonosporaceae; genus Spirillospora; species Spirillospora sp. NPDC029432. The sequence continues at coordinate 98,486 of NZ_JBEZWH010000010.1, forward strand.
CCATGCAGGACCCCGAGCGCCGAGCAAATTCCGCACTCGAAACCGACGACAGCCTGACCCTGCTCCTGCTCTGCTGCCATCCCGCGCTGGAACCCACCTCCCAGGTGGCCCTCACGCTGCGCGCGGTCGGCGGCCTGACCACCGCCGAGATCGCACACGCCTACGGCACCACCGAGCCCACCATGGGCGCCCGGATCAGCCGCGCCAAACAGCGGCTGGCCCGCGCCGGAGCCCGCTTCACACCACCCACCGACGCCGACCGCGACAGCCGTATGGCCGCCGTGATGCGGGTGCTGTACCTGATCTTCAACGAGGGCTACACCGCCACCACCGGCGACCGGCTCGCCCGCGTCGACCTGACCCGCGAGGCCATCCGGCTGACCCGCATGCTCCACGCCACGCTCGGCGGCGACGCCGAGGTGACCGGCCTGCTGGCGCTGATGCTCCTCACCGAGTCCAGGCGCACCGCCCGCACCGACGGCGGTGACCTCGTCCCCCTGGACGAGCAGGACCGCACCCGGTGGGACCGCGACCTGATCGACGAGGGCACCGCTCTCATCGACGGCGTCTGGAACCGCGGCCGGACGGGCCCCTACCAGCTCCAGGCCGCGATCGCCGCCGTGCACTCCGCGGCCTCCTCACCCGACCAGACCGACTGGGCTCAGATCGCCATGCTGTACTTGTGGCTCGAACGGCTCACGCCTACCGCACCGGTCCAACTCAGTCGCGTGGTGGCGGTGGCCCACGCCCACGGACCGGCCCGCGGCCTCGCGCTCCTGGACGACCTCAACCAGCGCCACCACCTGGACCGGCACCCGCTCACCAGGCAGCGGGAGCACGCGGTCCGCGCCCACCTGCTCCAGATGACCGGCGACACCACGCAGGCGGCCGCGCTCTACCGCCAGGCGGCCGACCTGACCGGCAACAAGGTCGAGCAGCGCTACCTGCTCGGCAAAGCCGACGATCTCAGCTAAGCACCGCAAACCAGCCCGGAGGCACCGCGCCGCCCCCTCGCAGAACCCGCACCCGCAGTCACCGAGCCCCTCAAGTTCCGCTACATCACCACCACAGGACGTGGAACCACTACGTCCCAGCGACGTCGCCCAAGCCCCTGTACCCGACGCAGGCTGGTCAGCGGCCACGAACCGCCGGCCCGATACTGATGCCATGGCATCATCCTCAAACAGCTCGACCGACTCCACAGCGTCGCCGTTCACCCGCATCAAGATCCGCGTCGGTGCGCTGGTGTTCTGCCGGGACGAAGTCGCCCTCATCCGTCGCGACCGGCCCGAGTCGACCCACTTCACCCCACCTGGCGGCAACGTCGAGCACGGCGAGGACCTGATCGCGGCGCTGCGGCGCGAGCTGAGCGAGGAACTCCGCCTCGACCCCTCGCAAGCCGGCCGGCCGGAGCTGCTCTGGGTGATCGATCAGATGGTCTCCCGTCCCGGGGCCACCCCGCCGCCACGCAAACTCCACCTGATCTACCGGATCCACGTCTCCCCCGAGGTCCGCGCCGTACTGGCCACCGAGGAGTACGACGAGGTCCCCGGCGGCCACGAGATCGGCTTGATCCAGTGGATCGACTACCGCATGACGGCCGACCTGCCGATCTTCCCGCCGATCGGTGCGGCGCTCGCCGCACTCCCCAGCCCGTCCGCGGCAATCACCGATGCGGCCCTGCCGGCGGTCACCGACGACAACTACGTCTGGGTGTGACCGCTCCAACGGACAGATGCGAACGTGCACAGTGATCAGCGCCCCCCACTGGCGGCACAGGTGCCGGGGAAGATCCAGCCGGGTGTTGGCGCTCAGAGGGCCGCTCTCAATCCTCCGCGTGCTGGTGGCAAGCAGGCGTGCCGACGAGATCTACCGTTCATACACGGGCACCGAGACCATGGAACGAGGGGCATGCTCACGCTGACGGAGATCGCCGAGGAGCCGCGCATTCTGACGTACCGCATGAACCTGCGCGACGGCGCGGAGTTCGTCCTCCGGCCGCTCACCCATGCCGACACGGAACGCCTGGCCGGATTCCTGCGCGGGCTGTCCGCCGAGTCGAGACGGTTCAGCACGTTCGACGGGTACGACCTCGCGGCGGCCCGGGAACTGTGCGCCGCGATCGCGCGCTACGACAAGCTCCGGCTGGTGCTCGAAGAGTCGGCCTCCGGTGGGATCGCCGGCCTCTTCGAGTTCAGCCTCGCCATCACCGCCGGGGACATCGCGCGCTATCGCGCAGCGGGAGTTCGCGTTACCGAGACGACCGATTGCCGTTTCGGGCCCACCCTGGCCGACGCGTACCAGGGGCGTGGGGTGGGGACGGTGGCGTTCCCGTCCCTCACAGAGGTCGTACGGCGGCTCGGCAGGACGAGAATCATCCTGTGGGGAGGTGTCCTGGCCGACAACGTCCGCGCCATCCGCTTCTACGAGAAGAACGGCTTCCAGCACGTCGGCTCGTTCACCGGCCCGGACGGCTCGCGGTCGTTGGACATGATCCTTGACCTCCCGTGAGCGCTCCGCGGGCCAGCCGGTCACGCTCGAGGTATTCAAGCCGCGGGCCCAGGCCTCAACGAATCCCTGTACTGATGGCATCGCCCATCAAGACGTCGTGAGTTCCCCGCGGTCACCTCTGTCGGAGGTGTGGCTGGCACAGGTCGCGCACCTACTCATGGACATCCGGGCCATCCTTCTCGCGCCATTCATCTTCGATGATGCTGAACATCTCGGAGTCTCGCCAACCGTCCCGGATCAGCGCAGTGTGACGGTGACGTCCTTCCCATGTCATGCCGAGCTTGCGGAGCACGCGTGCCGACCCGAGATTCCGCGGGTCACAGGTGGCGAAGATGCGGTGGAGCTTGAGATCCCTGAACCCTCGCGCAAGCAGTTCCTTGCCGATCGCTGTCCCGACGCCCTGTCCCCATACCCGAGGATGGACGGCAAAGGCGATCTCGCCTTGACGTTGCACTTCGTTCCGGATGTGTAGCTCACCCATGCCGACGACATCGCCCTCGACACGCGCCGCATAAGCGAACCGCTGTTGAGGTGATCGCACCCAGGCCTCGACCGCGGTCGCCACGAACGCGCGCGTTTGCTCTTCGGTGTTCGGTCCCCAGGCCTGGAAACGGCAGACCTGGGCGAGGGAGGCCCAGGAGTGGACAGCTCGCCAGTCCGCAAGCTCGATTCTGCTCAAGTTCACCGAAGGCCGAGACACGAGCTGATCTTGCCGGATACTGGACCTTTTCAGCAGTGTCGGTGACGGCTGCTGATCACAGCATGGTCGCGGCCGGAGTGGCGGCCTGGAGACAGCAAGAAACCCCTGGTAGGACGGTTGATCTCTCACAACCCGCCGTCCAGACCAGAGGCTCTGCATGCTTTTGTATCGTGCTTCGCTGCCGTTGTCGCGCCGAACCCTGACCTACGCCGCCGGCGTCGTGCGCCGGCACCGCAAGGCGATCGGCAGCAAGGGCCGGGCACTGCCACCGGGGCTGCAGGCCCTGATGACGCTGGTGCATCTGTGCAAGGGCGAGACGTTCGCCGAGCTGGGCGCGGGGTTCGCCGTCTCCACCTCCACCGCCTGGCGCCATGTCAACGAGACCATCGATGCGCTGGCCGCCCGCCAGCCCACTCTGAACGCCGTGCTGCATCGAGCGAGCCGCGAGCAACTGCCGTACCTGATCCTGGACGGCACCCTCGTCGCGATCGACCGCGTCGCCGCCGACCGGCCGTTCCACTCCGGCAAGCACCGCAGGCACGGAATGAACCTGCAGGTCATCGCCGGGCTGGACGGGGCGCTGCTGTGGGTGTCGGGCCCGCTGCGCGGCGCGGTGCATGGCCGGAGAGGAGAGGGCGAACCGGCGACCTTCGCGGGCGGCCCGGTAGACCAGCCGGCGGGCCACCGTGTAGGCGTATCGGTACGCCCAACGGATTGGCGCCGTGGCGGTGTGCAGCTCCAGCCAGGTGAACTGGACCACGTCATCGGCGTCCAGCCGGCTGGAGGGGACGTCGTAGTGTCGAAGTTTCCGCTCGGCGTAACGGCGCAGCCGGGCCTCTCAGGTCGGCCAGTCGCGGTCGAGTTCGGTCACCGTCACGCCGTTGGAGTCGTCGGCGTGGCCATGCATGGTCTCAGCGGTCACCGCTGGCCTCCGCCCCGGTCGTCGCGGCGCCTTGGATGCGAACGAACCACATTGTGCCGTCCTTCGAGTGGCCTCCCAGCTCGGCCCCGGTCGGCAGTCGAGACACTGCGGTGGCCAGCCGAGCGCGCGCTCGTAGCATCCATACCTCGGCGGCCGCGACGCCCAGGCGTGCCACGACAGGCAGGCCGACGCCCAGGACCAGTAGAAGCAGGGGGTCGATCATCAACAGCACCTTTCGGTCGGACGGCCGCTTCTGCGGTGATGCGGCGTACGACCAATACGGGCTCGATGGGGCCGGATCCGTTACACGGCCGCGCGAGTTTTTCTCCGCGTGGCTTGCCGTGGGTCCCGTTGTCAGCTGCGGTGTCGGTGAGCACGGGTGCTGCGTGGCCTGCCAGGCCGAGTACCTGGCCCAGGCCTGCGACGCCGCGGTCGACGAATGACCGTCCGGCCCTGGCCCGTGGGCTGAGGGAGCTTACGCTCCGCCCCCTGCCGCCTGGCCGTCGGGGCCGGGAAGACGGGGATGTCTCCGAGCTCGCACAGGGTCTCGGCGGGTGCGGAGAAAGCGATGGCGTAGCGTCCCTGGCAGTTGATGTGGGCGTGGCCGAGCGGGCTGAGCCGGGCGGCGTCCTCGTCTTTGACCGGGATCCCTTGGGCGCACAGCCGGTCGACGGCCGCGGACAGGTAGCGGGAGTTCCACAGGGTGACGGCGTTCACGACCAGCCCGAGCGCCGCTAGTTGATCTTCTTGCCCATCGCGGTAGGCCTGCCGGATCTGGCGGTTGCCGCCGTGGCAGATCTTGCGGGCCAGACCCTGCCGGGCCTCCTGGACGGTGAGCTGCTTGTTCAGCGTGCGGCGGTAGCCGCCATCGATCGGGTCCAGGATGTCGAGCAGGTGGAGCGTCTTGTCGATGCGCCCGTACTCGGCGAACGCCTGCCCGAGCGGGGTGGGCCGACCGTTGCGGGAGAACATCCGCAACAGGTCATAGGCCCGGACCTGGTTGGTGACCAGCGATCCGGTGACCCGGGTCATGTCCGGCCACTGGGTGTGGATCCTCTGCCGGTTGATCTTGTTGTCGGGCGCTCGCTTCCAGCGGGCCGTAGCTGTTGCTGGTGCCGTCGGGCAGGTCGGCGCGCCAGAACCGCTGGTCGCCCAGGTCGGCGAAGCGGGGCGCGAACCGGTAGCCGAGCATGGAGAAGATCCCGAACACCATGTCCGAATCGCTGGCATGGTCGGTGTGACGACCTCGGGCCGGGGACCGGCGTCGATGTTGATCAGGCAGTCGAGGATGAACAGGGAGTCGCGCGGGTGCCCTCTGCCCGATACCCATCACCTGGTCGTTGACGGCGTTGAGCAGCGTGATCCCGCGCTTGTAGCCGAGGTCGACGTGGCGCTGGTTCAGCGAGGAGCGGCGCACGCTGTCGAACCGTTCCGTGGACCAGCTCCTCAGGACGTCCCCCACCATCGGCGGCTTCCTGCACGCCTGCCTCGCTATGCAGGACCGGAAGCATGTGGCCCAGGTCGGCCCAGAACTCCTGAAGGCCGGGCGAGGGGCAAGGTAGGTGGTCAGCCCCTGGTCGCCTGGTGCGGCAAGCCACAAAGCGGGCGGGGGTCAGCTGCGGTCTGGGTGGATGGTTTGTTCGTCGTGGTCGCGGAGCATGCGCATGACGGTCGCCGGTGAGGGGTGCCGGCCCTTCTTCTTGCCGGTGGTGATGACGAGGCGGGCGGCGATGTCGCGGAGGCTGAGGTTCTGTTCGCGCAGGTGGAGGGCGTGGGAGAGCATGGCGTCGTCCGTGACGCCGGCGCCGCCGATGGTCTTGCCGCGGCTGCGGGCGGACTCGTGGCCTTCGAGGGTGCGGTCGCGGATGTACTCGCGTTCCATGCCCGACAGGGCGGCCAGCACGGTGAACACGATCCCGGCCGGGTCGTGCGATCCCTGTAGTTCGCCGGTGAGGAACTCCAGGGCGATGCCCGAGGCTCTGAGCTGTTCGGCCAGCGCGGCCAGTTCGATGCCGCGGCCGAGCCGTTTATGCTCGTGAACGACGAGGGGTGACCGCGACCCCGGAGGCCCGCATCTCCTGGGCGAGGGTGACGACCTTGTCGAGCTCGGGCCGCGTCCTGGCGCGGGTGGAGATCTTTTCGGCGAAGATCCGGGTGACGCCGGCGCCCTTGAGCGAGTCGAGCCGGGTGTCCAGGGACTGGCGGAGGGTGGAGGCGCGGGTGTAGCCGATCCGCGCGTGCCCGGATAGTTCGGCGCCGGCGGCCGCGGGGCGGGGCAGGGCAGCTCGACCCACACCGATCCGGGCTTGCGCACCGGCGGGGTGGGGACGTTCAGCGCTTTGGCCAGAGCGGGCACGAGCCGGAACCGGGCGGTGTGGTACTGCAGGGCAACCTTGCCCTTGCCGGTGCGGCACGGCGTGTTGGCCTATGAAACACCGGAGACCCGGACGCCTCGGCCCTCCGCTCGCAGCGGCCGAACGCCGTCGGAGATCCTCGTTGCTGATCGCGGCAGATCAGTTCCTCGCTTCGCGGACGTCCTTCCCGTGTTCGGCGAACGCCTTGAAATCCTGCATGTGCTGTTGCGACTGCTTGTGGAAGGAGCCGGGCATCAGAAGCCCCACCAGGCGCATCAGCAGGCCGCTGAATCGGTATTCGCTCTCGCTTTCCCAGAGCGTCGTCTCCGGATTGGCTTCGGTCAGCCGATCGCGCACGACGCTCCACATGCCCGCGCCGACGATCTCGCGGTCGAAATGAACGACGCTCTCTTTCGGGATCCCGTGCAGGTCGGCCGGATCCCGACGTGTGATCGTTTCGGTGCACTCGATCTTCCGTTGCCCCGACTGCATCACGACCCGCGACTTGGTACCGAGCTGCCCGTGTATCCCATGCACCGGCTCGTGCAGCACCAAGCCCCGCAGCCACTTCGGTAGGTGTGCCGGGTCGGCGAGCAGCTGGGCCACACTCTCCCGAGGCAGGGCGATCTCGATCGAGTTGGTGTACCTCATCGCGCATTCTTTCTAGGTGTGGGACAACATGCTGTTGTGCTGCTCGTCCTGCTCCTCGACGGAGAGGTCTGACATCCGTTTCGCGATTGACAATTCTCATCGGCGGTGCAGGCCCCAGGAACGACCGCAGCGGGGATGTCAGGTCGGGTCGGGTGCGTAGAACTTGGTGGTGGCCTCGACTGCGGCCGCGACGTGCTCCGGTTCGCCACCGGCGGCCAGGTGAGCCTCGCCCCAGGCCGCGGCGCTGCGCCGGATGAACTCGCGCCCTTCGGGCGACTTCTGGACCCCCTCGTGGTCGGCGGTCTCGCCAGTGGCCAACAGCTGGGCCAGGGCGAGGAGACGCAGGTCCCAGCCAACGCCGCCGGCACCGGGGCCGTAGGTCGGGAAGAGGGGCTCCTCGACGACCGCTGCGTGGATCAGTTCGAATTCGGTGTCGCCCGTCGGGCCTGGGACCAGGCGCACTTCCACCTCGCTCGTGCCGGGCCAAGCGTCGGCGTCCGGCCCGTAGAGCCAGGACACCTTGAGCAGACGTGGCGGCTCGCACCGGAGGATCTCGCCGTGCTCACCACCGTCCAGCTCGAACTTCCCGCCTAGCCGCAGGTCTCCGGTGACCGGTTTCAACCAGCGATGCAGCCGCTCGGGGCTGGTCAGGGCGTCCCAGACGTCGTCGATCTGCGCTTCGTATCGCCGCCGCACCTCGATGGTGTACGCGTCGCCGGCGGGCACGCTGCCCTTGCCCATTGCCCGGCGCGCGGTGGCCAGTTCATCCAATATGTCTTTCATGTCATGTTCCCTTCGCTGATGGATCGGTCTTGTCCGCATCGGTGCCGGGCTCGGCCGGTCGGGTGGGCTCCCCGCCAGCCGGACTCCGAGCTGCACGCCTGCCCCGGGCCAGCTCGGTTTCCAGGGCGTCGAGGCGTTGTTCCCAGAACCGGCGAAACCGGTCCAACCACGCGTCAACCTCGCTCAGCGGCGCGGGCTCGATGGCGTAGAACCGGCGAGCGCCCTCAGCCCGCACCGACGCGAACCCGCTGTCACGCAGCACGCGCAGATGCTGGGAGACAGCGGGCTGGGAGAGTCCGAATTCGGCCCGGATCACGTCCGTGATCGCGCCAGAGGTCTGCTCACCGTCGGCGAGCAGCTCCAGAATGCGCCGGCGCACCGGGTCGCCGAGGATGTCGAACGCGTGCACGAACAAGAATCATACCAGTCCCCACTTATATAAGCCAGTGCTGGTATCCTGACCCACGTTCGGCTTAGAGTTCGTTCGCGGATTCTGCGATAGCAGACGAGCCCCCGGGGCAGGGTCACGCGGCGGTGAGGTCGAGGCGGGTGTCCATGTCCAGGTGGAACCGGCCGTAGGGGTTGACGTGCGCCCAGAACAGCGGCGATAGAGCCCGGCGGTCCTCCTCGGTGAGCTTGCCGGCCCACTTCGGATCTCGCAGGACGGCTTGCAGAAGCTGGGTGTTGATGAACACCAGAGACGATTGCAGCAGGTGCAGGGCGAGCATCGACACCTCGGCGTGTTCGCGGTCGGCTCCGGTCAGGACGCCTTCGCGGCCGTAGAAGATCTTGTCGTTCGCGCCGTTCCAGTTCTCCACGACCTGCAGACCGCTGTTGATCTCACGGCGCAGCTGCTCGTCGGCGAGGTAGTCGCAGGCGAAGATGGTGCGCACCACGCGGCCGAGTTCTTCCAGGGCCAGATAAAGACAACCAGACAACTACAAGATCATCTTTACACACGTCGAGTTCAGGAGTGCGGGTCAGGTGGTGTCCGGCTCCGCCCCGGTCGCGCTGTCGGCCGGCGGGACCGTCGGCGGCGGCTTGATGGTCTGGGAGTGCTCGGCGCGGATGGCGCGTTCGAGGTTGATGGCCGCGGTGGCGCGGGCGGTGTCGCGTTCGGCGGTGAGCGCCTCGATCCGCGTGTGCAGCCGGGTGGTCTGGGTGAGCAGGCTCTCGCGGGCGGCGGCGCGTTCGTGTGCGGCGTGCTCGGTCGCCTGCTGGGCGCGGGCGTCGGCGGCGCCGGCCCGTTCTTCGGCGTCCTGGGCCTTCTGCTCGGCGGCGGTGAGCGCGGTGCGCAGGCGGGTGAGCTCGTCACGGGTGGCCGCCAGGTCGGTGACGGTGGCGGTGAGGCGGGTCTGGGTGTCGGTGAGGCGGCCGGTCTGCCGGTCGAGTTCGGTGCGCAGGGCCTGTAGCTCCCGCAGGTGTTCCCGGTGGGCGTTGTCCAGGGCGCGCTGCGCCTGGCTGCGGGCCTGTTCCAGGTCGGTACGCGTGCGGCGCAGTTCCTCCTCGGCCGCGCCGAGCCTGGTCTCGGCCGTGTCGGCGCGTTTGGCCGCCTGCTCGGTCTCGCCTTGGGCCCGCAGCACCGCGCGCTGCAGGTTGTCGGCGGCCTGGTCGGCGCGGGCGGCGCGTTCGTCGGCGGTGCGCTGGGCCTGCTCGGCCTCGGCAGCGCGTCGGCCGGCCGCGGTGGCGGCGCGGTCGGCGGCGTCGGCGCGCTGGTCGGCCTCGGCGGTGGCCGCGCGCAGTTCGTCGGCCTCGGCCTCCAGTTCGGCATTGCGGGCCAGGACCTGCTGCTCGAGTTCGCCGAGCCGGTCGGTGAAGGTGGTGAACACCTGCGCGAGCTCGGTCAGTGCCGGGGTGTGGGCGGCCAGGTGGTCGGCGACGTCGCGGTGCAGCCGGGTGACCGCGGAGGCCTGCCCGCTGCGGCGGGCGTTGTTGTAGTCGGACCGGCAGGTCTTGGGCGGCGGGCAGTACTCCCGGGGCCGTCCGCCGGCGCGCCGGGGTGGCGGCAGCGGCGTCCCGCACTGCTTGCACCGCCCCCGTTCGGCGCGCTCCTCCTCGCTGCCACCGGCCTGCGCGGCGGGCTGCGCTCCGGGCTGGGCATCGGGTGCTGCGCCGGGCTCCTGGTCGGCGGGCGCCGCGGCGCCGGGACTCCGTGCGCCCTCGCCTCCGGCGGGACCGACGCTGGACGGGGCCTGGGGAGATGGGTTTTCGATCACCCCTCCACCCTAACAAATCAATCGCATCAGCAAACGTTTCGGCTAACGATTGAGCTGATTGGTTTGTACGGCCAGCGCATAAACCAGGTTATGCGCTACACTCACCTCCATGATCATCTTGCGGGCCGCGCGGCGGGGCGGCGACACGTGCCCTGCCGGTCTCACCAGACCCGGCGCACGTCGCACCGACGGGGCGACAGTTCGGTCGGCGGCCCAGCCACTCGCGCCGGTCCCTCACCGCCGAGCCCATCCCCGCCGCGGCGAATCACCTCCGACAAAACCCCAGGTCAGTCCACAGTTCAGGGGGCCGCACGTCAGCGACTTCGGACACGCGCCGGGGGCACGGCCGCCGCAGGGCGAGTGAAATCGGCGGCCACGGTGAAGCCCGCCAGAGGCGCCGACCCGGCGGGCGCGCCGGTGTCCTGCGCGCAACCTCGCGGACCGGCGTCCCGCCCGCGCACCCCGGGTCCGCGCATCTCACAGCGACCCGTCACTACCGACCTTCCTGGAGCCCCCGTTGAGCGCATCTGACGCCGTCGATGACGAGCCCGGCGGGCCGCCACCCGCCGGCCCGCCGGGCGAGCCGCCGCTGCAGGGCGTGGTGCTGCGCACCCCTCCCCCGGCCGCCGTCCCGGCGGCACCCACCGGCGAGGCCGCCGCACAAACAGGACAGCAGGACAACCTGCCCGGCCCGTCGGCAGCGGCGCCGCTGCCCGCCGGCGCCGGTGGTGGGCCGCTGGCGCGGCCGCCGACGCCGCTGGCTGCCGACGCACTGGCCAAGCTCGACGCCGACCTGGGCCAAGTGCAGGTGGCCCGTACCGGCGGCCGCCGCGTCTACCGGCGCCGCATCGACCTGCTCGCCGAGGCCTGCACACCGGCCACCTTCGCGCTGGTGCTGGACTGGCTCAGCAGCACCCGGCGCGCCTCGGTGGCCACCAAGCGCACCTACGTCGACGACCTGCGCCGCATCTGGGCGCCGCTGGCCCGCGAACTCGGCCACGAGGCCTTCTTCGTCGGCTGCCTCACCCGCGAGCACGTGCGGATGTGGCGGCTGCGCCAGGAAGCGGCCGGTATCGCCCACCGCAGCATCAGCCGCTACCTCGCCTGCCTGTCCTCCCTGCACGTCTACGCCGCCGGACACCTGACCCCCACCCCGGCCAACCCGGTCAGCCAGGACGACCGGCCCCGCATCCCCTCCGGCCGCACCACCGCCTCCACCCCCGTACTGGAGGACCACCAGGTCCGCGCGGTGGCCGCCGCGGCACGAACCGAACTGGACCTGCTGGTGGTGATGCTGCTGTACAGCCTCGCCGGCCGGGTCACCGAGATCTGCGCCGCCGACGTCACCGACCTGCACCGCGACGGCGACCGCAGCATCCTGCACGTCACCCGTAAGGGTGGTAAGCAGCGGGCCCTGCCGCTGCTGTCCGACTGCGCCCAGCTGCTGCGCCGCCACATCGGCGCTCGCACCCGCGGACCGCTGCTCATCGACGCCAAAGGCGACCGCCTCGACCGCCACGACATCGACCGCATCAGCACCCGCCTGGGTCGCGCCGCCGGCGTGCTGCCCGGCCGCGACCTCACCCCGCACGTGTGGCGCGCCTCCCGCATCACCCACATGCTCGACAACGGCGTCCCGCTCGCCGACGTCCAGGAGTTCGCCGACCACGTCGACCCCGCCACCACCATCGGCTACTGGGAACGCCGCAACCGCAGCCAGCGCGCCGCCGCCCACGTCGACCAGGCCGCCGACCTCTTCACCACCGCCCTCGGCAAGCACCCGGGCGCCCCAGGCGAGACAGAGACGCGATGAGGACCGGCGAGCCGCCGCGCGATCGGCAACCTGCTTGAGCGCCGTGTACGACACCGCAGATGCGGCAGCGATCAGCGGCGGGCCCGGCCCCGACTCGGCCGACGACGCCAGCGCGTCGGCGCGCGGATGGGAAAGCTAGACCCGCTGATCCCACTGGTGCGGGGCGGGTCCGCACTCACCAGATACCCAGGTGGTCCGTAGTTGCCCTGAGCCGACACGGCCTGCACGGCCCCGGCGCCCCGCCGCTGGCCCGCCGACATCGGCCACGCCCGCGATCAGGCCACCACCCTGTTCAACCAGGCCCCGCCCACCCGACACCGACCCCGAACACCGGCCGGCTTGGCGGACCCCTGCTCCCGCACATCACCGCACTGGCCGACCACGCCACCCCCTGACGCCGACACCACCGACCTTGCGCTCCTGCTCAACTGGACCGCGTCGTTCCTGCACGGCCAAAGTGGGGTCCTTCCTACCGGGGCGGCACGGTCAGTCCGTCGGCCCCTTCCCGGACGGCATCATTACGTCTTTCGCCTTCACCAGCCATCTGCTGCCGGCCGGGATCGACGCCTCCATAGGCACCGTCGGCGACGCGTTGGACAACGCGCTGATGGAATCGGCGATCGGCTTGTACAAGACCGAACTGATCAAGCCCCGCCGCCCCCGGCGGCACCTCACCGGGGTCCGAGTTGGCCACCGCCGAATGGGTGGACTGGTACAACACCACCCGCCTGCACGGAGAGATCGGCCACATCCCACCCGACGCACACGAAACCAACTACCACATCACTGCTGAAAAAGGCTTACTGGTGCTCGCCGTCGACGAGAAGAGCCAGATGCAGGCGATCGACCGCACCGCCCCGATCCGCCGATCATGCCCACCACCCCGGCCCGGACGACCCACGGTTGAGGAAACGCTGGGGAAACACTGGCCTGAGTAGATCTGGTGAACATGCGCGAAGCCAGAAAGTCCAGTACTACCCACCATCGCGTCCGCCGCCATCCCGACAGTTGGTCGGTCAACTGAAGCAATCAGTTCGAAAGGAATGGCGCATCGTGTACAGGTTCTTGCGAGCCATGGTTTCCACCTCCTTGTTGGCCGCCTCCGCCGTAGTCGTTACTGCCATGCCGGCCCATGCAGGACAGTATTTTATGAGCACCAATGACAGCGGCATGGCCGGAGGTGGAGTCGTATTTACCGCCGATGGCGACCATGTTCGCCTGTGTGACACCCAGGCGGACGACGCGTACGTGAGGCTCCAAGTCTTCAACGTGACCAAAGACCCCAACCAACTCGAATACACAATGAATGCGACCGCGGGCGAAGGTATATGCTTCGACGTCCAAGCGGACATGGGACAACCTTGGAACCTCGCCGAGAAGCACTGTTTCCACTTCCGGATCTGGCTGGTCAAGGACGGAGAGTACGTCGATGGCAGCGAGAACAACGAATGGTGGCGAAACTACAACAACGATGAGGCGAACTGCCGAGGGGTCAACTGAACGGCCAAATCGCTGTTCCGGCCACCTGAGGACACAAAGATTGGAGGATCTCCATCATGCGCGCAAGATCAGGAACTGTCGCATCGATCGCTCTGCTGGCAGGTGTCGCGGTACCGCTCATGGCCGCACCGGCACAAGCGGCAGAGTACCGCATGGACACACCGATTTTCGGAGGGTTTGTGGAGTTCGTCGCCAAAGGCGACAAGGTCAGGGTGTGTGACACCATCATGGATGACGCCTACGTGAGACTCCAGGTCTTCAACGTGACCAAAGACCCCAACCAACACGAATATACGATCAAATCGGCTCCTCAGGACTCGACCAACGAATGCTTCGCCGTCAACGCGAGCATGGGACAACCCTGGAACCTCGCCGAAAAACACTGCTTCCACCTTCGTATCTGGCTGGTCAAGGACGGAAAATACGTCGATGGCAGCGAGAACAACGAATGGTGGCGAAACTACAACAACGACGGCGCCAAGAACTGCTCGGGAGTGAACTGAGCTCGCCCCTCCAGTGCCCTGACCCATTAGTTCTTTGTTAGTCGGCAGGCTGGGGGGATGCCGAGCCCGAAGCTGGACCGGCGGTGTTGTCCGATGAGGAACGGTCGGTGCTGACCGGGTGGGTGCGCCGCCGTAAGACCTCGCAGGCGCTGGCGTTGCGGGCGCGGATCGTGCTGCTGTGCGCCGAGGGCGGCACGATCGCCCAGGTGGCCGGGCAGGCCGGGAACTCGCGCAACACGGTGTCGAAGTGGCGGTCGCGGTTCCTGGCCGATCGGCTGGAGCTTGAGCGACGAGCCGCGCCCGGGCCGGCCATGCGTGATCACCGATGAGCAGGTCGAGCGGGTCGTCACCGCCACACTCGAGGAGACGCCCGGTGCCGACACGCACTGGTCGACGCGGTCGATAGCCTCGGCGACCGGGATTTCGCAGTCTGCGGTATCGCGGATCTGGCGGGCGTTCGGCCTCAATCCCCACACCGTGCAGACCTGGAAACTGTCGACCGACCCCAGTTCATCGACAAGGTCCGCGACGTGGTCGGCCTCTACCTGAACCCGCCCGACAACGCACTGGTGCTCGCCGTCGACGAGAAGAGCCAGATGCAGGCGATCGACCGCACCGCACCGCACCGATCCTGCCGATCATGCCCACCACCCCAGCCCGGATGACCCACGACTACGTCCGGCACGGCACCACCAGCCTGTTCGCCGCGTTCGACCTGTCCTCCGGCTCGGTGATCGCCCAGCATTATCGGCGGCACCGCCATCAAGAGTTCCTGCGGTTCCTCAAGTTCATCGACGCCGCCGTCCCCAAGAACTGGACCTGCACCTGGTGCTGGACAACTACGCCACGCACAAGACCGAGGCCGTCAAGCGGTGGCTGATCCGCCACCCCCCGGTTCCAGCTGCACTTCACCCCGACCAGCTCATCCTGGCTCAACCTCGTGGCGCGCTGGTTCGCCGAGCTCACCAACCGCAAGCTGCGCCGCTCGGCCCACCGCAGCGTGGTCGAACTGGAACGCGACGTCCGCGGCTGGGTCAACGAGTGGAACACCGACCCCAAGCCGTTCGTGTGGACCAAGACCGCCGACGAGATCCTCGAAACCCTCGCCGCATACTGCCAACGAATTAACGGCTCAAGACACCAGAATGGATGGCGCCTCACCCAAACCCTCGCCGAGCACGACGACGGCCGGTGGAAGCTGCCTCCCAACACCTACCTTGCCCCAGCCGGATCCTCAGGAGTTCTTGGCCTACCCGCCTAGCAGGCCGGGCGGCCCTCTAGCCAGCGGTAAGTGATCAGAATGTTCATCCGGTGCAGCGAGCGCACCAGGGCCCGGTAGGGCTCCGGGGCGTCGGGGACCGGCTCGATGCCCCACGTCGGCAGTTCGTCGTACATCGCCTCGACGGGGACGCCCTCGCGCCGACCGCGGTCGACGGCGGCGGCCATGCTCTCCAGGTAGTGAATCCACGCCGAGACACCCGGCTCGGCCGGGCCGAGGAAGCCGTGCCCGGGAACGATGGTGTCCACGTCGAGCAGCGCCCGCATGGTGCGCAGGCTGCGGGCGTAGCCGACCGGGTCGCCGATCAGCGCCATCGGCGCGACCCCGTACGGCAGGACGAAGTTGCCGGTGAAGGCGATCTTGGCGTCGGGCACGTGGACGACGGTGTCCCCGGAGCCGTTGCCCGGGCCCAGGTGCCACAGGTGGACGACCCGGCCGCCCAGGTCGATCTCGCAGAACCGGTCGACGACCACGTCGGGCCTGCGCCAGGCCACCACCGTGTCCAGGGAGTCGTCGCCGTACATGCTCTCCGAGCGCAGGCGCTTCTCAGCGTCCAGGTCGGTCATGGCGGCCTTGTTGATCCGCGAGGAGAAGAGAGTGACGTCCCGGCCGAACGCGGTGTTCCCGAACGTGTGGTCGCCGTGGTAAGTGGTGTTGACCAGGTAGCGGACCGGCTTGCCGGTCAGGCCCGCCGCCACCTCCTGGATGTGCCGGCCGACGGCCGGGGTGATCCCGGCGTCCACGACCAGCGCCGCGTCCCGGCCGACGATCAGGCCGTTGTTGTCTTTGGGAACCTGGTTGGCCATCAGGGCGTACACGCCTCCGGCGAGCTCGCGCGGCTCGAGCCGCAGGCCCTGCGGGCTGAGGTTCGGGGCGATGAAGCCGGGCGGGCGGTCGCTCATCTCGTGCACCACGGGCAGGTGGTCGTACATCAGGAGTTCCCTTCGGACAGGATCGCGCTGAGGAAGAAGCGGACGTGCAGGTCGACGAGCCGCTGCGCGGCGGCCAGGTCGTCGGGGGTGGCGTCGGCGTGCAGGTGCAGCAGGCGGGGCACCTGGAGCGGCGCGAACAACTCCCACACCATCTGCCGGGGGTCCATGTCCGTGCGTACCAGCCCGGCCCGCTGCCATCGCGCGAACGGCTCCTGGAGCCGTTCGCGGGCGGTCTCGATCGCGGCGGCCAGGCCGCCCAGTCCCGCGTCACCGCTGCCGTCGCGCAGCAGGACGCTGCTGAACCGGCGGGCCCGGGGGGCGGACCAGCCCGCCATCACGCGCTCCACCAGTTCCGGCACCGCCCGCCGCGGCCCCGCCCGTACCAGGGCATCCACGTCCACGCGCAGGGCCTCGAACGAGGCCGGCCCCGCCTCGGCGAACAGGGCGTCGTAGATCGCCTGCTTGCTCGGGAAGTGGCCGTAGATCGCGCTGTCGCGCACGCCGACCCTGGCGGCGATCTGCCGCACCGTCGTCGCCGCGAACCCCTGCCGCGCGAACAGCTCCAGCGCCGCGTCCAGCAGCAGGTCACGGGTCGCGGGGCCCGTGCTCTTGGGGGGCCGTCCCGGCCCTCTGGGCCGGCCGGCTCGGGTAGTCGCAAGATCGTCCACGGCTCTATTGAATGAGCGCTCATTAAATTTGTCAACGCCGTGGGCGACCGTGGCGTCTTCGAAGGAACAACGCACATGCCGCTGTCCAGCTCCGACCCGTCCGCACTGCACGACCCGGCCGGTTTCGGTGACAGCCACGTCGCCCGGGTGACCTCGGGCGAGCTCGTCCTGATCGCCGGGCAGTACGCCTGCGACCACGAGGGCCAGGTGACCACCTCTGACTTCGCCGGGCAGGTCGACCAGGCCCCGGCCAACCTGGGGCACGCACTGGAGTCGGCGGGGCCCGGCTACTGGGACGTCGCCCAGCTGCCCACGTTCATCGTCGACCACGACGAGCAGAAGCTGGGGAACCTGGCCGACGCCCTCCGGCGGATCCGGGGCGACGAGCCGCCGCCCCAGAGGCTGCTCGGCGTCGCCGCGCTGGCGCTGCCCGGCATGCGCTTCGAGGTAGACGCCGTCGCCGTGCGCCCCTGACCGGGGTCCGGGGACTCTACTGACGGGTAGCTACGCTAAGGACGGATCCGCGGGCTCGGCTTGGGGCAGGGTGATCGAGGGGGCGGGATGCTCGGGCCGGGCAGCAGGGCGGCCAGGGCGGTCCGGATGGCGGCGCGGCTGACGCCGTGGGCGCGGGCGAGCGCGGCGATCGAGGCGCCTTGTTCAGTGTAGGCCGACCGCACCGCTTTCAACTGGGGGCCGGTGAGGGCGGGCGGGCGGCCACGGTAGCGGCCTTCGGCCTCGGCGGCGGCGATCCCTTCGACCGTGAGCTCGTTTTGGACGTCGGGGCTTGAGCAGCAACCGACCGGCCAACGGCGTTAGCACGCCGGGCTGCCCGGAGATACCGCCGTCCACCGTTCCGATGTGGGTTGTGACGATGGATGGTGGCGGCCGTGATCTCGATTGACTCGCTGGCCGGTTCCGCTCGCAGAAATGACCCATTTCCAGAACGCGGGCGGTCCCCTTCTCCACTGCCCGGTTCGTCCCGTCTGCCGGATTCTGGCGGTCGCCCGGGGTGGTCACCCGCAGCAGCTTGGCCAACCGCGCGACCTTCGTGAACCGGCCGGTGTGGTAGGTCCCGGCCACCGCGCCCGAACGGGACCGGCACGGCGATCCCGGTTCGACACCGCATCGCGGGCACGGGTGACGTTCGACCTCATCGGCGTCACGGGGACGGCCGGGCCGGTGGCGGACAAGGCGCCCGTAGCGGGCCTCGGAACTCGTGTCTTTGGAAACCGGCCGACGCTGCCCACCGCTCCCCCAGGCCGGAGGCGGTTGCGTGGGGACGTGTGCAGTGCCTCGGGGCGGGTGAGGCGCACCTGGACCGCGCCGTCGGGCAGGTCGGCCGCCAGGCGACCCACCACCGACCTGGTCTGGGTGCGGGCCGTCCGCCACATCCCCGTCGACGAGTGGGTCATCTGAGGTCCCCGTGAAGCCTCTGTTGCCGGGCTGACCGCGGCGGCTAGGTGTACTGACCACAGAGGTTGTGGACGTGGCGACATACTGTCGATGATGTTGGAATGAGGGAGGGCCTCCGGGTTCGGTGTGGATTGCGACATCTACGCCGATCGCCAGGAGGCCCTCATGCCCCACCGTAACGCCCCGCTGACCGAGACCGGGCGCCTGCGCCTGGCCCGCTGCGTGGTCGAGGACGGCTGGCCGCTGCGCCGGGCGGCCGAACGCTTCCAGGTCTCACCCACCACCGCCCAGCGCTGGGCCGCCCGCTACCGCACCCACGGGCAGGCCGGCATGGCCGACCGCTCCAGCCGCCGCACCACAGCCCCCGGCGCACCCCCACCCGCACCGAACGCCGCATCATCAAGATCCGGGCGCTGCGCCGGTGCGGCCCGGCCCGCATCGCCGACCAGCTCGGCCTCAACCCTGCCACCGTTCACCGCGTCCTGACCCGCTACGGGCTGGCCCGCCTACGCCACCTGGACCGCGCCACCGGCCGCCCGGTCCGCCGCTACGAGCACTCCCGCCCCGGCGACCTGGTCCACGTCGACATCAAGAAACTCGGCAACATCCCCCCACAATCCGTGACCGTATGGGCGCTCCAGGCAACTACCTGTCGGTAATGCCGAACCGTGACCATCTGACCACTCTCGGACACAAAGCCCTGCATCGACCTGCGACTCAGTCCTTAGCGTAGCTACCCGTCAGCAGAGTCCCCGGCCCCCCTCTCCGCCGAACCGCGCCGGTTGTCCGCTGGCGGCGGGCCGTCATGGCCTTCGGCCTGCGCACCCCCGCTGCCTCCCCCGGAACCGGCCCACAAGTTCGCCACCACAACCGGTTGAGCAGCAAGGAGAGACCGATGGCCGACCAGGGGGTCTTGCTCCAGCAGCCGCTGCAGATCCACGACGGGCTGGACCCCGGAGACCGGCGGGCGGCCGTCGATCACCAGGCTGGGCACGCTGGTGACGCCGTGCTCGGCCGCGCGGTGTCGGTCGGCGCGTACCTGTTCGGCGTAGTCGTCGCCGTCCAGGACGGCGCGTACCTCATCGCCGTCCAGTTCGGCCTCACTGCCCAGGCGCTGCAGGACCTGCGCATCGGCCACGTTGCGACCCTCGGTGTGATGCCCGTGCAACAGCAGTTCCATCATCTGATCGGCTCGGCCGCGTTCGGCGGCCAGCTTGACCAGCCGGTGTGCATCGAAAGTGTTCACCGGGCGAGCCAGATGCAGGTTCAGCTCCAAGCCCTCCGCCGCGCCCAGCGACCGGATCCGGGCGATGCGGGCAGGCGCCTGCTCGCCCCACCAGCCGGCCATGGCCTCGGCGGCGGTCGGGCCGGGGATCCGGCCTTCCTCCGGAGCGAGTTCGTAGCCGCGCCAGAGGATCTCGACGTGGCCGCGGCCGGTGTGCTGGGCCAACGCGGCCGACAGGCGTCTCTTACCGATGTAGCACCAGGGGCACAGCACATCGGCGTACATCTCGAGTCTCATGAACACCCCTGATTAGTTGGTCGTGGCCGGTGTTGACGTGTTCGCCTCGTCCGGCGGCGTGGTGGATGGTGGTGTACGGCCGCCCGCCACCGGGGTTCGGCGATCAGTCATCCAGGCGCCGGGGACCGGGACCGATCTCCCGAACCACGGTGTAAGTGGGCGCTCCGGTCATACGCGGTTCGGCCTTGCCGGACAGGGCCTCCAGCGCTTCGCCGATGGCCGCCATCCGGCCGTCTGTGTCGGAGGCCTCCACGAAATGGCGGTAGTCCGCCTCGCTCGCCCAGTGCACGATGTTGTACACGCGGGTCCCGTCGGTGCTCACATGGAAACGGGCGGAGCGGTAGCCGGGATAGAAGCGCACCCACCGCTCCTGGATCTCCGCGAAGGCCTGCACGAGCTCACGCTGCGTGTCAAAGCCATCAACGGTGTAGTCAATGATCGAATAGAAACCGGAGTCCGTGCTCACGGACACACTCCTCAAGGTCGGATGCGGGACGACCCCGCTCGCGTCATCCTGCAATCCCAACCGCGGTTGAGGTCAAACACGCCCCTCCGGTGGAAGCGTGACCGACCCCGCGAGACTGGCAGGAGCGGCCTTGGCCGCACTCACCCAAACCGACCCCGCCTACCAGCCCGGCTACGAAACGCCGACACCTCGGCCACCGGCGCCATCTGCCTGAACTCCAGGTGCCGCGCCTACTACGGCCAGGGCCCCGAGTCCGCACCGGAGTCGCACATCACCGCGGACGCACCGCCCTTCTCCCTGGCACATGGCGACCAAGGACACGCTCGTGCCCGTAACGGATGCCCGCCACTTCACCGACCGGCTGCGCCTTGCAAGACAACAAGGGCCGCGGAACCGCTTGGAAGCGGGCGGAGTGTTGCTGGCCTGTTCCCGGTCTGATCCTGGCCGGTAATCGATCAGAATTGGCCGTTGTCCGTGCCCGTGTCCAGCGGTCGAAGCGGCCGTGCACCCTGCGTTGGCCGTGAGCACAACCGGTGCGTGCCAGAGCGGTGAAAGACCACACCGTTCTCCTCGCCGACCTTTCTCCCAGACCGGTTACAGTTGCACCGCCACCATGGCGAACAGCGGGGAGAGGGGTGGCTGGATGGCGGTCGATCCGAGTGGAGACGGACTGAAGCGACTCCTGGAAGAGGACCCCGGGGGGCCGGTCGTGATGCTCAACCTGCTGCGTTTCCGTGAGGGCGGGCAGGCAAGCTATGCCCGTTACTCTGAGGCGCTCAGTACGACGATCCTCGAACGCTACGGCGCCGAGGTGCTGTATTACGGCAAGGGCTCGACCGCTCTGGTCGCCGAAGACGGCCAGGCGTGGGACGCCGTCCTGCTCGTGCGTTACCCGTCCCGTACGGTGTTCTCCGAGATGGTCGCCGATCCGGATTTCCAGGCGGTCGCGCACTACCGGACTGAGGCTCTCAGCGAAGCGGTGCTCCAAGCCACCATTTCCCGAGGCTAGGGGTACACGTCGTTTGCGGCTGCTGAAGCAGGCACCCCATGGCCATGCTTGCCCGGCCCACCACGTGCTGACCGGCGGCTCGTCTCCCGGTCCACCACTCGGGAAACGCCCCCTTTCCATGGCCTGGTCCGCCGCTCGGTGTCTCGAGCCGGGTGCACCGGTGACGTCAAGAAGTGACGTCGACGGGGCACTCTTTGCGCTCGCCCAGGTCCGCCCGCAGCTCGACGAATGCCTGGAGTTCGGTGTTGTCGAACCATCTGCTACGGCGCAGCACCTTGGTCCTGAATGCCGCCCTCGGCGGCTTGCAGCCACTGGCAAGCGATCCTGGACGCGGCGTTCGCGGTGTTCGCGCGGTACGGACACCACGCGCAGGCTGGTGTGGACGTGATCGCGGCAGAGGCGCGCGTGGCGAAGGCGACCGTCTCTACTGCGACGAGCGTTCGCGGGCGATGCGGCGGCTGCCAGCGGCCGAGGCCGGGCGGTTTCCCGACCTCCCCGACATCGTCCAGGGCCAGGTCGCCGACCGGATCGCGCCGGCCCTCGCCAACCGGCTGGCGCGGCTGTCGCCGGCCGGCCGGCTACGCAGCCCCGATCCGCTCTTGGCCGCCGAGCAGTTCCTCGCGCTCCTCCCCGCCCGGCGGAGACCCGGTCACGGCTGGGGACGCGGGACCTCCGGACGAGGAACCGCGGGAGGTGGTGAAAGCGGCGCACGGACGTTCCTCGCCGCCTTCACCGAGGTCAGGCGTGCTTCCTGAGGATCTCGAAAAGCGCCGCGATGGTGTGGTCGCGGTGGCCCTCGGCCACGGCCCGTCAGAGGTGGCCGTGCAGGGGCGCCAGGGAGGAGCCGTCGGTCGTCGGCGGCGCCCTGGAGGAAGGCGATGAGGGCCGGGAGCAGCGTGCCGCCGACGGGCGACTCGTACAGGACCTGCGCACCCGCCTTCGCGGCGGCGACGGTCCCGCCGCCCGTCGTGATCAAGGAGCCGGGTGGCCGCCCGGCGTCCGGAGATCGGCCAGGACGCCGTCGACGCACTGCTCGGCGAGGGCACGGGTCAGCGGCAGGTGGCCGAACAAGGCGCGGTAGTAGAGCGGGGCGGCCAGGGCGTCGAGGACGAAGTCCATGTCGAAGTCTGCGCGTATCTCGCCGCGGCGGGCGGCCGAGCGCAGGGTCGCGGCGGTGGTGGCGCGACGGGGATGGAACACCTGGTCCCTGAACCGCTCCGCCAGTTCGGGGTCTGCCGCCAGGTCCGCGACCAGGGCGGGTAGGACGTGGCCGAGCGCCGTGCCGACCAGCGCATCGACGATCGTGGTGATGCCCGCCACCAGGTCGGCCCGCAGGTCACCGGTATCAGGGGTCGGGTGCAGGCCGAGCCCGTCGGCCACGGCGTCCACCACCAGGTGGCGTTTGGACGGCCACCGCCGGTAGACGGCGGGACGGTGCACCCCCGCGCGCTGCGCGACGGCACCCATCGACAGCGCGGGGTAGCTCACCTCGCCCAGCAGTTCGACGGTGGCGTCCAGGACCGCCCGGTCGATGCGCTCATCCCGGGTGCGCCCGGCCATCAGAACACCGGCCTGGGCACCAGGACCACGCGCCAGCCATCGGGGTCAGCGAAGGTGAGGGCGCCGTTATCGGTCCAGTACGGGTTCTCGGCCGGTACAGGTTCGTGTCCGGCCGCGGCGAGCCGTTCGACCGCGTCGTACATGTGCACCTCGCCGGTGAAGTAGAGCACCAGCAGGTTGTCGTCGGTGGGGGCGGCGCAGGGGCTCCCGTCCGTGTGCGAGGTGAATTCGAGGTGGTAGTCCGTGCCGGGCAGGCCGAGCATCACGCCGTCGTATCCAGCGTGGCCGTTGAACCGGTAGAGCTCGCGCAGGCCAAGGTGGTCGCGGTAAAAGGCGACCACTTCGTCCAGCTTGTCGGTGGGCCGCGCGACGCGCACCTGGGCGACGGCGAGGCCGTCCGGCCATGCTCCCGTGTCGATCGTCATGGAAATACGGTACATGACGTACCGGTACATGGTGAACCGAAATATGGCAGTACTCGACTCCCATCTCATCGCGCCACAGGCGCATATAGCGTCGTCCCCGGCGCCGGGTGGGGGATCGAGCCGGTCAGGCGGGTTGGTCGGGCGGCAGCGCGGCTCACTCCGTGCGTACGAGCAAGCTCCGCGATCGGAGCGTCCTGGTCGGTGAACGCCGACCGCACCTCCTGGGGGACGGCCGGAATACGCCAGAAAGGGATCACGGACCAGTGTTGTAGCTGGTTGATCGTTAGCGTGCCTCGGTCGGCGGGCCGTGGATGATGCGGTGGATGGTGGAGCGGCCGACGCTGTACTCGGTCGCCAGGTCGGCCAGCGACACCTCGCCCTCGGCGTAGCGGCGGCGGATGGACCGCCGCGCCGACTCGGGGAGTTTGGGCTGCTTGCCTTTGAGCTTGCCGTTCTTCTTGGCCAGCGCCATGCCCTCGCGGGTGCGCAGGTGGCCCAGGTTCGCCTCGAACTCGGCGACCATCGCCAGGGTCTGCAGGAACAGCCGGCCGAACGGGTCGTTCCAGTCGTAGACCGACCCGCCGAGCCCGAACAGCACCTCCCGCTCGGACAGGTCGGTGAGGATCTGGTTGGCCTCGGCCATGTTGCGCGCGAACCGGTCGAACTTGGTCACGGTGAACACGCTGGCCGGCCACACCGCGGCGAGGGCCTGGTCCAGGCCGCCGCGGTTGCGGCGGGTGGTCCCGGAGAAGCCCCGGTCGATGTAGATCCGATCTTGTGGGACGCCGAGCGCGAGCAGCTGCTCGGTCTGGACGACGACGTCCTGCTCGTCGGTGGAGCAGCGGGCGTAGCCGACCCGGACGGCGCCGGGAGCCGGGACATTCGCGGCGTTCACCCTCAAGTGTTCCGGATAGGGCCCCGTCACCGGGACAGTTCGCGGAACACTCTTACGGAACACCTCGACCTGGGGCGCCGTCCCAGCCGGCGGGTGTTCCGGTGGGGGATCCTCTTACGGAACAGCCCCACCCCACCCCAGTCAAGATCGTTCTCAGTGCCAACGGCTGTCCGCAGCACCGAGGCCGGTACCGGCGCGCGGGAGCACATCGCCGAGGCGGTCGACCTGCTGACGGCCGCCCACGAGGCCTACGCCGACATTGTCGACCCGACGGCCGGCCGACGATCCCGACGCCCCCGTGCCCACTCCGCCCCGGCCCTTACGTCTATCTCGCCACGGGATGAGACGGGGCGAGGTGGGCCGGCGGCCGCCACTGCATTGCCTACGCGAAGATGCCGGCCACCAGCACCATGCCGAGTGCGACGAACGAGAGGATCGACTGTGCCACGGTGTAGACCTGGAATGCTCCGCGTGTGGTCAGTCCGAGCAGGGTCTTGAACATCCAGAAGGTGTTGTCGCTGACATTGCCGCCGAAGCTGGCTCCCGCTGCTGCGGCCAAGGCGATGAGTACCGCTGGTGTGCCCAGGTCGGCCATGGCCGGGGCGATCAGGGCCGCGGCGGTGATGGCGGCTACGGACCCGGAGCCCTGCGCGAGTCGGAGCAGTGCGCCGACCGCCCAGGTCAGCAGCAGCGGGAAGGACGCGTTGGCGGAGAACAGTCCTTCGACGATGTCGGCGACGCCGATTTCCACGAGGACTTGACCGAGCGAGCCGGCCACGCCTGTGAAGAGCAGGATGACGCCGCTGGCGCTCGCGCCGTGGGCGATGACTTCTTCCACTCCGGCGCGGCCGAGGGTCGGCAGTGCCAGGACGATCGCCAGGATGAGCCCGATCAGCAGGGCGACGACGGGGTTGCCGAGGAAGACGACGAGCCCGGTGCTCGTCCCGACCGCTTCGGTGATCGTGTTGACCACGATCAGGATCACCGGGACCAGTACCGGCAGCAGCATGAGGGCCAGCGGCTTTTGCGACGTGGTCGCCGTGGCGGTCGTGCCGGTTCCTGTGCTCAGGGACGGACCGTTGCCGCCGGTGGCGCCGGGGCGGTCGTCATGGTGGCCGGACGCACCGACGATTTCGCCGCTGTCTTCGTCGTAGTCGGCCAGCGGGTCCACGTCTTTATCGGGGTTCCAGGTTCGTCCCATGAGCATGGTGTGCAGGACGATGCTGATCACGATCGCGACGGCGCCGAACGGGATGCCCCAGAGCAGCATGGTTCCCAGCGCGATGTCGAGCGATCCGGCGACGGCCAGGGCCGCCGCCCCGGGAAGCACCATCAGCAAGGCCACTTCGAGGCCGATGGCGAGGGCGCCGGCAAGGGGGGCGACGCTTCGACCGGTGCGCACGGCGATGGACCGGGCGATAGGCGCAAGCATCACGAGTGCGACGTCGAAGTAGATCGATGGGAAGACGATGCCGGATGCCAGCCCGAGGGCGTGTGGCGATCGCTTTGCGCCGACGAGCCGCAGGAGTAGATGAACGACGCGTTGCAGGGTTCCTGTCGCCGAAAGCAGTGAGCCGATCAGTACGCCGAAGCCGATGATCAGCCCCACCTCGGCCATGAGCGCGCCGAAGCCCTCAGTGATCGCGGCGGGTGTGTCCTTGAAGCCGAGGCCGGAGGCCAGGCCGAGGTAGAGCGCCCCGACCACCAGGGCGATCACCGGATTGATTCGCGCCCAGACGACCATCGCCACGATTCCCGCGATCGTGATCCCCGTGTGGATGAGGACTGGCCAGTTCTCCATCGCGTTCTCCCACAGCTAACGCCCGAGCGGCGGGCCCGGACCCGTGGACCGGGACACGCCTCACGAGGGGCAGGCGTTCTGCCTCGCGGGGGTCGAGGTCTCGCTCCTGCGACCCACGTCACATGGTCGAGCAGTATGTTGACTGTTAACAGTCGATGTCAACAGCCAACTCTGCGGTGAACGCGTGCGGGGTCAGTTGCGGGAGTCCAGCGCGGCGGCCAGGCTCTGGGCCGCCGCCTCCATGTGCTCGGTCACCAGGCGGCTCGCTTCGGTGACGCCAAGGTCGCGGATCGCCTCCACGATGGTGGCGTGGCGGTCGGCGTCCATGTTGGCCAACGCCTCGGCGCGGCCGACGCGCACGATGGTCGCCCGGATCAGGCCCTCAAGGCTGCTCCAGGTGCGCAACAGGGTCTGGTTGCCCGAGACCTCGCACAGTGTGTGATGGAAGGCGAGGTCGGCTTCGAGCTGCTCTGCAGGGTCACCTTCGGAAGCCCGCAACCGGTCGATGGCCGCCTCGAGCCGCTCAAGGGCCAGTTTGTGGCCGTCTTCGTCCGGCGACTCGATGATGGTGCGCACGGCGAGCGACTCCAGAGCGGCACGGACGCGGAACACCTCGTGGATCTCGCCGCTGGTGACCCCTCGAACGCGAAGCCGGCCGCGATAGTCGGAGGTGACGAGACCCTCCTGCTGCAGATGCCGCAGCGCCTCTCGAACGGTTCCCCGGCTGATCCCGAAACTCTCGGCCAGCTCCACCTCGCTGAGATGCTCGTCCGGCTCGAACTCACCGGAGATCAGTCCGGCTCGTAGCGCGTGCAGAGCCCGCTCACGCAGAGTGCTGCGTTCCAGGCCCTTGATGTGTTTTCTCTGCACGCCATCACGATAGGCCATTGGCTAACTGTTGACAGTTAACATTACAGCCCCTCTAATGGGCTTCCAGGCGGAGCCCCGCAGTGGCGGGATGACGCATGAACCAGCTGGATGACCTGGAGTGACTGAGATTTCTGGAGTGCCAATGACCGCGCAGTACACCGCCGTCGTCACCGGCGCCGGCTCCCGCCGAGGGATAGGACGGGCCATCGGGCACGCCCTAGCCGCCGACGGCTGGCAGGTGGCAGTGCTCGACATCGATGAGGCCGCCGCCAAGGACGCTGCCCACGAGATCGGCAATGAGCACAACGTGGCCACGATCGGTGCGCTGTGCGACGTGACCAGCGAAGCCTCCGTCCGCACCGCGATCGGCGAGGCGGAGAAGGCGCTGGCCCCGATCGGAGCGGTGGTCAACAACGCCGGGATCACCTCACCGGCCCGCTTCGTCGATGTCTCCAAAGCAGAGTTCGACCGGATCTTCGCGGTCAACGTCACCGGTACGTTCCTGGTCACCCAGCAGGTGACCCCGGCGCTCATCGAGCGTGGCTTCGGCCGGATCGTCAACATCTCGTCGGTTTCCGCGGAGCGCGGCGGCGGAGTGTTCGGCGGTGCGCCGTACTCGGCGGCCAAGGCGGCCGTGCTCGGCTTGACCCGGGCACTCGCACGCGAACTCGGGCCGGACGGCATCACGGTGAACGCCGTCGCGCCGGGACTCATCGAGACCGACATCACCGCGGGCAAGCTACCGCCGGAGCGGAAGTCCCAGATGATCGCGGAGACTCCCGTCCGCCGGCCCGGCACTCCGCAGGACGTGGCGGCACTGGTGGCCTTCCTGTGCCGCAACGAGACCGGCTACATCACCGGCGCCACCTACGACATCAACGGCGGATCGCACATCCACTGAGTGCGGGACGGAGGAAACCGAGATGGTCACCACGACCGATGCACGCACCGCTACGCCGGTCGATCCCCAGCGCGTCCAGAAGGTCCAGGAAGCCGCGAAGCGCATCCGGCGGCGAGCCCTCGACATGGGCGAGGTGCAAGGGCAGGGCTACATCGGCCAAGCCCTGGGAGTCGCCGACGTGCTCGCCGTCGCCTACACCGACCAGCTGCGTCTTCACCCCCAAGACCCCTCCTGGCCCGACCGGGACAGGTTCCTGCTCTCCATCGGGCACTACGCGATCGCCCTCTATGCCGCACTGGCCGAGGCCGGCGTCATCGCGGAATCGGAACTGGAAACCTACGGGGCCGATGGCAGCAGACTGCCGATGTCCGCCATGGCCACCTACACCCCTGGCGTGGAGATCAGCGGCGGTTCACTCGGTCACGGGCTCGGCATCGCGGTCGGGATGGCGCTAGGACTGCGCCACCAGGGCAACGACACGCCGCGCGTCTTCAACCTCCTGTCCGACGGAGAACTCAACGAAGGCTCCACCTGGGAAGCGGCGATGTCGGCCGCGCACCACCGGCTGGGGAACCTCACCGCGATCGTCGATGTGAACGCCCTGCAAGCGGACGGCCCGACAGACGGCGTCATGCGCATCGAACCGGTAGAGGAGAAATGGCGCGCCTTCGGCTGGAACACCCAGCGCGTGAACGGCAACAGCGTTCCCGACTTGCTCCGCGCCTTCGACGCCGCCGCCACCACCGACGCCCATACCCCGGCCGCGATCATCTGCGACACCAAGGTGGGCAAAGGGGTTCCGATGCTCGAAACCCGCGAGAAGGCCCACTTCATGCGGGTCGAAGAGCACGAGTGGCAGACCGCACGCGACCAGTTGGAGGCACAGGCGCGATGACCACCGCTTCGACGCGAAAGCTCACGACTTCGGCGATGATCGCCTCCTTCGTGGAGGAGGGGCAGGAGACGGTGAGCGCGCCCTTCGGGCACGCACTCGCAACCCTCGCAGAGGAAAGACCCGATGTCGTCGGTATGAGCGCTGACCTGGCCAAGTACACCGACATGCACATCTTCGCCAAAGCGCATCCCGACCGCTTCTACCAGATGGGCATGGCCGAACAACTGCTCCTCGGTGCCGCGGCCGGGATGGCCGAAGTCGGGCTCGTGCCATTCGCCTCGACGTACTCGGTCTTCGCGACCCGCCGCGCCTACGACTTCCTCTGCCTCGACATCGCCGAGCCGGGCCTGAACGTCAACATCGTCGGCGCTCTCCCCGGGCTGACCTCCGGCTACGGGCCGAGCCATCAGGCGACCGAGGATGTCGCGATCCTCCGCGGTATTCCCGGACTGACGATCGTCGACCCCTGCGACGCCGTGGACATCGAGCAGGCCGTGCCCGCGCTCGCCGCTCACGCAGGCCCGACCTACATGCGGCTGCTCCGCGGCAAGGTACCGAAGGTACTGCACGACTACGACTACCGCTTCGAACTCGGCCGCGCATCCCTGCTGCGCCCGGGCAACGACACCCTATTGATCTCGACAGGCCTGCAAACAATGCGCGCTCTCTCGGCCGCAGAAGATTTGGAGCGCGACAACATCGATGCCGCAGTTCTCCACGTGCCAACGATCAAGCCGCTCGACGTGGACACGATCGCCCATGAATGCGCCCAGGATCGAGTGGTCCTCACCGTCGAGAACCACAGCGTGGTCGGCGGACTCGGCGAAGCCGTGGCGAGCGCCCTGGCCTTCAACGGCAGCCCCCGCGCCATCCGACCGATAGCGCTTCCCGACGAGTTCCTCGCGGCCGGCGCGCTACCGACGCTTCACGACCGCTACGGCCTGTCGACTAAGCGAGTCGTGGAAGCGGTACGCAACGGACTCGCCTGATCCGGCCCTGTGCCTGCCGAGAACTACGTCCGTGCAGGTGAGAGGTGCAAGGGTGACGGGCTCTGACCCGGCTTCGGCATCAGATCGCCGTGCTGGAGCGCCAGCCAGCCGGAAAGCGGGTGCGGTTCACTGCGGCGAACCGGGCGCTGCTCGCGGCGCTGCTGCACCCGATGGCCCAACACCGCCAATCCCTAACACCGGCTCGGTCAGCACCATCTACTTCGCCAAGACGAAGCTCCGAGGCCAGGCCCCGACCCGCTCCACCTCGCCGCCGTCTTCGACCTCGACCCCAAGACCGCCATCCGCTACGCCGAGAGCGCCCGCGCCCTCCTCACCACCCATGCCGAGGAACAGAACCCGCCAGTCGAGACGAACCCAAGGGTCCACACCCCACATAGACCTGAAGGCCCTCAGGTTCGCCCTGAGAAACCTTCAGTTCGCCTGAACTCTGGGAACTCACGGGGCTTGCAGCAACCGAACGGCCAGTCACGTTAAGGAGCCCGGGGCGGGCGCCTCTTGTCGTGACTGGCCGTTCCGATGCTGTATCACGGGCCGGGATGAGCCAGGTGAGCCCACTCTTCGCGCGAACATGAAGCAGCTTCGCTGGCGTGGAGTCACCGGCCTTGGAACGAACGTAGAACCACCCGGCCCCCGCGGCCATCCGCCACCAGCCGAGGCCGGGTCACGACACCAAGAGATGGGGCGTCCTCGACGAGTCGCCGAACCAACGGCGAGCACCGGGTAGCGCTGCCCGCACCGGCGACCCCAGAGCCCGCTCAGGTGGTCGGTGTGAACAGCACGCGGGGTTCCAGGTCCAGGCGGGTGGCAGGGGTCTGGTCGGGCGGGGCGAGGTTGAGGGTCCAGTTGCCGAATCGGCGGATGGTGTGGGTGATGTAGGGCGAGACGGTGGCCAGGTCGTCGGTGTCGACGGGGTGGCCCTCGGCGGCGAGGGCGTTGGCGGCGTCGGTGATGTCGCAGGCGGTGGAGTAGATGACGCAGTTGGCGATCAGCTCGTTGAACTTGACCACCTTCTCCTGGTGGTCGGGGTCGTTGTGGCCGATGAGCTTGCCGCCGAACATCAGCCAGTCGGCGAAGCCGTGGAAGGCCTCGGTGCGGTTGGTGATGGCGGTGATCTGCTCGCGCAGCGCGGGCTCGGACAGGTAGCGCAGCAACGTGATGGTGCGGATCGCGCGGCCGAGCTCGCGGAAGGCCCGGTACAGGCGGTTCTTGCGCGAGTGGTTGCCCAGCCGGCGCAGCAGCGTCACCGACGACAGCTTGTTCTCCCGGATGGAGATCGCGGTGCGCAGCAGGTCGCTCCAGTGCGTCTCGATCAGCTTCCAGTCCACCGCCGCCTCGCCGAACAGCGAGTCGATGTGGCTGTAGCGGACCGTCGCGCTGGGCCGGAAGAACACCAGGTCGTGCCAGTTGCGGATCCGGGGCAGCAGGTCGAAGCCCAAAAGGGCGCCGAGACCGAAGACCGGCAGCGACTGGCCTTGGGTGTCGGCGTGGATGGTGTCGGGCTGGATGTCCGAGGCGTTCTTCAGCAGGCCCTCGATGATGTAGACCGCCTCCCACACCCCGCACGGGATGAAGTGGGAGAACAGCGCAATATAGGTGTTGGAGACGTGCCGGTAGGCGATCCCGCCGTACCCGCCGTACCGGATGCTGGTCTCGGCCAGCAGGTTGTCCTCCCAGGTGTCGATCTGGGAGCCGTCGGCCGCCGCCGACTTGCCGTCGCCCCACACCGAGGCGACATCAAGGCGGTTGAAGTGGTCGATGACGTCGACCGACGCCGCGTCGATCTTGGTCGCGGTGGTGTGCTTGTTGCCCGCCAGCGACAGCTCGTGCACGCTGACCTGCCCGCGCATGTGCGCGGCGACCTGGGTCGGCCCGAGCAGGGTGCCGTGCGCGAACGCGGTCAGCACATACCGGCCCATCGCGTCGCGGAGCTTGGGGTCCGAACCGGACGCGGGCCCGAAGTGGCGGTGCCATCTCAGCAGGTAGGCGGTCCGGGTGAGGACGTCCAGCAACGCCCGCTGCGGCAGCCGGTCGTGGATCGCGGCCTCCAGCGCCAGCGCCGAGGGTCGCCGCTCGGCGCCCTTGCGGCGGCGCAGCACCGGACGGCCGCCCTCCAGCAGCAGATCGGTGTTGCCCGGATAGCCGGCGTCCACCGCCGCGGCGACGGCGGCGAGCTCGTCGCGGTAGTGCCGGGTCAGCGCTGCCGCCTCGGTCGGGATCCCGGCCTGCGCGCAGAACGCCTCCACCAGCGGCCGGCACTCCTCCCACGACATCAGCTGATCGTGCAGGTTGGCGTAGGAGTCCGACCCCGCCACCGCGATGTCGCCCGAGCGCAGCTCGGCCGCCAGGTAGGTGAACACGCACACCTCCAGGTGGCGGCGCACCAGCATCCCCGGCCGCGCCGGGTCCCGGACGGTCTTGCGCCACTGCAGCGAAGCGAAGGCGTCCACCTCGATCGACAACGTCACCGCGACCGGCTCCCCATCCGGCCCCGGCCGCTGCACCACGATCTGCTCAGGCACCAGCGCGGCCTTGGCGCCGCGCAGCGCGGTCAGGAACTCCACCGCATCCAGCACGCTGCGATCGGCGCTGGTGGCCTCCAGCTCCACCGCCTCCACCAGGGTGAACAGCGCCGAGCGGTGCGAGCGGTAGTGCTGGTCCAGCAGCGGGAAGTAGTTGTTGCCGTGATGGGCCGACACCGCCTCGTGCGCGGCCGTCAGCGCCTCCACCCCGCCCGCCTGCTCCAGCGTCTTGAGCACCAGCCGCCCAGCGTGCTCGGCGGCCTGCCGCTCATCAACCGGCGCCCCCGTCACCGCCGCCGCGCCCGCTCCGTCCGGCCCGCCCACCACCACGTCCCGCGCCGCCGTCCCGACGCCTGTCCCGGCGCTCGCTTCCCGAGCCGCCGCCAGCACCTCGCCGAACACGCCCAGCAGCCGCTCGGAGTCGGCGCGGTGCGCCTCGCGCAGCGCCTCCAGGTGATCGCGGCCCCTCTTGTGGATCGCCGCGATCCGCTTGCAGAACATCGTCACCACGTCGTCGCGGACCCCGGTCGCGACCGTGTGCACGAAACCGGCCAGCAACGTCAACTGCTTGTCGGTGCCCACCTTGCGCATGTCGGCGGCGTCGGTGACCCGCGCCTCCCCGGCGAAGTGCGCGGCCTTCCCGGCCGGGACGCCCTGCAGCCAGGTCCCGGTCGGACCGATCGCGTCAAGGTCGGCCAGCAGCGCCAAGCGCTGCTTGAACTTGCCCAGCGATGCCGCCTTGGCCACGTCTTTCAACCGGTCGAACTCGCTGCGCCGGCTCACCGGATCGACCACCAGCAGCCGCGCCAGCCGCGCCCTGGCCGACCGGTCCAGACGCCCGGCGACCAACCCGAAGAACCCGGTGTTGACCTCCGCGCGGATCGAGGCGGCCATCGCGTCCAAGGTGGTGTAGCCCGGCAGCTCGCACCGCTCGCGGACCAACTCCTCCAGCGCCACGTTGATCAGGTCGGCCGGGTTGTCCTTGGACTGCACCGCCCTGCGGATCGCGGCTTCGGCCACCTGCCGGACCCGGGCCGCCTCGTAGGACACCCCCAGTCGCTTGCGCACCAGCGCACGGTGCCGTTTGGCCGAGGCAGAAGCCGCTTGCCGCAGCGCCACCTCATCCTCGGCGAGCCCCAGCACCTGACGTACACGCCCCGCCACCACTGGCGGGACCTCGGCCAGCTTCGGGAAGTACCCCAGCCGCTGGTAGGACTTCAACCACACCACCAGCGCCAGAAGGTGATGCTCATCATCCGTACGCGACCGCGCCCACTCCACCTCGGCCCCGGTCGGCGTGAACGACTCCGCCAACTCCCGCGCCGACAACACCCGCGCAAACCGCGGATACGCGGTCCGATCGATCGAGGTCACCCGCAACCCCCAGGACCGCCGCCAACCCGACGCCGATCACCCTAACGATCAACCGTCAGAGGCGTGATCCCTTTCTGGCGTATTCCGGCCGTCCCCCCTCCTCAGGCAGGGCCCAGTCTGTGTGGGGTGGCCGAACGCGGTAGCGTCAGCCCGGGCCGCCAGGGCTTCGGCGGCGATTCCTTGCAGACGAACACTGCGCTTCAGAGGATCGGTGGTGAGCCGGGACCAGGTCGTCGCATCCAGGCCTCCAGCAGCTCGGCCACCTTCCCAGGGGTAGCCCAGCCACTGCGCGGTCTTGATCACACGCAGCAGCGTCCCCGCCTCAGCCGGATACGGCCGGTGCCCGTCCTGGAGAGCGGCCCGGCCGGTCCAGCAGGCCGCGCCGCTCGTAGTAGCGGTCCGGGATCTTGCCCTTACGATCCACTGCGAAAACCGCCGGCCGCATCGCCGGTGTGGACCGTTCAGAGCGCGCCGGGCAGGGACGGGGAAGTCTCCGGTGGTGTGTCGGCCAGGATGTCGAAGGCGAGGCCGCTGGAGCCCTCGCCGCGGCCGGCGCCGCGCCGGGCGCTGAGCCATACGACGACGCGGCCGTCGCGCCAGCGGGTGCGGTTGTAGGAGACGGCCAGCCGGGTGCCCGCCTGCGGCACTTCCTCCTCGTTGATGAAGTACTGCTTCCCATCGTCGAAGCCTTGGCGCAGCAGCGTGGTGCGAGGCCGGACCGGGCGGCCGTCGACGGCGCTCGGCATGGCCGCCCGCTGGAGCTGGATCTCCCGGTTGTCGCCCGCGACGTGCACCGGTATGAACGGGATCCACTGCTCGGGGATGCTGTTCATCGCCACGTACGAGATCGGCGCGCGCGGCGGGTCCTCCTCCGCGAGCACCGGTGTCGCGTGCTCGGCCAGCCGCTTCCGGAACGCGACGACCTCGGCGGCGGCCTCGCCGCCCCGGCGCGGCTCACCGGTCGGCATCCGGACGGTCTGCTCGATCCCCCAGACCAGGTTGGCGTTCTCGTCGCGGATCAGCAGGACCTCCTCCAGCACCGGGCCGTCGGCGACCTTCGGCACGCTCGGTGGCAGGAGCAGGTCCGTGTCGGCGGGTACGTGGTCGTCGCCGATGGTGTCCAGGGTGAACATGGACCAGCGCTGCCAGTCCTCGTCGTCGCCGGCGCCGGCGGGGGTGACCCACAGCTTCGCCCCGAAGACGTCGGTGACGACCAGGCCGCGGATCGTGGCGACCGTGCCCGCGGGCAGGTCGCAGGGAATCTGATACCAGTCGTTGCTGAAGACCAGCGCGAACTCGAGGAAGATCAGCCGTGCGAGGTCGGTGCTGTCCGGGCGTACGGCGGCGAAGTTTGTGCGCCCGTCCTCCAGGGCCCACCACCGCGGCAGCGGCATCCCCGAATAGCGGACCGGCGCGGGGAACACCGTCCGGCTGAGCGTCTTCTCCGGCGGCTTCGTCCCGCCCAGTCTCGGGCCGGGGTCGACGGAGAAGGCGTGCCAGTCCAGCTCGCCGCCGGGATACTCCTGCGCGGTGAGGACCTTCTCGCCCCCGCCGGGAACCGAGGCGGACACCGAGAACCGGTGCTCGAGCCTGCGCGGATCCCAGGCGGCGTTGCCGTCGGGCCGGGCGGCCGTGGCGCCGGTGGGCTGGTCGATCAGTCCGTCGAACCATGCGACCAGCCGCTTCCCGAGGTTCACCAGCCGGGCGTGATGCAGCAGCGGGACCGTCTCGATGCCGTCGTCGGCGTCCCCGCCGCCCTTGACGTGGAGGTAGAGCCGGTAGCCGTCCATCCGGCGTCCGGCGACCGTCTGCATCATCGCCCAGACCTCGGGATGCGCCAGCCTGGAGATGTCCTCGTCCTGGGGCCGGTTCGGGTCGGGGAGCGCGATCGAGTACTTGTCGATGTACTGCCCTTCGAAGTCGAGGACCTGGCCGAGCAGTCCCGCCTGGCCGAGCAGTTTCAGCCACCGGTGGCCGAGCATCAGGCGCAGGTCGAAGGCGATCTCCTCGTCGCCGAACGCGAACGGCGGCCGCCGCCGTTCGGCCACGGTCTCCAGCGGCCGGTCGGTGGGCAGGTCCTCGGCCGGGCTCCCGTGCGACCGGAACCGCGTGGGCCGCGACGGGGCGACCGAGTAGGTGGCGGTGACCGGGGACCCCCCGTCCGTGCCGCGGAACTCGCCGAGCTGCCACTGCCGGGTCAGCATCCACAGCGGGTCGCGCACCTCCGCGCGCAGCGCGCGGTCGAAGTCGGTGGTGCGAGGGCGGCCTTCCAGCCGGTTCCACACACCGACCGTCGGGTGGGCCCGACCGGCCAGTTCGGCGTCGAAGGACGGCGGTGCCGACTCATTCATGGGCGGCCTTCCAGCGCAGGTTGGCGATCGCGAGATCGGTGCTGATGGTGATCTGCCGCCGGGTCGCCGACATGACCGTGGCCGGGAGCAGGTGCGCGTACGCCGTGCCGTCGAGATGCTCCGGCTCGACGGCACGGGTCTTCGCCATGGCGAACGTCTCGGTGATCGCGTCGACGAGGTCGCCGGGCGTCCAGTGCCCGGCCGGGTCGCGTACGGGCGGGACGACGAGCAGCATCGCCTGCGGCGGTTCGGCGTCCGGGCGGTCGTAGTGCAGCGCGATACCGGTGGTCTCCCGCTCGGACGGGATCACCTCGGTCCATTCGTCGAACACCAGCCCGCAGTGCTGGTCGCCGGTCAGCCCCGCGGCATAGTGCGCGGTGAACAGCAGCCGGTCCTCGCCGAGCTGGCCGGGCAGGTTCGGGTCCTTCGCGAACTCCATGGCCAGCCAGTGGTCGCCCGCGACGTACGGCAGTTGGATCGGCGCCAGCGCCGGTTCCTTCCAGCCGAGGATCCCCGTGCCGAGCAGCCCGCCGGGCCCGAGCAGCGCGTTGGCGAGCAGCACGACCTTCTCCCACAGCCGCGGCTTCTCCCGCACCCGGGCCATTCCGTGCAGCCAGTCGTCGACCGGGAAGTCCCGGGCGGGTTTGAGGTGCGCGACGAGCTTGTCGCTGTCGCCGCGGGCC
The DNA here is from genome assembly GCF_040703975.1 of Spirillospora sp. NPDC029432. Classification (NCBI taxonomy): domain Bacteria; kingdom Bacillati; phylum Actinomycetota; class Actinomycetes; order Streptosporangiales; family Thermomonosporaceae; genus Spirillospora; species Spirillospora sp. NPDC029432. Next base: position 135,012 of record NZ_JBEZWH010000010.1, read on the forward strand.
TTGCGCCACTGCTGGATGACCGGGCTCGGCGGGGTGAAGTGCGGTACGGCCAGCACGTCCTCGCCGAGCAGTGCCTTGAGCGCGTCGGTCGCGGCGCGGACCCGGTCCGGTCCGGTGACGGCCTTGTCGTGGATCCCCAGCGCCGCCGTCGCGGCCGCGGCCCGCGCGCTCAGTTCGTCCTTCAGCTTCCCCGCCCGGGTGAGCAGCTCCCTGCCGTACGCGACGACCTGGTCCTCGTGGGGTGTGAGGTCCAGCCCGGCCGGGTCGTAGTCCGTCAGCGGCAGCTGCGCCGCGACCTCGGCGAGCAGGCCGCTCAACGTCGTCTTGGTCGTCTTGGCCACCTGCCTCAGCCTCCCGACGCGGGTGTCGAAGTCCTGGCGCAGGTTCGCCAGGCGCGTCCGCAGCTGGGCCGGGGTGGCCGGGCGCGGGCCGGGTCTGGTGGTCAGCAGCCGCTCGGCCTGCTGAAGAATCCGGAACCGCTCCTCGACCGAGGTGGACGACGGCAGCTGGTCGTACCGGACGATCAGCGCGTCGGCGTCGGCCAGCGCGCGGCCCATCCGCGCGGCGGTCTCGGCGACGGCGGCCAGGACGGCGGCGAACACGCCGCGCCGCCACAGCGCCAGCTCGCCCCAGCCGCTGCGCACCAGCCCGAACGTGCCGGCGGCCACGATCAGCCTCGCGTACCGGCTCAGGAAGGTGTCGATCCCGCTGATCACGTCCGCGCGGACCGGATCCCCGTCGGCCGGATAGAGCTCCGCGAGGTCGGCGATGAAGCCGGCGGTCTCATCGCTCAAGGCGGTCAGGGACTCCAGTACCTTGGCCGGGCGTTCCCGGGGCACCGATACCGCGTCGTCCGCGGCACGGTCGACCGGTGCGCTTCCGGCGGCGGGGGCCAGGTCGCTCGACCGCAGCGGCCGCGCCGTCGTCAGCAGCGACCGCAGCGCGGCGACCAGGGGCGACAGCTCGAAGAAGCCGACCTTGCCGGCGAATTCGGGGTCGTCGGCGACGCGCTTGGCGTACTCGATCGTCAGCTCGGCGTCCGGGCGCGGGCGCACCTTCTCGATCACGACGCCGAGGATCCGGTCGTCCAGGTCGGTCATCGCCGGCTCGTCCGCCGGGCGCAGCGCCCAGAGCAGGTCGATCGGCTGCAGCCCGGCCTCCTCCTGGGTCACCAGCCGCCGCTTCCTGCTGCCGTCCACGGGATTCCGCCAGGTCACCAGCGCGGCCACCGCCGACGGCCTCGGCAGCACCGCGGGCAGCCAGGCGTTGACCGCCGGTTCGGCCCTGGCCCGCGGGTTGTTGCGGCCGAGCAGCGGCGCGCCGTGGTCCGGGGCGAGTCCGGGGGCCAGCTGCAGACCGAGCCGATGGGTCAGGGTGGTCCCGCTGCGCGGGGTTTCGACCACGGCCGGTGCGGGCGGGAGTCCTTCCTTCGCGTAGGCGTCCAGCGTCGCCGACGCGCGTTCGGTGTTGCCCTGCAACGCCTGATGCGCGCCTTCGGCCACGGCGAGGTCGGACAGCGCGTCGTGGACGTTGCGCAGCGCGGTGATCTCCTTGCCGATGTCGCCGACCACGGACGGGGGGTCGGCGGGCTCCAGATCCGTGAAGCCGAACGGGTAGTCGTCCGGCAGCCCTGCCTCCCGCAGCGCGTTCACGTGCCGGAGCAGCGACAGTCCGTCGATCACGTTGCGCGCCTCGACCAGCCTGATGCTCCCCGGGCCGTCGGGGTCGTCCGGCGCCGGCGCCGTCTCCTCGATCTTGTTGGCCCGCAACGGGAACTTCAGCCGCAGCCCCGCGATGAACCTGTCCAGGCCGGCGTTGCGGTCGTGCAGGCCGCGCTCGAAGCGGTAGCCCAGCAGGGCGCCCAGCGACTGGCCCTGCCGCATGCCGTCCAGGATCGCCAGGGCGAGCCGGACGCGTTCGGAGCTCAGGTTCACCGCGAAGACGCCGGGGTCCTGCGGTGTGCCGTTGGCGAGGTAGCCGGCGCGCAGCACCGCGGCCGTCCGCGCGTGGTTGGGCGACGGCGCGTGCACGTACCCGCCGTTCAGTGGATCGTGCGGGATCGGGGCGGTCCCGAAAACGGTGGTGAGGTCCGCGGGCACCGGGACGTGGGCGGTCTCGCCGGTCTTGCGGACGATGTTCTCCAGCCAGCCGTACGCGCCGAGATGCACGCCGCGTTTCGGCGGGGCGGTGCCGTCCGGGCCGAACCGCAGTTCGGCCAGCCGCTCGTTGGCCAGGCCCAGCCGCCACGCGTCCAGCCGGTAGGTGGCGCAGTCGATGTGCTCGGCGAGCACCCGTTCGAGCCGGGCGGTGGGCAGGTCGGCCAGGAGGCCGAGTGCCTCGATCTGCTCCTCGAGGTCCGCGGTGGCGGCCAGGCCCGTTCCCAGCACCGTGCGGATGTACTCGTGCACCAGCACGTCCTGGCCGCCGGTCATCGCCGGGTCCTTCGAGTACAGCTTGCGGTACCGGCTCTCGCTCGGGATCGGATCGGCCGGGGTGGAGATCTTGACGTGGACGAAGGGCGCGTCCCGCGGGTCGGGCACGCCGGCCCCCGGCGAACTCAGGGCGAGCCGCCGCGCCGCCTCGGCCCAGCCGAGCAGCACCGCGTGCCGCGCCAGCAGGTACAGCAGCGCCGCCGGTGGCCGGTCGTCGAGAAAGCCCTCCTCCTTGCGCACCTTGTCCAGGTCGGTGCGGGCGTGGTCGGCGAGCCAGCGCAGGTGGTTGCGGCCGTCGGCGGTGTAGGCGCGGACCGGGTCCACCTCCGACAGCGGGCGGTCGTCGACCAGCGGAGCCAGCAGCGGATGGTGGACGTCGGTGAACAGCCGTCGCAGCAGGTCGGGGTCTGCCGCCGGGTCGCTCGTCGGGCGGCCGAACCGGGCGAGCAGCGCGCGGATAGGCTGCGGCATGCCCAGCTGCGCCTCCAGCGCGTCGGGCACCTTGGGGCCGAGCGCCCGCAGGTTCTCCCGGTTGAAGATGTCCTCGACGCTCTGGGCGTAACGATGGTGGTACTCGGCCGACGTCGGGTGCAGCGCCAGGATGTCCAGCAGCTTCTGGTGCGGGTCGTCGCCCGGCCCGTCGAGGTGCGTGACGTGCACGAGCGCGTCGGACCAGTCCTTCGCCACCGCCTTCAGCACCACGTTCAGCGCCTCGCGATGTCTGGCCGTTGCGGGCCAGGCCAACCGGGAGAACACCGTCGTCGGCAGGATCCCGTACGGCTGCCGCCCGATCTTCACCGTGGGCAGCGGGCCACGCCCGGACACATGGTCGAGGAAGAACTGCCTGGTCTGCGCGATCTGCTTGTCGTCGAGCACGCCGTGCATCAGCGACTGCAGGTAGTGTCCCCAGGTTGCCGGCCACAACGCGGTGTGCGCGGCCCGCGCGTCGCGCCGGTCGGTGCGCTCGGCGTTCGGCACCCCGGCCAGCACCGCCGGGTCGAGTCCGAGCAGCTCGGCGAACCACTGCCCGTCGGTCTTGGTGGTCCAGTCCGTGCCGGCGGCGGCGAACCCGGCCGCCGTGGCCAGCCCCGACTCGGCCTCGGCCCGCGCGTCCTGGCCCGCCGGAGCCTGCTCGGTGTTGTTCGTCGGGGTGCCCTGGGGCAGCAGGCTGAACCCGGCCGGGCTGCGCAACTGGTCGGCGAGCAGTCCGCCGAGCGCCGACGCGGACTGCTCCGGCGTGGCCTGCTGCCGCAGCCCGAGCACGACCAGCCGGTCGATCCGGTTCCGGAAGGAGTCCTCGAGGGGGATCCGCAGCCCCATCCCGGCGGCGACCGCCTCGTCGAAGTCGGTCAGCCAGCGCAGCGCGGGCGGCACGGACAGCCTGCCGGTGGTCTCGTCGATCTTGAGCTGGTTCCCGCTGGTCTCGCCCGGGTCCGGGCTCACCGCGAGCTCGGCCCGCACCGGGCCCCCGGTCCTGGAGAACACCAGCCGGTCCCGCACGTACCCGAAGACGGTGAACCGGTCGGGCAGCAGCGACGCCTTCGCGGCCACGGTCCACGACCGCGGCGCGATCTGGTCCGCGGGCGGCGGGGGCAGCACCAGGAACGCCACCATGACGTCGTCGCCGCGGCTGACCGGTGCGTTGTCCACGCCGAACGGACGCCGGGCGCGGATCGCGGCGGCCCGGCTCGCCCCGACCGACGCGAGCAGCATGATGTCGGCGTCCCGCAGCTTCGCGCGGTCTCCGTGCGCGCGCCAAACGGAGCTCCAGTAGGTGACGGCGGGCTGCCGGTCGTTCGCCGCCGGCGGGGCGGGGCTGACGACCACCAGCACGGTCGTGCCGGACGGCACCCCGAGCGGGCGTTCCGCGGGGTTGGCCGGCGTGCGGTCCCGCAGCAGCCAGCCCGCGCGTCCGGCCGGGACCCGCGCGACCAGCTCGTGCCAGGCGGCCTGCTCGCCTACCGCCGAGCCGCCGGACGCCCAGAGCGCGGTCCAGTAGGCGTCCAGCGCGGCGAGCTCGGCCCGCGTGGGTCGGGGCTCGAACTTGTCGATCGACCACTCGTCGGGGAACACCCGCACCAGCAGCTGGGTCTCGGTGAACCGGGTCTCCACCCGGACCGGGCCGAGCAGTACCGGGAAGTCAAGACTGAGGTCGGGCATCCGGCAGCATCTCCTGTGCGTGTACGGCCACCAGAACCGGTGCCTGGAAGAGGATGTAGGCGACGTCCGCGGAGCTGATGTCCGACTGCCAGGCCTTGACCTTCTCGTCGTCCGCGCGCTGCTCCCGCTTCTCCTGGTCGTCCTCGTCGTCGTTGAACGGGTCGAGCACGACGCGGATGTCCGCGTCGAACCGGATGAAGCGGTGCCGGGCCTGCGGATCCACGCGGCCCCACGTCAGGTCGTTCCACACCTCGACCGGGGTCTGCGGGCCCGGCGGGTCCTCGTCGACGCCGAACCGCGGATCGCCCGGACGCTCCTTCAGCACGAAGAACCAGCCGAGGTCGCCGCCCTTGCCGCGCGCCTCGTCGGCGTCCAGGTCGAAGCCGAGCAGGTAGATGTCCGGCTCGACCTTGGCCTCGTAGATCGGCAGCTTGACCAGCTCCGGAGGCGGCGGCAGGTTCTGCGGGAGGTCCGCGGGTACGCGCTCGCCGCTGGTGTCGGGCTTGCCGTTCACCACGGGCCAGGCGGCCTTGTGCGCGTAGATCGCCGCGGTCGGGTACTTCTTCAGCAGCTCGCCACGGATCACGAGGACGAGGTCGTTCCTTCCCCGCGGCCGGTTGGTGTTCTCGCCCAGCGGCACGGTGGTGCCCCACTTGTGGATCGGCGGGATGTCGTACAGCCGCTCGCGCCGGTCCGCGTCGCTCTCCCCCGGCTCCGCCGGCACCGCCCGCGGGTCCCAGAACTGCCGGAACGGCGTCCCGCGCTGGTCGGTCGGGTACTCCCGCCAGAGCATCTCGCGCGCCAGCTCGTGGTTGAGCCCGACCAGATAGGACTCGATGAACCGGCGGTTGTTCTCCAGCAGGGTGATCGAGTTCGCCGGGAGCAGCCCGAGGTTGGGCACGAACGTGTCCACCGACATCTTCAGGAGGTCCTGGTACATCGGCATGTTGAACACCGGGTAGGCCATCACCTCGGTGAGCTCGCCGTCGGCGGGCTTCAGCCGCTCGGGCAGGTTCAGCGAGCCGAGCAGGTTGTCCACGACGGTCTTGTCCGAACGCAGGCCGGTCTTGACGTCGATGGTCGCGTCGATCACGTCCAGCTTCGGCGGGGTCTCGACCTGGCCGCCGGTGGCGGCCGCGCCCCAGCCGTCGTGGAGCTCCCGCAGCGCGCGCTTGAACGCCTTGGCCTCGTCGCTGTCGTGGTCTCCGACCGGCGTGGTGACGGTGTCGCGGTAGTCCCGCAGTTTGAAGAGGGGGTTCAGGGCCAGGATGTCGACCGGGTCCCCGACCGGTTTGGGCGGAAGCTTGTCGTCCAGCTCCGCCGGGGTGACGACGGCGGACGGGGTGCCCTTCGGCCGCGCGGCGGCGACCTGCCGCTCGTCGATGCGGGACACCAGCGTCTCGGCCGGCCTGGCCTCCGGGAATTCGAGCACCTTCATCAGCCGCGCCCCCGGCCGGGTGATCCGGCGCATCGCCGGGGAGACCGGGGCCGCCGCCACCCGGCTGCGCGCCACCTTGAACCCGACCGCCAGCTGCTCGCCGGGCTCCACCCGACCGGACAGCCCGGTCGACCCGGATGGGCGTTCGACCACCCGGGCATGGGCGGGCGCGGTCAGGGTCAGCGTCCTGGCCGAGGGCAGCGGCGGCACGGGCTCGGTGGCACTGGGCGGCGGCGGGGGCACGACGGGCAGGTCGATGTGCTTGGCGTGCAAGGAGGTTCCGACCTCGCGGGCCAGCTGCGCGGCCCGGATCCGGGCGTTCGCCCGCTGGACGTCGCCGAGCTGGCCCCAGGCGGCGGCCATGAGCTCGTCCTGCCGCGCCTGGACGACCTTGGTGCCGAACTGCGCGGCGACCCGGAAGCGCGGGTCCAGGTTGAGCCGGTGCACCCAGTTGCGCAGCACGGTGTCGCCGACCGGGGCGCCGCCGGCGTCGGTGAGCAGCCGCGGCGTGAGCGCGTGCCAGCGCCCGTACAGCGGGGGCGTGATCACCGGGTCTGTCTGGGCGGCCAGATCGGAGATCCTCGCCGCCAGGTCGGCGTTCGCCGCCGCCGGCGGCCGCTGCTGGTAGGCCTCGGCCAGGTTGATCAGCCCGGCCATCGCCTTCTGCCACTGGTTCGGGTACTGCGGCGCCGGCGGGGCGTTCAACTTGTAGTAGTTGTCCCAGTTCTCCCAGGCGTCGATGTGCTTGTCGGAGTCGGGCAGCCGCAGGGCACCGCCGAGCCGCAGCACCCCGTCGGGCTTCGTCGGTGTGGTGACGCCCGGCAGGCCGAAGCCCGGCCCGCGGTGCGCGTCCATGTCCCGGCGGCCGACAGGCTCCGCGGCCCGGGTCGGCCGCAGCAGCCGGACGAGGTACTCGAAGTCGCCGACCGTGCTCGTGGTGAACGACCAGCGATGGTAATAGGGCAGCAGGCCCGCGGCGGTGTCCTGCGGAACGCCCCAGCTCGGCGTCAGCGCCGGGATCCGCCCCGGCTCGATGCCGAGCCCGGCCCGCCGCCCGGTCTCGAACGCCGGGACCAGGAACGCGTGGTAGCCCGTGCCGGGCGACAGATGCCGCGGGCAGATCACCCGGGAACACGCGCTGTCGGGTCGCTCGCGCAGCACCCGGCCGAGGTTGGCCAGCGCCGGCCCCATGCCCTCCGGATCGTCGATCGCCAGCGGGATGTCGAGCTCGCCGTTGACGTGGACGTGCGCCCACGCCCCGAGCTCATGGGGCGGCTGCAGCGCCCGCGCCTGCTTGACCAGGATGTGGGGCAGCGGCCGGTCCGGCAGCGCGGCGTCCTCGAACTCCGCCTCGGTGAGCACGACCAGCGCGAGCCAGGGCGCCAGCCGCTTCGTGCCGCCGTCCGGCGGGGCCGGGCTGTACCGCCAGGGGAAGTCCTCGTCGTAGAACTCGATGTGCGCCAGGTAGTTGGGCTCGAAGTTCGAGATGGACGGCCGCGGTTCGGTCCGCGAGATCGCCCGCGGATCCACGCCGATCACGTCGCCGGGGCCGTAGATCTGCAGCTGCTGTTCGACCAGGCGGCTGGGTGGCGGGTCGCCCGGCTTGAGCGCGTCCCCGGTCAGCTTCAGCTGGACCTTGATGGCGGCCCGCGGCGCGGTCCCCGGGTCGCCGCCGATCCGGGTCGAGAGACCGGTTCTCAGCCAGGGCAGGAAGGAGTAGGCGCCGGCGGTCACGAGCCGCTCCCCCGCCGTTCCGCGGACCTGGTCAGCTCGATGGCCTGAGCCGCCGCGGCCAGCCCGGTGCGGGCCACGCCGCCGGCGACGAGGACCTTGCCCCCGGAGGCCGCGGCGGCGAAGCCCCACCGGCCCTCGGCCAGGCCCGCCACCTTCGTCCAGGTGCCGGCCGCGTACTCCAGCGCACTGCGGTATCCGGCCTCGTTCACGGCGTCGTCGGTGCCGCCGACCACCAGCACCCGCCCTGAGCCCAGCGAAACCGCGCGGTGGAACGCCCGCCCCCCGGGCATCGGCGCGGTCTCCTGCCAGCTCCCGCCCCCCGACGACAGGGTGAACACCTCGGCGGTCGCGCGGGCGAACGGGTCGAAGCCGCCGTCACCGGACGCCCCGGGTGCGCGGCCGCCGGTGACCAGCACGGTGGTGCCGGATAGCGCCGTCGCCGTGTGCGCGCTGCGCGGGTGGCGCAGGCTCCCGGCCGGCGTCCAGGTCTTCGCGTCCGTGTCGTACAGTTCGCAGAAGGCCAGCGCCGGATCGTCGGCCGTGCCGACCGGCACGCTGCCGCCGCAGACCAGCACCTTCTTGCCGGCCTGCAGCTCGACGGCGGTGTGCCCGGTGCGGGCGTCGGTCATGTCCGCCGCCTTGGTCCAGGTCTCGTCGGCGGGGTCGAACAGCTCCGCCGAGCGCAGCGCCATGACCGTGCCGCCGGGCCGGACCGTGCTGCCCCCGGCGACCAGGACCTGGCCGTTCGACAGCAGCACCGCGCTGTGCCCCCAGCGGCCCGCGGCCATCGGGTGCTTGGTCGCGTTCCAGGTGCGGTGCTCGGGGTCGTACAACTCCGCGGTGGCCAGGGCGGGCGCGCCCGGCCCGCCCTGCCCGCCGGCGACCAGCACCTTCCCGCTCGGCAGCAGGGTCATGGTGTGCAACCGCCTGGCGGTGCCGAGCAGGACGGGGGCCGACCAGCTTTCCTGCTGCAGGTCGTACACCGCGCTCTGCTTCACGCCGGCGGACGCGGCGTCGGCGCCGCCGGCCAGCAGCACCTTCGTGCCGTCCTTGAGCACCACGGCGGCGTCGTGCTGGCCGTGCCAGCTCACCGCCGCGGCGTAGTCGGGGGCGGGCGACCACGAGTCGGCGGCCTCGAGAGTGGCGGTGGTCATGGTGTCGAACCCTCCGGCGAACGTTCGTGGTAGGTCATGGCAGGTAGATCTCGGCGGTGGCGGCGAGCTCCGCCGGATCGGGGCCGGGCGCGGCCGCACCGGCCAGCGCCAGGCCGCCCACCGCGAGCACGCGGCCGTCGGCCAGGTCGACGGCGGCGAAGTCGTAGCGGCCGACGTCCAGCGCGCCGGTGGCCGTCCAGGTGCCGGAGCCGGCGTCGAAGACCGCGGCGCCGCGGTAGCCGGCGGTGGCACGCGGCCGGCCCGTCCCGCCGAGCACGACCGCACCGGTGGGCGTCCGGACGCTCCGGTGCCCGCTCCGGCCGCCGCCGGGCAGGTCCCCGGCCCGCGACCAGGTCCCGGTGTTCGGGTCGTACAGCTCGGCCGTGGCCAGGCTGTCCACGCGGTACGGCATGGCGGGGACGGCGTCGCCGCCGGTGACCAGCACCCGGCCGTCCGCCAGCACCGTCGCCTGGTGGCCCTTCCGCGGCGTGTGCAGGCTGCCGGTCGGTGTCCAGGTCCGCGTCGCGGGGTCGTAGAGCTCGCAGAACGCGACCGCGCGCTCCCCATCGCCGGTCGGCAGCGCGCCGCCGATGACGAGCACCCTGTCCGCCCCGCCGACGTCGATCAGCACGGCCTGATGTCCTGTACGGGCGCAGTCCATCGGCGCTGTCTCGGTCCACGTCAGCGTGCCGGGGTCGAGCAGCTCGGCCGACGCCAGCGCGGCGCCCCGGGACCCGGTACCGCCCGCGACCAGCAGCGACCCGCCGATCACGGTCGCGGAGTGCCCCGATCTGGCGGTCTTCAGGGCGCCCTGCGGGGTCGCCGGGGTCGTCGGGGTCGTCCATGTTCCGGCGACCGGCTCGAACACCTCGGCCGAGGTCAGCGGCGCGGCGTCGGCGCCGAGCCCGCCGGCGGCCACGACCCGGCCGTCCGCGAGCCTCGTCGTCGTGTGCCGCCACCGGGCCGTCTTGAGGGGCCGCGTCCCCTCGGCCCAGGTCGCCGCGACGGGGTCGTACACCGCGGCGGTGGCCACCGGCTTCCCGGCGGCGTCCGCGCCGCCCGCGATGAGGACCTTGCCGCCGGTCAGGCGTACCGCGTCGGTACCCGAGACGGTGAACGGCGGCGGGCTCGCGACCGACCAGGTCCCCGGCCGGGCCGCCACGGCACCGCCGGCCTCGGCCTGGCGCAGGACATGCAGCCGCCCGGCCAGGCCCGGGTCCGCGCGGACCCAGTCGGCCAGGGCGTCGGCCGCCGTCGCCTCGCTGCGGAAACTCGACGTGGTGAGGCCCGCCGCCGCGGGCGGGAACGCCTGGAGGTTGTTCCGCCGGTACGCGACCACGAAGCGGTCGCCGGTGACCTGCACGGTCTCGTCCGGTGCGAACGGCTGCCGCAGCCGGGCCTCCCGCTGCGAGAGCGGTGAACGGGCGGTGCTGCTGCCCTCCAGCAGCCGGCCGAACACCGCCGGATGCGGGCTGTAGAGCCTCGCGGGGCGCCGCGTCCGCGCCCCGCCCGCCAGCGAGACCGCGCGCCGGGCCTCACGCGCCGTCGTCGTCGGCGGCTTGTTGTCGATGATGTGCAGCTCGTACCGCGCGCTGCGCCGGACCACCCGCGGGGACGCGATCGCGCCCTTGTCGGCGGTCAGCTCCAGGCCGGCGTCCTGCTTCTCGTACGCCGCGCGGGACAGCTTCGCGGCGTCGTCCATGTCCTGGAACTGGGCCATGGCGAACCGGTCGTCGGTGGCCGACACCCGTACCAGGCCGCTGCCCGGCACCGGCGCCACGCTGAACCGTTTGCCGTCGCTCGGCCGCTGCGCGCCCACCCGGTCGATCCGGACCTCGAGCGGGATGGCCCGCTGATGGATGAACAACGTGCCCAGCGGGTGCAGGACCAGCTCGTCGCCCGGGGGCAGCTGCCGCAGCGTGACCAGCGGGTTGGTGCCGCCCGCCGGCAGCCGGGTCCGCCAGCCCTCGGCCTTGCGGACCTCGGACTCCAGCAGTGCCAGCACCTCGACCGGGGGCACGGTGGTGTTGCGCTCCTCCCCCCAGGAGATGTCGAAGTCCGCGGAGATCTCGAAGAACAGCAGGGAGATCGAGCCGCGGCCGTGCGCCCGCCACGGCGCCGGGCCCTCCAGCTGGAACCGCAGGTCGATGCTGAACAGGCCGACCCCGAACGCTTTCAGCGAGACGCCGGCGGAGATCTGGATGAGGAACGCGAACGGCGAGAACCGGAACAGCGCGTCGAAGGCGAGGTGCCCTTCCAGGCCGAAGTCGTCGAAGCCCAGCCGCAGCTCGGCCTTCGCGCCGAACTGCACCGTGTTGCTGGTGACCGCGAAGTAGCCGGACACCCGGATCAGCCGGCCCGGCGCGTTCAGGATGTCCATCGACACCCGCGGCGGCACCGGGAACGGCAGCGGCGGCGGCTTGAAGGACGGGTGGAACCCGCCGACCGAGAGCACGAAGTCCGGGTTGTCGCCCATGTAGACGAGCAGTCCCATACCGCCGTCGATGGTGATGGTCAGGACGCGGGAGTCGACCAGCCGCGCGAAGAACCACAGCCGCGACTTGTCGACCTCGAACGCACCGATGAAGTTGACCTGCAGCACCAGCAGCGGCACGTCCTCGCCGGGCAGGACGCACTTGAGCACGCCGAGGATGGCGATGTTGCCCGGCGGGATCTCCACGATCACCCCGAGCGACACGCTGACCAGCGTCGGCGTCCCCCAGCCGATCTTCGCCATCGGCCCGACGAGGAACCGGCCGTCCTGCGGCGGGAAGAACTTGCGCAGGTCGCTGATGATCCGCGGGGCGTTCGCGATCACGTCCCGCGGGAACATCACCGACTCGATGGACCCGCTGGCCACGCCCTCGGCGAGCGCCTTGAAGTCCATCCTGCGGTTCAACCCGAGGATCCCGCCGACGCCGAGCAGGGTGAACCCGAACCCGAGCTGGATCCCGCCACCGCCGAACTCGGCGGTCAGGACGATCAGCAGCGAGAACCCCTCGGTGCCGTCCGGCATCCGGGTGGTGATCAGCCCGATCGCCTTGACCTCGATGAACCCGGCGAACTCCAGCTCCAGCGCCCCGGCGTACTCGCCCCGGTCCGGATCGAAGTACAGGTAGCCGCCACCGGCCACGATCCCGGCGTCGAGCTTCAGCCCGACGCCCTTCGGCGACTTGAACGCCAGCGAGACGTCGAGCGGGCCGAGATTGCCGTCGTGGTCCGGCCTGGCCGCCAGGTTCGCGGTCAGGCCGATCTGCTCCACCACGGCCTGGATCGGGCCGAGCTCGGCCTTGAACGCCGCCCCGAGCCCGATCGGCACGCCGTCACCGTCCGGCGAGGCGGAGATCGTCAGCGACTGGATCTCCACCGGGCCCAGATCGATGTGGGTGGGCACCTGCAGCTCGAGGTTCGACGTTCCGCGGAAGTAGAACCCGTTGCTGTGCGATATGCCGACCGTGAGGTCGGCGCCGACGGTGAACCCGGCGTCCGGCAGGATCGTCGCGATGAACCCGTCGGCGCCGCCCGGGGAGAAGACGAACTCCAGCCCGGTGAGTTCGAACTCGGCGTAGACGTCCACGCCGTCGCCGTCCGGGCGCACTCCGCCGGCCGCGCCGATCTTCCGGAACTGCAGCCTCGTGCCGTCGGCGCTGCCGACGATCAGCTTCGGCGGGACGTCGGCGTTCCCGCGCTCGACGACCGCCTCGATCGAGCCGTTCTTGCTGCTCGGCGTCCCGCCGTCGAAGCCGACGACGGTCTCGATCGGCCGTCCGGGCCGGACCCGCAGCGCGATCCCGCCCCGCAGGTCCAGATCGCTCCGGACGGTGAGCGTGACGTCCGGCGTCAGCGGGAGGCCGACGCCCAGGCTGCCCGCGAAGTACGGCAGCAGGGCCAGTCCTGGCGGTGCCCCGCCGGCGCCGGGCAGCTCCACCAGCCGCACCTCGGCGGCCAGCCGCTGGTCCTGGGCGAGCATCCGCTCGAAGACGACACCCTTGATCGCCGGGACCGGCGGCGAGGCCGGGCCCACCGGCGTCCCCTGGACCGCCCCCGCGATCGCGGACGCCAGGGCCTGCACGGAGAACTCCACCCCCATGCTCGACAGCAGGTTGTCGACCTGGGACGCCAGCGCCGTGAAGTCGAAGTCGGGCCCGCCCCAGCCGAAGGCGTCCTTCAGCACCTGCGGCGGATCGCCGAGCAGGCGGGGCAGGTCGGCCAGATCCAGCGAGAGGTGGACGTACGGCGGGCGTGCGCCCGCCGACGGCGCGAAGCCCGCCTTAACGACGCCCAGGCTGCGCAGAGCGAACGCTACGGGCGGATGGAAGCGCTGCAGGTAGGTGATGACCAAGAAGTCGATGAGCTGACCGGGGAACTTCTCGCGGAACCCGTCCGCCAGCAGCGCCTGCGGGAACGCCGAGTCGGGCGCGTCGGCGATCCCCCGGATCCCGTTGACGACGCCCTGCACCGCGCCCAGCGCCCGCGCCACGTTGTCGGCGGAGAAGTCGGCGGAGACCCCGGTGGACAGCCCGCCGCCGACATTGAGCCCGCCGTCGCCGAGCAGCCCGCGCAGCGCGTCGTAGAGGGTGTCGAGTTCGCCGCCGAGATCGGCCAGCGGCGGCGGGACGGCCTCCACCCGCCACCCCATCTTCTGCGTGAACGCGGTGAAGGCGTCCGGCGAGCGCAGCGCGTCGCGCAGGGGCAGCATCGCCTGCCCGACCTCCGCCATGATCCTCTCGAACATGCCCGGCCCGGCCATTCAGAGCGTCCCGAGATGCATGGTGGCGCTGAGAGCGGCGTGGTAGCTGGGGTCGACCCGGTGGACGATCAGCCACTTGCAGACGTCACAGAACGCGCCGCCGTCTTCGAAGATCCCGGACCAGAACGCCGGCTGCTTGTCGCTGTTGCGCATCCTGCAACGACCGGCGGGCCGGTAGAAACCACCGGCGAATGCGTTGGCCCCTTCGAACACCCCCAGTGTCTTGGTGGAGTCGCAGGGCGGGAAGAACCCGGGTATATCGATCGGCTTGTCGTCCTCTACCCGGGCGTGCACATGGTCGGGATCCCGGTTCATCGGGCTTCTGTTGGCCACCAGCCACTGCTGCACCTTCTCGTCCACCACCTCGACCGCCTGCCCGCCGATCATGAGCGGGGCGTACAGCACGGAGCCGCGGTCGAACTTCGGGAACGGAGGTGTCGCGTCGATGAGCACGATCGTGCCGAGCGACTCGTCTATAGCGCCTATGTGCAGTCCGACCAGGAATTGGCTGGGGTCCGGGCTCAGCGGAAGCAGCTGCCTGTTTTTCCCGAGCTTGAAGTTGCGCAGGCGGACCTCGGCGCCGTCCTTCTTCGCCTGGACCCACTTGCCGATGTAGCGGGGGTCGATCGCGACCTTGATACCGCCCTCTACGTTCACCGACTCGACGAGGAGCTTCGCGGACAGGCTCATCAGGGGCAGGTGAAGCCACTTGAGCTTGGTCGGGTCGATCAGCCTGCTGGGCTCCGGGGCGGCGCGCAGGAATCCGAGTACCGACAGGTTGTCATGGACGAGGTCGGCGGTCTGTGCGGCGGAGTCGCCGTCGCCGTCCTGGAACTCGTACTCGTCGCCCAGATTGAAGGTGTGCCCGAACTCGTGGGTGACCGTGTCGACGAGGTCGGTGAGGTCCGGCTGGACCGCACCCTGGGGGTTGCGGCGCATCTCCCGCTTGTCGACCAGGTCGGAATACGCGATCGGGAGGGTGAGCTTCCTGTCCATCGTCTGCACCGCGAGGAGCCCGCCGAGGTTGGTCCCGCCTTTGAGGTCGTCGTTGGCGACTATCGCGACCAAGCCCAAGCTGAGCTGGGGCTTCGTGGGATTGGACGCCGGCACCCAGTTCTTGCCGATCACGGAGAACGGCGCGTAGGCATACCTCAGGCCGCCGAGGTACCGCATGATCGATGTGCCCGGGCTCGCCCCGGTCTCCGCGAACAGTTCCGGCGGATGCCGCCGCGGGTCCGGCGAGAGGCGCCGGGTGACCTGGAAGCCGTAGAACTCGTACACCCGGGCGATGAATTTCTTCAGCTCGTCGGACGCCGGCTCCGAGTCCGTCGGCGGCCGGGGCACTGGAGCGGACGAACCCGACAGCCGATCGGCCGGGCGGCTGCCGAGATACAGTCCGAACACCGTGTCCCGCGCGTGCAGGATTCCAACCGCGTCATGGCTCCTCCATTCAGAGAGGAGCCCGGGAGTTATCAGGGATTCGTCGAATTCCAAGCCCTGGCGCTTCCAGATGTTCACGAGATCGAACCGGCTCTCGTTGTGCATCGGCAGGCCGACCCGGGCGACCAGCTCCTGCAAGGTGTAGACCCCCGGCCGGCTGTTCTCGTTCCTGTTGAACGGAATAGGCCGCGCCTGGGTGAGATCCGCGTCCGTCACGCGGAAGCCGCACGTGAGCAGATGCTCTTGCGAGGGGATGAACGCCTTGAAGACGTTGAAGCTGCCCTCCAGCATCGGGTACGGCTCATGCCTCGGCTTGTCGAACATCTCACGCACGGTCTTCGTGACGACCTCGTCGAAGAGCTTGCGGTCCTCGTCGGTGTCCCGGAAACCCTCCGAGAGAAAGAGGACATTGTGCATGTCGTCGGCGTGCGGAACATCCGGGGTCTGGATGGGATATAGGTCCGGGCGGGACCTCGTGTAGTCGAACACCCGCACCGGCAGTTTTGCCGTCTTCCCGAGGAAGGACCCCGTGATATGGGTGGGATCGGCCGTCTCGGCGAGGCCGCGTAGCCGGCCCTGCGGGGTGATCGCGAGCTTCGCCGGCTCGTCGGGAGTCAGCGTCACGTACCGGTGGCCCGTGATGTCCCCGATCCGGTCGGCGCCGGTGGCGTCGTCGCTGAACTTCGCATAGATCGACGGCTGCGCGTGCGCGATGCCGGGACGCGTCGCGGTTCCGGCGTCCAGCGCCGTGGTGATGGAGTCGTTCCCGAACCACCACGCCGTGATCTGGTTGTGCACCTGGAGGCGCCCGACGATGTACGCCGTCTCCCAGCGGGCCTGGAACAGGTACACGCCGGGAGTCGCCGCGGTCACCAGTCCGGTCGTCGGCTCGATCTTGGGCAGACCGTCGAGACGATGGCCCACCTCGTTGTGCGGCGCGAAGAACTCGAACGTGCACTCGGCGGTGACATCCTCGAGGCTGTAGCGATCGGGTACGTCGGGATCGAACAAGCGGTCCATGACGGCCACCCGGAGCGCCGGCGTGCCGGACAGCGCGACGTGCATATCGCAGTGCGGGAACAGCACCAGGTCGAGGGATTCAGGGGCCATGCCCGTCCCCATGAGCCGACAGGGAGGGGCCTTCGCCGAACACGGTCCGCCGGCCCGGTGGCGGCCCACCCGGTCGGCTCGCGTCGCTCGGATACGACCAGATCATGTCGCCCATCCCCGTGCCGACGTGGAAAGCGGGCCCCCACCCGCGTCACCGACCACCAACGCCATGACAACCCCCTTGACACAGCCCTCGGGCGTCAACGTGCCAGAGGAGTGAACCGGGTGCCCCTTTTCGAGGCCGCAACTGCTCTCCCGTAGCCACGAAAGCCCGGTCAACGGTGCTGACTCCGCAGCGATTGTCCTGGTCAGCGCCTGCGAAGCCGGCTGAACGGCTCCACATAGGCGACGCTACTGAGCGCCCGGTCTGCCGGTTGCAAACGCATGACACCAGGACCACAAGCTCAGGTAACGGTCTGGCCCACCAGTTGGATGCCGCCCCGGCACCAGCGACACAATCACCAGTGGCCCGCGCGTCGCGCCGAACTGTTGCGCGGACCTCTCCCCCACGGCGGCTCACCATCACCGAATGCGGCCGTGCCGTGAACGTCAGAGCGGTCTGACCATCAGCCGAGGTAGCCGTCGAAGACGTTGCAGCAGAGGCGGCCAATCGTTACGCGGAGCAGCGTCGTGGGCATGGTCGGGAGCGGTAGAGCCAGGTCGGATCGCACACTACGGTGACCCCGGCCGGGAACGATGTCGCCCGGAAGCGACCCGTGGCCACGCCGAGGCGATCCTAGGAGCCGCCGATGTCCGAGAACCCGAGCAATGCACGACCGCCGGTCGTCGACCGCGCGACCTTCGAGCGGCAGTTGGAGGAGCTGCGGGCGAGAGAGAAGGCCCACACCCGCGAAGGCGACGCGATCGCCGCCGCCCGCCGCAGGCTCCCGATGGTCGAGGTGGCCGCGGACAGCCCGCTGCTGGGGCCGGACGGCCCGACAACGCTCCTGGACGCGTTCGAGGGACGACGCCAGTTGATCGCCTACTACTTCATGTGGTGGCCCGGTCGGCCGGCCGCTGAGCAGTGCGAGGGCTGCACCTGGGTGATGAGCCACGTGGGCGAGCTGGCCTATCTGCACTCCCGGGACATCACCTTCGCCGTGTTCTCCCAGGGACGGAACACGGCCTACGGCTTCGCGGACGCGCAGACCTCGTACGAGGAATCCCTGCGCTATCGCGCCTTCATGGGCTGGACGATGCCGTGGTACTCCGCCCAGCCGTCCCTCGATTCCCTTCTTACCGGCCGGGAGCTCGGCCTGTTCCACCTTGTGTGCTACCTGCGCGACGACGATCGCGTCTTCGAGACGTACTGGACCAAACGTCGCGGCGCCGAGGCCGTGGACAACAGTTACGCGCTCATGGACCTCACGGTGTTCGGGCGCCAGGAGGACTGGGAGGACTCACCGGCAGGCTGGCCGCGCCGTGGAAGCGCCATGCGGACCCTGGGCGGGGCCCCTGACTGGCCGCCGCTGTGGGAGTGGCCGGGTGGACGTCCCACGGCGCAGTGGCCACGTGTCGACCGCGGCATCTCCGATGACTTGGGCGGCACCGACACGGGCCCGGCGACCGAGCCCGGTCACTGCCACTGACAGGGGCGATACGTCACGAGGTTCGACGGCGGCCGCGGAATCGGTGTCGGCGGTGATGCGGGCGTTCCTGAAGGTCATTTCCACTCTTGCGGGGATACCCGCCGCGCCTCCCGGTCCATCTCGGGGGCCGTCTGTGCCAGATCGAACAGCGTGAAGACGCCGGGGTCCATGAACGCGACGATCCGGTCGATGCCGGCAGGTGACAGGGTGAGCACGTGGAGTGCGTGGGCGCGGAAGCCGCCGTCCCGGTGCCGGTGGTAGAGCGCGACGGCGGGTTGTCCGTTGGCGTCAGCGCGGACGGTGCGTATCCGGCCGGGGGCCGGCAGGCGAGGGGCCAGGAACCTGGCGATGGTGTCCCGGCCGGTGAACCAGGTGGGGATGGGCGGCATCTCGAAGGTCGCCTCGTGTGCCAGCGTCTGCGTCAGCAGGTCGATGTCGGACGTTTGGAACGCGGCGATGTAGCGCCGGAGTAGCTCGCGCTTGCGGTCTTCGGTGGGTTCGGTGACGTTCAGTCCGGAGTGCGGGAGGTCGTCCAGTCGCGTTCTGGCGCGTTGCAGGAGGCTGTTGACGGATGCGACGGTGGTGTCGAGCAGCTCGGCGACCTCGGCGGCACGCCACGCCAGCACATCGCGCAGGATGAGCACCGCGCGCTGTCTGGGCGGCAGCACCTGCAGGGCGGTGATCAGCGCAAGGCGCAAGGTCGATCGATCGGCTATCACCTCGGCGGGGTCTCGTGTCTCGTCGGACACGGGGGTGGGGAAGGGCTGCAACCACGGCAGGTCCAGCCGGCGCGGTCCGGGCGGCGCCGCAGGGTCGCCGCTGGGTGCGCCGAGCCCGGACGGCAGCGGGCGGCGCCCGGCCTGCTCGGCAGCGCGGAGGCAGGCGTTGGTCGCGATCCGGTACAGCCACGTTCGCAACGAAGACCGGCCGCTGAACGTCTCGTAGGAGCGCCAGGCACGCAGATAGGTCTCTTGAACGAGGTCTTCCGCATCGTGCGCCGACCCGACCATCCGGTAGCAGAGGCTCAGTAGATCGTTGCGGTAGGGAGCCGTCAGGCGGGTGAACTCCTCAACCGACCTCACTGTCCGCGTCACGGCGACTCCTGTCCGCTTGGGCCGATCGTCGTGGCCTCGGTACGGCCAGGCCAGGCCGCACCCTTGCCGCTGAGCGCTGGCCACCCCGACGTGCTGTCCACCTGGAAATCCCGCCGCCGCGTCTGGAAAGCGCTCAACCGGCGGCCGCCTCCTCTGTTTCCTGGGCCTTGCGGATCTCGTAGGTGTCGAAGACCACCACATCGGAGATGATCTTCCCGTCCCGCAGCACCAGGTGATCGACGACGCGCAGCGTTCCGAACGGGACGGTCCTCATGTTGTAGATCACCATCGCCTGTCCGGCGTCACCCAGCGCCGCGATGACGTCCACACCTTCGACGATCCGCGTGAACTCCCCGATCACCGCCGTCACCGCGTCGATGCCCTCGGCGCGCACCCGCGGGCTCTCGAACACCACGTCATCGGCCAGACATTCCGCGACCGTGACCATGTCACCGGCCCCGAACGCCTTGATGAACGCCGTCGCGACCTCGGCGGCCGCCATGCGATCTGTCATGAACCTCTCCAACTATCGATTCCTGCGCTGAACCCGGTCACCGCTGAGGGCATCGCTCACGGACTGAGGAAGCGGTAGGCGCCGACCAGGGTCGCGGCACTGCGTCCCGGTCCGTCGGCGGCGCGGTCCTCGAGTTCTTCCTGGAACCGCCTGAACGCGCTCAGCCGGGGCAGGGGGTCGTCCTCTCCCTCGATTACGGCGATGTGGACGAACGTCACGCCGTCGGCCAGCCGTAGCGTGGCGTACCGCAGCCCGCCCGGCTCTTCTGCGGCGAGCTGCTCGAACACCCGCTCGACCAGCTCCTGGTTGGCCTCTGCGGCGGCCTCGTTCACCTGGTACTTCACGACCACGGTTCTGCTCACGGGCTCTCCTGACGTGTTCGCCGGTGTTACTGATCCGGCGACCGGCCGGAACTCATCGGTCCGTTACGGCCGGTGCACGGATGCGGATCGTTCTCAGGCGGCGCGCCGGGGGCGCGTCGCGGTCGAGTAGTCAGAGATCGGCCGCGACGAGCGGATGGCCGGCACCAGCTCGTCGCGGATGAAGTCCTCGATGCGGTACGCCGCCGGGGCCGCGGGCGGGAACTCGTCCGGCGGTTCGGTCCCCATCGCGGTGGCGATGGCCCAGGTCTGGTTGAGCAGTGTCGCGAAGCTGCGTCCGGTGCCGGCAGCCATGAGGTCCGCGATGTCGGCTTCGGCGGATACCTGCGCCACCCCCACGGGACTGCCGAGGTGCTCGCCGATCAGCCCGGCGATCTCCCTCATCGTGATGGGGCGGACGGGATGGACCGGTGCGGTGCTGACTCCACGAAAGTGCAGATCTTTGAGAAGACCTACGGCGACGGCCGCGACATCGCGTGCGCTGACCAAGCGGAGGGTGACGTCGGTGCCCAGGGGCGAGCTGAGAACGCCGCTTTCCCTCATTGGTCCCAGGAAGTAGTACAGGATCTCGAAGAAGCTCGGCGGCTGGACATGCACCAAATTGAGGCCGGCCACCTGGTTGAGGATGGACTCGATGGTCGCGTGCCCGGCGATCAGTCCGCCCACACGGTCGTCGTCGGCCCCCTGCGTGCTGATGAACGCCGCATGCCGCAGGCCGGCCTGCGCGGCGGCCGAGGCGTAGACCCCGGCGATCCTGCGCTGGTAGCGGGGAAAGTCCGGTGCGGCGGGATGCGGCGGAACGATCAGCAGGGCACCGTCGGCGTCGGCGAAGGCGTCCTCCACGTAGCCCCGGTCGGCCAGATCACCGACGAAGACATCGGCGCCGGCCGCCTCCAGTTCCTTCAGACGCTCACGGTCGCGGCCCATCACGCGGCCGCGGTGGCCGGCCCGAAGAAGCTCGTGCGCCGCATATCCACCGACATGCCCGGTCGCCGCGGTCACCGCGTAGGTTCGTACGTTGTCCATCAGCTCTCCAGCGTTTCGAATCGTCCACCTGAATAGATCCGGTGGACGTCCCGAACTCATCGCCGGGATCAGCGATGGACGCCGGTGCGGGCTGGGCATGGGCAGCCTCTTCGCGCCCAGAACGAGCAGAGCGGTCAGCGGCCCCGATCGGTACTACCTTGGCTCCCCCCATGACCATCGCGACAACCTGGCAGGCTGGTGCATCCCGAGTTCGGTGGCGGCGCGTTGTCGGAATCCTCGTGCCTTCGACAACACGGAGAATCACAGGATGCCCAGGAGCCATCCCCCGGAGTTTCGCCGCAAGGTGCTGGATCTGGTCAAGGCTGGACGAGCGAACGGCCCGGCCCTTGAGGGGCCGAGCCGGTAGGGCTCAGTTGTGCGTTCCGATCCACTCGAAGAGCGGGCTGGTGAGGTCACCCGTACGATCGGCACGGACACCGTCGTCGCCGATCTCGGCCCGCAGGTAGGTGTAGTACGCCGCGCTGTACAGCGTCCCACCGGTGTAGTGGAAGACCTGGCCATAGGCGTTGTTCACGCACGTGCTGGTCCAGGTCGCGTTGCTCGCGGTCTTGTTGTCGGTTGTCAGGCAGCGGCCGGTCGCCCGGTTCTTCAGCATGTTGTTGCTGGTGCCGATCCAGTCCCACTGCTGGTTGGTGCTGCCTGTACAGGTCGTCAGCCAGGCGGCACCGGAGGTCCCGCCGGTCAGGCAGTTGAAGGACGCCAGGTTCTGGAACGTCCAGTAGACGGGGGCAGCCTGTGCAGGGCTGGAGAACAGGGCCAGGGCGGCCCCCAGGACGGCATTGAGCGCCAAGACCACGGCGGTGCGCCGAGCAAGAAGGAAGCGTCGCATGCCGTGACCGTGATCAGCATGTGTGAACACAGCACGTCGAGGCGGCGTACGGCGCGTCCCGTGACGGTGAACGCCAGGCGCCTTGGCCGCAACCGGTCGCGGGGCGCGACCTGTTCACTACCGAGGACCCGACCGAAACCCGCTCGCGCTGGCGCCTCGGCTATCTGGCCGACTTGTGAGCGCGTACTCGGGCGAAGCGGGACGGCACGTCCTCCCGACTACGGGGATTGATTTCCGGCAATGCCTTATCGGAGGTGATCCCCTCCGAGCGCCCTCCCTGAGCATGATTGAGATTCGCCTGGAGCCCACGAGAGGCCGATCATGACCGCCCCCCGGGACCCTCAGCCCGAAGAACCGCCCTCGGAAGAGAGCACCCCCGCGCACAAGGAGCGCAGCAAAGACGAGCGTGCCGCCAACCTCGACAAGATGATGGCTCAGGCGGCGTCCGGGCAGGACAACGAGGTCACCGGACCCGAGGTGGAGAACCAGCCGGCTCCACCAGACGCTAATTCGCCGAGTCCGCCATCGCCTTGGCCGTGGCCCGCCCCGCCGCCGCTCTTCCCTCATGAGGGGCTGCCCGTCACACCGCCTGAGGCTCAGTTCTCTCCCCCGCACCATCATCCGGGCCAATCCGCCCCCCAGAGCGGCTTCCCCGGCTTTCCCGGCATCCCCTGGGACACCGTCTTCGACGCGGTCATGTACGTGAACGCCGCGATCCTCGGCGGAGTCATCGGCAACCGCTCCGACGCTGGAGTCGTCGCCACCTTCCGCTGGCTGGCGCGCCGCCGACGCCGATCGCTTCCGGACCCGCTGACCGACGAAGAACTCATGGAACGAGCTATTGATGCGGCAGTCCGGCACGGCTACCCCCGCCGCCGCCTTCGCCCCTTGGAGGTGTCGAGAGGCGGCAGTGCGACGCTTCCTGTGGCCCTGCTCCGGGTCACCTGGAGCAAGACCGTGCTGGTCGTGCGCGTGGACACCGTGCATCCTAACCGTAGCCTGGTCGATCCCGTGAGGTTGTTCCCACCGCACAAGCCTTGACGCCGCACCTGCCAGGCCCGTCACGCTGGAACGGGCCGCGCCCACTGTCACAAGCGCGGATCACCGGTCTGTTCGCAGTCAAGGCGCCGCTTCACGAGACGACGTTCTGGCGAATGCTGTAGGAGACGTGCCCGGATGGGTGAGGTCGAGCCCGGAGTTGAAGCCGCCGAGCCCTGTTATGTCAGTGGTGCCGTGCACAATCGGAGACCGGTCGGGAAGAAGAAGGAGTTCACGGTGGCGCTCACGAACCGGCAGGTGGCCGGTCACGCCTTCCTGAAGGGCATGTACGACGACGGGTACTTCCCCGATCATCTCGTCGACAAGGGGAAGGCGATCTTGCTGGGACTGTGCGAGCGGATCGAGGCCGAGCGACCGTCGGACCTGGCGGCCTTGTACACGCTCACGCAGGCCGCGACGGAGGAGTTCAACGCGCTCGCGGAAGAGTTCTACGCCGCCGACAGTGAGATCGAGACCGTTGCCCGAGAGCTGATCGCCGAAGACTTCGGTTTCGTGGCGTCGGTATATGGCTACCCAGAGGCTGATGTGGAGAAGTTGATCGCCACTCGCGACTGGTGAACTCGGCGGCCGCCGGATCGTGACACGACCGCCGTTCGATCAATGCCCGATGAGGGTGTGCGGGCGGCGCTGTCGGGGCGGTGCCGCAATTGCGGATCGAGCCGCCGGGCAGGATCGAGCAGATCGTGCGTTCGTGCCGGGCCCGGTTCGAGCGGTCGTTCTGCGAGCAGGTGACGGCCCGGTTGTCGGCCGAGTCGACCGCGGCTCTGCTGGAGCCGGCCAAGGGCGCGGACGGGTTCTTGGCAGAGTTGAAGTCCGATCCGGGGCGGCTGGGGGTGGAGACGTTGCTGGAGGAGATCGTCAAGCTGCGGCGGGCCAAGGCGATCGGGTTGCCGGCGGATCTGTTCGGCGGGTTCTCCGAGCGGCTGGGGGCCTCATGGCGGGCCAGAGCAATGGCCTCGCCCCCCTCCGATTTCGCTGCCAATCGGGAGCCGGTGCGGCTGACGCTGCTGGCCGCACCGGCGTGGAGCCGGACCGCCGGGATCACCGACGCGTTGGTGATCTGCTGATCGGGCTGATCGGCAAGGTCAATACCAAGGCTGAGCGCAAGGTCGAACAGGCGATGTTCGCTGAGGTTGTGTTGAACAACCAGTGATCTCGCTGAGGCAAGAACCGTGTGGAACGCCGCTTTGCCGGTAGGATCGTCTCTGCCTGATCGACCAGTCGATCTCGTGACAAGTGGTGATAGCGGATGGACACGGAGTCGTTTCAGCGCACCTGGAGACGCTTCGCGACCTGGCTCGCCGAGAACGTGCCGGAGGACCATGCCCTGCTCAGCCCTCCGGCGAGTGACGCGCAGATCGCCGCCGTCGAGGCCGCGTACCAGATGGAGTTGCATCCCGAATTGAGGGCGCTGTTGCGGCTGCACAACGGTACCCGCTCGGGAGGCGACCCCTTCGGACGGTTTCTGCCGCTGGGACACAAGTTGATCGGTACCCAGAACATCGTTGGGTTCCGGGACATGTTGACAAGCCCGGAGATGCGCGGCTCCTACCCGCACGACAGTGTCGAGGGCCACCCTCATTTTTGGGTTCCGTTCGCCGAGCCCAAGGATGGCGGTCTCGCCTTCATCGATCACCACCCGGGACCGACCTACGGGCATGTGTACGAGCTCGGTATCGGTTCGGGCGCCATCGATGCCCAGCAGTGGGCGCCCAGTCTCAGCGCGCTCTTCGCAGCGCTGGCGACGGCCGTGGAGACCGGCGTTCCTTTCCAGGATTATCGCCCCGCTCTCGCGGAATTCCTGAAAGCTCCCGCACCCGGCCTCTCCCACGCCGTCGGGCTGCGATTCCTCGACTGGAGGATCGGGCCGGAACCACCGCCCGATGAGCATGCCTTTATCGTCCACCAGGTCATCGGGCCTCGCCACGAGTAAGTACCTGTTGAATGATTGCCGATCAGGTTGGGTGTGGGACGGTTTGTGCGGGTGTGTGGCACCGTCCCCGGGCGGGCGACTCATAGCGCGGGCGGGGCGTCGGCCCTGAGCAGGGCGAGCAGGTCGCCGGTGGAGGGTGCGTTCTGTTCGGCTCTGCGCCGCCGCCAGGCCCGCGTCCGGCAGGCCGGCGAACCTCCAGCAGCTCGCGCAGCGCCGGCACCAAGAGGAATCGCGCCGCATGGTATTTGGAGGCGACCTTCCCTCCCCGCGACCGGCACGGTGACGGTGCCATCACCCCGCAGTTGGGGCAGTCGTAGCGTTCGACCGCCTCGGCGGCTTCCTCCGGTGCCGGCTCTACCTGGCCAGTCTCGCAGAATCGGTCATTCTGTGAGCGCAGAGAGTGACGGCCGCTACGCGTAGCTACTCTTGCCCCTGGTCGCACGGACCTGGGTGGAGGGCGCCTAGAGCGACGATGGCTGCGCCCGTTGACGGGCTGCGGCTTCCAGGTCGCGGTTGCCCTCCTCGTACAGCACCCGGACACGGGAGGAGCACAGTTTCCATCCACCGTCTCGCCGTGTGAGGCCAAGGGTGTAATGACAGCCGATCACCCAGATAGGGGCATCGGCGGCTTCGGTGATCAGGTGGGTGACACGGGCGTCGAACCGCGCCGTCGCCTCGGGTTCCTCGCCCGGTTCGACGACGATCGGACCCAGCAGGTGTTGCGTGGCATCGAAACCGGGGAGGAAACTCCGCAGGCCCGACACGAAATCGTCTGCGGACACCAGTTCCGGACCACCCTGTTTCGACGGGTAATCAAGATCAATGGAATCCGTCGTCAGTGCGCCGATCGTTTGCCAATCATGCGCGTCCAGCGCATGAAAGAGCCGAGTCGCCACTTCCGCGATCGCTATCTTCTCAATGGGTTGCACCATTTCGCTCCTCCGCTCGGATGGTCGCCTGGCCGGTGGTACGGACATGCCGTACCGATGTCCGGGGCGGCTCCCGGCCCTGGCACGCTGGGATGTGTCGGCAACCCTAAGGAGGCCCTCCGTGGCTCACCAAACGGTCAGCTACACAGCGACCGAGTTCCTGCACAGCTGCCCGGGCCCGGTGGTCGAGCCCTCCCCGTCGTGCCCAGTAGAGATCACCCTCGCCGCGATACGCGGACGGTGGACCGCCCTGGTCATCCTCGAACTGCTGCATGGCCCGCGCAGCTTCAGCCAGCTCGCACAGGCCCTGCCCGCACTCTCGGACAAGGTCCTCACCGACCGGCTGACCCAACTGGTCGAGGCCGGCGCCCTCGATCGGCACCGCACGCCGGGCTGGCCACCAAGAGTGCGCTACGCCCTCACCGAACGCGGCAGCGCCCTCGCACCGGTCCTGCAGGCGCTGTGGGAGTGGGGCTCGACCACCACAGCCCCTCGGTCGCAGTAGGCAACAACCAACGCGAGCTGGGGCCGGCCCAGTCCACGGTGTCCAAGCACCTGGGCCGCCTGCGCGGCTGCGGGCTGGTGGACTACCGCGCCGAGGGCCGCCAGACGTTCTACTTCATCGCCGCCCCACCCCAGGGGACATCGGGTGGGGCAAATGCGGGCGTCGGGCAGCAAGTCCCGCGTTCCTTGTCCGAAGCCGACCATCGCCCGGCCCGCGTGGCCGCCGACGCATCACTGCCGTGACCTGCGCAGGTTTCATCGATCTGACCGCGAACGGGGCGCGGCCACGTCGTTATCCCGGTCGGCCCGACGCGTGTCGCGCTGGTCTTATCCCGCTGTGTCCGCACCGGGATCCGTTCGGGAGGCGGGTGCCGTGTACGCCCCCGTGACCTGCGGCGCTCTCTCTACTTTGGCCCTGGGGTCACGTTCGGGAGAACACCGCCGGGATGTGCGAGCAGCTCCCCTCGGTCATCACGGATGAGGCCCGCATCGCATCATCCGCCACTCCCCTTGATCCCGCGGAGGGGCGGGCTGCGTCCTGTCAGTGGCCGATCTTGTCCAGCTCGGCGAGTTCCTCGTCGGAGAGCGAGAGTCCCGCACCGGCGACATTCTCGCGCAGGTGCGCCACCGACGACGTGCCGGGAATGAGCAGGATGTTCGGCGACCGCCGGAGCAGCCAGGCCAGGGCGACCGACATCGGCGTCGCGTCCAGCCGGGCGGCCACGGCGGAAAGCGCCGCGGACTGCAACGGGGTGAAGCCGCCGAGCGGAAAGAAGGGCACGTAGGCGATGCCCTTCTCCGCGAGTTCGTCGATCAGCTCGTCGTCCTGGCGGTAGGCGAGGTTGTACATGTTCTGAACGCACACGATCGGCGCGATCGCCTGCGCCTCGGCTACCTGTTCCGCCGTCGCGTTGCTCACTCCGAGGTGCCGGATCAGGCCCTGCTGTTGGAGTTGGACAAGGGTCTCGAAGGGCTCGGTGAGCGAGCCGGGCCGGGGGCCCTGAGCGTCGCCGAGTCGCAGATTGACCACGTCGAGCGAGTCGAGGCCGAGGTCCTCGAGGTTCTCGTGGACGGCGCGGCGCAGCTCCTCGGGACGCCGGGCGGGAGGCCAGCCGCCCTGCTGATCGCGGACCGCGCCGACCTTGGTCACGATGTGCAGCGCTTCGGAGTAGGGGTGCAGCGCTTCACGGATCAGCTGGTTGGTGACGCGCGGGCCGTATGCGCCGGCGGTGTCGAAATGGGTGATGCCGAGGCCGGCGGCCTCGCGCAGGACGGCGAGTGCGCCGTCGCGGTCGGCGGGCGGGCCCATGACTCCGGGGCCGGCGAGCTGCATGGCGCCGTAGCCGAAGCGGGTGACGGTCAGATCGCCCAGGGTCCAGGTGCCGCCGGGCAGTGACGCGGAGGATGCGTTGATGGGTTCGCTCATGCCGTCGATGCTCGCTCGCGGACAGGCGGCGCCTCCAATATCGATGCAGTGGCCTGTAATACCTGGCAGGTATCACCGAGGTAGTTTGTGGCCATGGACGCCTTGGAGACCCGTGAGCTGAGGTACTTCGTGGCCGTCGCGGAGGAGCTGCACTTCGGACGCGCCGCCGAACGCCTCGGCATGGCCCAGCCACCGCTGTCCCGGGCGATCCAGCAGCTCGAGCGGCGCCTCGGCGTAGGCCTGCTGGTGCGCGACCGCCGCGGCGTCGCCCTGACCGGCGCCGGAGAGATGCTGCTGCACGAGGGCCGCGCAGCCCTCGACGCGATCACCGCCGCCGCTCGCCGTACCCGCCGCGCCGGTGGCGCGGACAGTCCGGACGGCCCCCGCAACCGCCTGGTGCTGGCGGTGAAAGCCGGGGCCTCTCACGAACTGCTGCACAAGCTCCTCGACGCCTACGCGGCCGAACCCGACGCCGCCGAGATCGAGGTGCTGCCGAGCGGCACGTGCGAGCAGGAGGAGATGCTGCGCGATGGCCGCGCTGATGTGGCGCTCATGCACGCGCCGTTCAACTCCCTCGCCGGGTTCGACAGCGAGGAACTGATGACCGAGGGGCAGATCGCCATCCTGCCCTCCGCGCATCCCCTCGCCGCGCGGAGGACTCTGTCACTGGCCGACGTCGGCGACATCCCCGACCTGCCGCTCGCCCGCTGGGCTCGCCGCGGCACGTACCCGCCAGGCCCGGGCCCCGAGATCCACGACCAGACGCAGCTGGCCCAGCTGATCGCCCTCGGACGCACCGTGGCCGTCTTCCCCGACTCCGCCCGCGCCTGGCTGTGGGCCGAGCACACCGCCGTCCCCCTGACCGACGCACCCCCCGTCGTCACCCACATCGCCTGGCCCGCGCACAGCCGCTCCCTCGCCCTCGCCGGGCTGATCCGCACGGCCACACGGCTATGACGCGCCGTCCTGCTTGACGCACCGGCACCGCCTGACCGTCGCCCCTCACACCACACCGTGGACGTTCCTTAGCCCCGCACCCATCGGGGCGGTGGAGGAGATTTTCGGGAGGGGTTGTCCATTCCGGTCAGGGTCGTTCGTGGTGAGGGTGTACGGCGTCGTGAGCACCTGAGGAGCCCGAGATGGACCAGACCCTTGCCTGGCTGGAGGCCGAACGCCTCGATCTGGCCGCCTTCCTGGACGGCCTGTCGCCCGCCGAATGGGCGGCGGAGTCCCTGTGCCCCGGGTGGACCGTGCGCGATGTGGCCGCCCACCTGACCCTGTCCACCCGCGTCACGCTCCCCGCCACGGTCAAGGGCATGATCCGGGCCCGGGGCGACTGGGACCGGATGACCGGCGACATGGCCAGGGAACGTGCCGCCCGGTTCGAGCCCGCCGAACTCGTCGCGCA
Source organism: Spirillospora sp. NPDC029432 (assembly GCF_040703975.1). Lineage (NCBI taxonomy): Bacteria > Bacillati > Actinomycetota > Actinomycetes > Streptosporangiales > Thermomonosporaceae > Spirillospora > Spirillospora sp. NPDC029432. Next base: position 163,942 of record NZ_JBEZWH010000010.1, read on the forward strand.
GATCCGCGAGACGGCCGGCTCGTCCCACCGCGCCCCCGGCGCCGGCCTGCTGGACCCTCTCGTCGACACCCTGGTACATGGCCAGGACATCGCGCGTCCCCTCGGCCGGACACGCCAGATGCCCATCGGGCCCGCCGCCGCGGGGCTCGACCATGTTCGCGCCAGCCGCTTCTACGGAGCCCGCAAGCGCCTGCGCGGACTGCGCCTGACCGCCACCGACACGGAATGGTCGGCCGGAGACGGGCCCGAGGAGATCCGGGGCCCGATCGGCGACCTCCTTCTCATCGCGACCGGCCGCCGTGCCGGCCTCACCGGCGTGTCCGGGGCGGGTCTCGACCGCCTCACCGCGGCCATGCAGCCCTAGGACCTATCGGCCGGCGTGACCGCGTCCGGCCACGCCGGGGGGCCGCGTACGGGTGAGCATGGCGGTATGCGGCGTCCAGGGATGTTGTTCGCGCCGTCCCGCAACGGCGTGGGGGGCTGAGCGGTGGACGGCGAGCCACGCTTCAAGGTCCATTTCTGTGCCGCCGAGGGCGGGGTGCGCGTCGCGTACGCCACGGTCGGTCACGGTCCCCTGCTGGTCATCCCTCCCGCCTGGATCAGCCATCTGGAGTTGCTGTGGCAGGACCCGGCGGTGCGTGCGCTCCTCGTTCCGCTGGCCGCGCGCCGGACGCTGGTGCTGTACGACAGGCCCGGCTGTGGCCTGTCGGATCCGTGGCCGGGCCGGCAGACGGTGGACACCGGGGCGCGGGTCCTGCGGACGGTCGTCGACCATCTGCGGCAGGATCGTTTCGAACTGCTGGGGGTGTCGACGGCCGCGGTGGCGTCGCTGGCCTTCGCCGCCCGGCATCCGGAGCGCGTCGAACGGCTGATCGTCTACGGTGGCTACGCCGACGGCCGCCAGGTGGCGTCCGCGCGGGTCCGGGCGGCGCTGCTCGAGCTGGTACGCGCCCACTGGGGACTGGGTTCGGACGTGCTGGCCGACATCTTCATGGCCGACGCCGACACGGAGGTGAGGGCGCGCTTCGTCGACCTGCAGCGCGGCGTGGCCACGGCGGAGTCCGCCTGCGAACTGCTGGACCAGTGCTACGAGGCGTGCGCGGAGGACCTGCTGGACCAGGTGGTGTCGCCCACGCTGGTGCTGCACCGCCGCGGCGACCGGGCCATCCCGCACCGGCTCGGACGTGACCTGGCCGCGCGGATCCCCGGGGCACGGCTGGTGACGCTCGCCGGGCGCAGTCACCTGCCCTGGGCCGGGGACTCCGCCCAGGTGGTCCGCGCGATCCTGGAGTTCCTGGGCGAGGCCGCCGCGCCCGCGGACGATGTGCTCACTCCCCGCCAGCTCCAGGTCGCGTCCCTGGTCGCGGACGGGTTGAGCAACCGCCAGATCGCCCGGAGCCTGGGCATCGAGGAGCGTTCCGCCGAAGGCCATGTGGAACGGATCCGCCTCCGGCTCGACGTCCGTTCCCGCGCCCAGATCGCCGCCTGGTGGGCTCGGCGCGGACGTTGAGGCCCCTCCCGCTCGGCTCCGTGCCACCGGCCGTAGAGTAGCTGTGCGTGCTCGCGGTGACGCTTCGTGGCCGCCTGGTCGGGCCGGCGAGCATCGTGCGCGTCAGGGCTTCGTCGCCGAACCTCCGCTCCACCTGGAGCGGCTTGCTCGGATCAGCGGCCGGTTCCACAACCTGAACAGGAATCTTCTGATCGCCCATGCTGATCGTCCAGGCGGCGCACTGGGTGTGCACCTGCCGCAGGGCCGCCATCCAGGTCACCGCGTCCCCGGCTGCGCGCTGCGGTCCCCAGAACGGGCGGTGGGCGGCACCCGGCTGAACAGCCGCCCGGCGAGGTCGGCTCCGATGATCGCGCCGTTCCGGTCGCGGGTGAAGAAGCCGCGCTGTCCGGTGAGGCCGCCGCCGGTGACGATGTACTCGTCGCCGTCGCCGGGGAGCAGACCGAGACCGGCGGCCGGGAGATCGGCGGGCATCTCGGCGTCGGAGGCGGCGCGGAGTTCAGGCTTGATCGCGCAGGCGATCGTGAGCCCGGAGGCGTCGGTGTCGATGGTGATCGTCATCATCTCGTTGGCGTAGTCGCCCACGACCTCACGGGCGCGCTCGGCGTCGAAGGGCAGCGGTTCGGGGGCTCGGTCGATCACCCCCAGGTAGTGCTCCAGCGCCCAGTGGACGATGGCCTGGTTGAGTTCGAGGCCGCGGTCGGGACCCTCGTTGGAGGCCACGACGACGGCGAAGTCGCGTTCGGGGACCAGGCGCAGGTCGGCGAACTGGCCCCTGGCCGAGCCGCCGTGTTCGACGATGCGGACGCCGTCGGTGTCGCGCAGGAACCAGCCGATGCCGGTGGCGTCGCCGAGCGAGGTGCCCCGCAGTTCGACCGTCGGCTGCTGCATCTGGTGGAGCACCTGGGCGGGCATCACGCGGGCGCCGGTGTCGGAGCGGCCGTACGAGAGGTGGAAGCGGGCCCAGCGCAGCAGGTCGGCCACCGAGCCGATGGCGCCGCCGCCGGGGTTGTTGGCGCGGCTCTCCTTCCAGGGCGCCAGAGCCGTCAGTGCGCCGTCCTGGCCGCGCTCGTGCGGGGCCGCGAAGGACCGGGACAACGCTTCCTCGAGCGAGTAGGTGGTGTCGGTCATTCCCAGCGGCTGGAACAGCAGCGTGGTGACTGCCTGGTCGAAGGCACGGCCGGTGACCTTCTCGATGATCCGTCCGGCCAGGTTGTAGGCCGTCTGGCTGTAGGAGGGCCGGCCGCCGGGCCGGCCGATCAGCTCCGACTCCTTCAGCCGTGCCACGTAGTCGGCCAGCGCGTCGTCTCCCTTTCCGGTCTCGGCGCTGAACCGCCAGTCCAGCCCGGCGGTGTGGTTGAGCAACTGCAGCACCGTGATCTTCGCGGCGTGCTGCTCGTCGGCGAGTTCGAGCTCGGGCACGTACCGGCGCACCGGCGCGTGCAGCTCGACGCGACCGTCGGCGACCAGGCGCATCAGCGCGGTCGCGGTGAAGGACTTGGAGATCGAGCCCACGAGGAACAGCGTGTCCTGGTCGACCGGTTGCGGGTCATCGATGCTGGTGACGCCGTGACAGCCGTAAACGGCCTTGTTGTCGACCCAGATCCCGACCGCGACGCCCGGGACGCCCAGCTCGGTGGCCTTGGCGGTGACGAACTCCTGCAGCGTGCTCTCCTGCGGCGTGGTCGAGGTCATGTCGTTTTCCTTCTCACATCGCGACTTGTACGGCGTTCAAGTGGAACCGTAGAGCATGACTTGAACAGCGTGCAAGTTCTTGTTGAACGGCGTGCAAGTCGCGCCGTATCGTGGGGCATGCCGCGCGACACCCTCACCCGTGACCAGATCGTCCGGGCCGCCATCGACCTGTTGGACGCCGACGGACTGGAGGGCCTGAGCATGCGCGCCCTGGGCCGGCGCCTGGACTCGGCGGCCACCGCGGTCTACTGGCACGTGGGCAGCAAGGACAACCTCATCGCCCTTGCCGGCGACCAGGTGTGGAACGAGATCGAGCTGCCCGACCTGGCGGTGGTCGACTGGCGTACCGCCGCCACACAGATGGCCACCGGCCTGCACACGATGCTCATCGCTCACCCATGGCTGATAGAGGCGTTCGGCTCGTTCCTGCTGTCCAGCACCGGCAAGGCCCGCCACGACGACCACACCCTCGCCGTCTACGAAGCGGCCGGATTCACCGGCACGCAGGCCGACCAGTCCGCCGCCGTCTTCACCTACGTGCTCGGCAACGCCCTCGGCCCGGCCGCGACCGCGACCGCCTCACTCACCCGCAAACTCGACCGTGACGGCGGCACCGCCGACGAGAAGATGCTCGACCACATGGCCAAGGCCAGCCAGATCGCGGCGCAGTTCCCACGGTTGCAGGCCCGCTTCGATCAAGCCGCCGACTACGCGGCCGCCCCCGACCACACATTCGAGTTCGGCCTCCACGCCCTCCTCGACGGCCTGGAGGCACAACTCACCGCACGCCACCCACAGAACACCATCGCCCCCTGACATCCCGACCGAGCCCCTCGATCACCGCTCGCCGTCCTCTCTCAAACGGGGCTCGGCCTCTCACCGGGCCTGCTACGTGGGGGCCAGTCGCTCGGTGATATTGCCGCCGAGCGAGAAGCGCATCGGCCGGTCCACCGCCTACGCCGCGGTCGGCCCACCCCGCCGGTCGCAGCCTGCTGGACGACGGGGCCAGCCGTAGGATCACCCGGAATGAGTGACGATGAGTGGAATCACATCATCCGTTCGGCGAAGCGGGGCGAGCCCGGCCCTTGGACGTGCCCTGAGTGCGACGAGTACGCCGTCGAGTTGGGTCAGCGGTTCGAGCAGGGCCACGTGGTGGAGCACACACTGATGTGCTTCGCCTGCGAGGCTGAGGTCGTTGCACCTGCCTGAACCCGACGTACAAGGACACGCTGTCCCGCCCACCAGGCTGAGCGCGCGCGACGTCCGTGTCGGCGGCGGGGCCACGACCATCCGCGCCTTCCTGGAGACAGACCTGGTGGACACCCTGCATGTGGTGGTGGTTCCATCGATCAAGCTCGGCTCCGGTGCCCGCCTGTGGGAGTCCCCGGACGAGCTGACCGACCGCTACCACCTCGATGTCGTCCCGAGCCTGAGTGGGGTGGTGCACCACCTGTCCTAGCGGAAGTGAGTACCTGTTCCAGATCTGCTGATCTTTGGTGGGCTGCGACGGTGTCGGGCATGGCGACGGCATGGCCGTTCGGCGTTCGCTCTAGTGACCCGGCCACTCGGCGGCCACGCCACCTACCGCCCTACGGGACTGCTGGCCGACGATGTCTGGGATCGTGTTTTAGTCATCACGGATGGGTGACAACTGGTCATTTATGAGGCCACGAAGCGTCACCGCAATCACGCACAGCTACTTTGCGGTCGTTGGCACGGACCCCGAGTGGAGGGCCTTGAGGTAGTGCTGGGGTAATTCCCCGCCTGACGCGGCGCGCTCCGCCATTGGACCCTTCATTGCGGAACCCGTCGACCTCCAGGAGCGGCACATGCCCGACGTCAGCACACCGCCGGCCCCCAACCCCGTGCGCGGGCGCCTGAACTCGGCGTTCTTCGCGCTCACGGCCGGATACACCGACCGGCGGCTCGCCGTCCACAAGCGGCGGCTCTTCGACCGGCCCGGCGTGGTCGCCGAGATCGGTGCGGGCAACGGCCCGAACCTGCGCTACCTCCCCGCGGGTACGGCCGTGCACGCCGTCGAGCCCAACCCGTACTTCCATCGGCGGCTGCGGCGGACGGCCGCCGGGCACGGCATCGACCTGACCGTCCATCCGGTACCGGGCGAGGCGATCGACCTGGACGACGCCAGCGTGGACACCGTGATCTGCACCTGGGTGCTGTGCACGGTCCGCGACCCGGCCCAGGTGCTCCGGGAGGTCCACCGGATCCTGCGGCCCGGCGGCCGCTTCGCGTTCATCGAGCACGTCGCCGCTCCGGGCGGTGCCGTGCGGCGGACGCAGCGGCTGGTGCGCCGGCCGTGGCGGTGGACGTTCGAGGGCTGCCACACCGACCGGGACACCGCGGCCGCCATCCCCGCGGTGGGCTTCGCCTCCGTGGACATCACCGAGTTCCGGTTCCGTTCCGGGTTCGTCCCCGTCCGCACCCAGATCGCCGGCACCGCCGTGCGCTGACGCGACACCGTTCATCGGCCCCGTGGCCGATCGTGCGGTGCGGCCTCGGTCAGGCGGGCTATCTCGCCGGTCACGTGGTCGGTGTACGGGCGGAGGCGTGGCCGGAGGCCGTCCCAGCGTTCGGTCTCGGCGCCGAGGTAGACGGCTCGCGCGTGGGACGGTACGGCGCGGTGCTCCTCCGGCAGGTGCGCGATCGCCCAGGCGGCCGCGGCGTCCTTGGAGGTGATCTCTCCGGTCGCCAGGGTCGTCCAGATCCGGGCGAGGGTGAGGACGACGTTGCGGGTGTCGTCGTCGAGTTCGGCGAGCAGTTCCGGGACGCCGGCGGTGATCCCGCGCCGCAGGTCCTCGTGCGGCACGGGGTCGAGGACCTCCGCCGGCGGCGGGCCGGACAGCGCGCTGTCCCCCGCCAGGACCATGGTGATCAGTGGCGCGAGGTCGGGGCCGGGCTCCGGGGCGGGGGTGTGGCCGCGCTCGTACTCCTCGCGCAGCCACTCGCCGTACTGGAACTCGCATTCGGGCGGGTAACGCCAGGGCCGGACGGCGGACTGGACGACCACGGTGAACTCGACGGGGCGCAGCGGGTCGTTCATGCCGGAGATCGGGAGGAGACCGTCGACGAGCGCGCGCCGCTCCGCCGCCGTGGTGGGCCGCCGTACGACGGCGAGCACGTCGATGTCGCTGGTCGCCCGCAGCCCGCCGAGCACGGCGGAGCCGTGCCGGTAGAGGCCGATGATGTCCGGGCCGAGTACCTCGTTCGCCAGCCGGACGACGCGTTCCGTCTGCGCCGCCTCGCGTCCGTTCACGTGGCATCACCGGTCCCCATGCTGTGCGACTCGATGGTCTCGGCGAGGGTGGCGACGGCCTCGGCGATGGCCGCGGGCGGTGTGGCGGCGTAGCCGAGGACGAGGCCTTCGGGGCCGGGGAGGCGGCGGTGCCAGGACAGGGGGTGGACCTTGACGCCGCGGTCGAGGGCGGCGGCGGCCAGGGCGGCGGCCGGTACGGGCGAGTCGAACGTGATCGTCAGGTGCAGGCCGGCCGCGGCTCCGTGGACGGTGGCGCCGGGCATGCGGGAACGGATGGCGTCGATCATGGCGTCGCGGCGGCGCCGGTGCCGGCGGCGGACCAGGCGCAGGCGGCGTTCCATCTCGCCGGACTCCATCAGCCGGGCGAGCACCAGCTGCGGCAGGGCGGCGTTGCCGAGGTCGGCGAACCGCTTGGCGGCGACCAGGGCGTCGCGGTACGGGGGCGGCGCGATCACCCAGCCGATGCGCAGGGCGGGGGCGAGGAGCTTGGAGACGCTGCCGGCGTAGAAGACGCGTTCGGGGAGCATGGAGTGCAGGGCGGGGACGGGCGGGCGGTCGTAGCGGTGCTCGGCGTCGTAGTCGTCCTCGATGATCAGGCCGCCCCAGTCCATGAGGTCGCGGCGGCGGTCGCCGGCCAGGACGGCGCCGGTCGGGAACTGGTGGGCGGGGGTCAGCAGGACGGCCGGGGCGCCGGTGCCGCGGAGGGCGTCCACGCGGATCCCGGCGGCGTCGACCGGGACGGGCGGGGTCCGCATGCCCCAGTGCTCGAGGTGCTGGCGGGTGCCGAGGGAGCCGGGGTCCTCGACGGCGATGCCGGTGACGCCGGTCGCGGCGAGGACGCGGGCGATCAGGCCGAGCGCCTGGGCGGTGCCGGCGACGATGACGACCTCGGCGGGGTCGACGCGGACGCCGCGGTTGCGGGCGAGCCAGCCGGCGACGGCGCGGCGCAGTTCGGGGGTGCCGTGCGGGTCGCCGTACCCGAGGCCGGAGGTCCGCAGGGTGGAGAGCACGGAGCGTTCGGCGCGCAGCCAGGCGGCGCGGGGGAACGCGGCCAGGTCGGGCAGGCCGGGGGTCAGGTCGATGCGGGCGGGGGCGGCGCGGAGCGCGTCGAAGGCGTCCGCGCCGGGGTCGGAGGCGAACGGCGCCGGCGGCGGGCCGGGGCGCGCGGGAGGAGGGGCGGCGACCGGGGCGGCGACGACGATCGTGCCGAGGCGGCCGCGGCCCGCGGCGTGGCCGTCCTCGATGAGGCGCTGGTACGCCTCGGTGACGACGCCGCGCGATACGCGCAGGTCGGCGGCCAGGACGCGGGTGGCGGGCAGCCGGGTCCCCACGGGCAGCTGGCCGTCGGAGACCGCCTGCCGGAGGCGGCCGGCGAGCCAGTCCGACAGCCCGCCCGGCGGCGCCTCGCGGACGTCCAGCTGGAGGAAGTCGGAGCCTCCGGTTATGGACCGGTCGGACCGTGCCTGTTTGGACCTGTTCACGCGGTCCATTGTGGCGGGACGGTGGACGGCATGGACACCACCATCGACCCTTCCTACGTACACGGCTATTCGGAGCGGGAGGCGCGCCGCCTCGGCGACCAGGCCGACACGCTCGCCGACCTCCTGCACGCCGGTACGGCCTACCCGCCCGGAAGCGACGTGCTGGAGGTCGGATGCGGGGTCGGCGCGCAGACGGCGCATCTCGTGCGCAACAGCCCGGGCGCGCGGCTGGTCGCCGTCGACGTCTCCGCGGAGTCGCTCGCGCAGGCCAGGGAACGGGTCCCGGGCGTGGAATGGCACCGCGCCGACCTGTTCGACCTGCCGTTCGCGGACGGGACGTTCGACCACCTCTTCGTCTGCTTCGTCCTGGAACATCTGCGCGACCCGCAGGGCGCGCTGTCCTCGCTGCGGCGGGTACTGCGGCCCGGCGGGACGATCACGGTGATCGAGGGCGACCACGGATCGGCGTTCTTCCATCCCGACAGCGCCCGCGCGCGGGCGGTGATCGGCCATCTCGTGGCGCTGCAGGCCGCGGGCGGCGGCGACGGGCTGATCGGCCGCCGGCTGCAGCCGCTGCTGTCGGCCGCCGGGTACGAGGGCGTGGAGGTACGGCCGCGCACGGTGTACGCCGACCGCACGCGTCCGGCGCTGGTGGAGGGCTTCACGCGCGACACCTTCACCGCCATGGTCGAGGCCGTCCGGGACGGCGCGGTCGCCGCCGGCCTGACCACCGGCGACGCCTTCGACCGCGGCGTCACCGACCTGCGCCGCACCGCCGAGGACGGCGGCACGTTCCACTACACCTTCTTCAAGGGCCAGGCCGTCAAGCCAAGCCCGTGACCTGGCCCTTCCCCTGAACGAGATCGTAGGAATGCACATGTGGTGCGCCCAGATCGAGTTCGAGAGCCCTCGTCGATCAGCTCGCTCATGCGGTCCTCGCGATCGGGCAGCAGGTGCCCGTAGCGGTTGAGCGTGATGGTCGGGCCTTCGGTGGTCGGCTCGTGCGTCGGCAGGAACCGGCCGAGAGTGGCGTTGATGGCGGCCACGGCGCGTGGCAGGTCGCGGCAGGGGGCGAGCGGCCTGCCCGTGCTGGCGCGGAACCACGCTCCGCCCCGCTCGGAGGTCACGCTCACGGTCTCCCCCACGACCGGCAGCGTCGGGTGGAAGATGCGCAGCCGCACGGGTATCTCGTCATAGCGGGGCACCGCCCGCCAGCCCGCCGCGGCCAAGGCCCGGCCGAGCGCCTCCAAGAGCTCGGCGTCGCCCATCACACGACCTCCCAGTGCACAGTGCCGCCGTCCTCACGACGGGCGCGGGCGACCTCGCCCAGGTCGACGTACTGCGCGTGTGCCGAGGCCAGCGCCACGCGGCGCACCGAGCCCTCCGCACCGGCGGGCGCCTGGGCCAGCTCGTCGGCGACGTGCCCGGCCGCCATCGCCGGACTATCGGTCACACCCGCGGCGCGGCGGCTGACGACCGTCCAGCTGTAGAGCCGGACGCGCCCGCTCACGCCGAGCTCCCCACGGGCCGATCCAGCCGCACGACCGCCGTGAGCGCGACGCGCAGCTCCTCGGCATCGTGGCTGACCAGGCGGGTCACGAAGGTGCCCTCCCTGCCGGGGTAGCGCATGGCCACCCAGGTGTGCGGGCCTTCGTGCAGTGAGAACTCCCAGTCGGCGAAGTCCGCCCTCAACTCGGTGAGGGCGTCCATCGCACTCCGCGTCGTAGCATCGTTCACGGGTCGGACCTACCTTCCGGCCAAGGCCCCGGACTCCCCCGGTGTTCGCGCACCGGGCCGGGGCCGCTTCGCTGTTCACCGGCCATGCAAGACCCGCGCTGGTTACCGTGGAAGATGTTGTCCGTTGTCCGCCCTGCTCAGACAACAGAGACAACGGTCATACCGGGTCGATATGGCGGGAACCGATGACCTTCGGCGAGAGACTGCGCGAGCTCATGACCGAGCAGGGCGTCGGCGTGCGTGAACTGGCCAGGTCGGTTCCGTGTGACCCTGGGCACCTGTCCAAGCTTCGCCTCGGCCACAAGATGCCCTCCGAGCGCCTCGCACAGCGTCTGGACGGCCTGCTCGCCGCTGGCGGCGAGCTCGCCGTCCTCGCGCAGACAACGGTGGAGGAGGCCGAATCCTTCGACACTGACTCGATCACTGATGGCGACCGGGACGTGGCGGCCGAGGACGTGGTGGAGCTGGCAGCGTGGCTGGAGCAGTCCAACGTCGGCGACGGTGCCATCGGCTACCTGGAGATCTCCACCCGCCGCCTGACGTTCGACTACCCGCGCCGGCCACCGCTGGAGGTGCTCGACGCGGGGCGCGCGCTCCAGGTTCGGGTGACGCAGATCCTCCGCGACGGCCGCCAACGCCTCGGCCAGACCAAGGCGCTGCTGAGCATGTCGGCCGAGCTGTTCGCGCTGATCAATCTGCTCGCCGGTGACGTGGGTCGCTACCCTCTTGCCGACGCCTACGGATATGCCGCATGGACGTGCGCCGATGAGGCCGACTCCGACTCGGCCCGAGCGCTGGTGCTGTGCGCACAATCCAAGACCGCGCGCTGGGAAGGCCGGTACGCTGCGGCGGCCGAGCTGGCCCGTCGCGGCTTCGAACTGGCGCCCGCGGGGGCCCGCGGCCGGATTCTGCTGGCGGTGTCCGAGGCGGCCGCGTTACAGCTGAGCGGTGACCTGGAGGCCGCCCACCAGGCTCTGCGCCGCGCGCAGGAATCCCGTGACCAGGTGCGCGCCGCAGACGAGACGGCCGACGCGTGGAGCTGCCCACGGCCCCGGCAGGAGACCTACGCGATCCAGGTGGGGCTCGGAGCCCGCGACCCCGCCGCAATGCTCCGCTCCGTCCGGGCCGCCGACGACGCGTGGGCCGATGGTGACCCGCTGGTGTACGGGACGTGGGCCCAGGTCCGGATCGGCGCGGCGCTCGCGCACGTCCTGCTGGGCGAGCCCGCCAGGGCGGCCGAAGAACTGGCACCGGTGTTCGAGCTGGATCCGGAGTACCGCGTGGTCACAATCATCGGGCGCCTGTCCGAGGTTTCCCGGCGCCTCGGCCATAGCCGCTACAAGGGCGACCCCCGCGCCGCCGCCCTTCGCGACCAGATCCGCGCGTTCCAGGCCGGATCACTGGAGCACAAGGCCCTCGCCACACCGGAGGTTCCATGAGCCCGTATCCGGCCCGCATGTCCGACCACTGGTGGTGGCGCCCGGGCGTGCGCCCAGGCCGGCGCCTGCTGGTCTGGCACATCCTGCTGCATGACCAGCCCGAGCTTCGGGCGCTCGTACGGCAGTGCCAGGACAAGCTCGACGGACTGGACGGCCTGGACCTGATCCCGGAGGAGTGGCTGCACATGACCACGCAGATCGTCGGGTTCGCCGACGAGATCCGCGCTGCCGAGGTCGACACGATGGTGGACGAGGCTGCCAAGCGCCTCGGCGCGCTGGAGCCGATCGAGGTAGAGCTGGGCAGGCTGTGGTTCCACAGCGAGGCCGTGATGCTCGGGGTCCGGCCATCCCGGGCCCTGCACCCGGTGCGCGAGGCGATCCGGGAGGCGGTGGCCGCGTCGGTGCACGTGCACCAGCTCGACGACGACCCCGAATGGACCCCGCACGTCTCGGTGGCCTACAGCCACGCCGACAGGCCGGCCGAGCCTGTCGTCAGCGCGCTCGCGCTCCGGCCTGCCCCTCGTCCCCTGCGCGTCTCCGAGGTTCACCTCGTTGAGCAGGTCAGGGAAGGTCGGCTCTATCGCTGGGATGTCCGGGCCGAAGTGCCCCTGGCCGCGTAGCAGGTCAAGCCCAGGCGTTGTAGGAGATCTCGATCTCCGGTACGAGCGGGGGCAGGCGCCGTGATCCCGTCTCCGGCCCGAATCACACCTTCCCCAACACTTCACGAAGTCTTCCCGGCGGTGCACATCGAGTGCACATGAGGCCGGGTAGTGCGGTGCCTCCAGGCTGAGGTCGTGACCGCGCTTGCCGCGCTGCTGCTGGTGGTGGTCCTCGTGTACGCGCTGGAGCGGGCGCACCGGCGCCGGCCGGGTCCGTGGCCGCCGTCGGCGGGTGGTTCGGAGGTGGTCGATCGGGACGCCGAGCGCGTCCGGTCCGACCTGCGCGCGATGGCGGGCCGGACCGGCGCGCCGGTCAGCGGGTCACGATGTTGGCGATCCGGCCCGGCACGATGACCAGCCGGCGGACGGTGCGGCCTTCGGTGTGCCGGGCGAAGCCGGCGTGCCCGGTCAGCAGCCGTTCGATCTCCTGCTCGCCGGCGCCGGCGGGGACGTCGAGGGTGAACCGGGTCCGGCCGTCGATCTGGACCGGGATGGTGACGGCCGGTTCGGCGGCCAGGGCCGGGTCGGCGTCCGGGAACGGCGCGTACAGGAGCGGTTCGCGGTGGCCGAGGCGTTCCCACAGCTCTTCGGCGATGTGGGGTGCGAGCGGGGCCGCCATCAGGACCAGGGCCTCGGCGAGCGCGCGCGGCGGCTCCGGCAGCCGGGCGGCGTGGCCGGTCAGCTCCATCAGCCGGGCGATCGCGGTGTTGTAGCGCATCTCCTCGAAGTCGGCGCGGACGGCGGCGATGGTGCGGTGCAGCCGGCGCAGCGTGTCCGGGTCCGGGTCCGCGGCCGTGACGCGGATGGCGCCGGTCTCCTCATCGACGACGACGCGCCACAGCCGCTGCAGGAAGCGGTGCGCGCCCGCGATGCCGTCGGTCCGCCAGGGCCGGTCGGCGTCCACCGGGCCCATCGCCATCTCGTGCAGCCGCAGCGTGTCGGCGCCGTACCGCTCGTAGATCTCGTCGGGCGCGACGCCGTTCTTGCGGCTCTTGCCCATCCGGCCCGCGCGGCGGGTCACCGGCCGGCCCCGGTAGGACGGCCGCCCGTCGCCGTCCTGCTCGACCTCGGCGGCCGGTACGTACATGCCGCGCTCGTCGGTGTAGGCGTCGGCCAGGACGTAGCCCTGGTTGAACAGCTTCCCGAACGGCTCGGGCGTGGAGACGTGGCCCAGGTCGTACAGGACCTTGTGCCAGAACCGCGCGTACAGCAGGTGCAGTACGGCGTGCTCCACTCCCCCGACGTACAGGTCGACGCCGCCGGTGCCCATCCAGTAGCGCTCGACTTCGGGGTCGATGAACGCCTCGCCGTTCGCCGGGTCCAGGTAGCGCAGGTAGTACCAGCAGGATCCGGCCCATTGCGGCATCGTGTTGAGTTCGCGGCGGTACCGCTTGGGCCCGTCCCCCAGGTCGAGTTCGACGGTCGCCCATTCCTTCGCCCTGGCCAGTGGCGGTACAGGTGTGCTGTTCGCGTCCTGATGCGGTTCGGGACGGAAGTCGGTCATTTCCGGGAGCGTGACGGGCAGCATCGTGTCGGGCAGCGCGGCCGGCATTCCGTGCTCGTCGTACACGATGGGGAACGGCTCTCCCCAGTAGCGCTGCCGTGAGAACAGCCAGTCGCGCAGCCGGTAGGAGCGTGTTCCGTATCCGTGGCCGGTGCGTTCCAGCCATTCGATGGACGCCGCGATTCCGTCGGAGAAGGCCGGGTCGGGGTTCTCGGGGCCGGCGTCCACGTCCAGGCCGTGGGCGTGGGCGAAGTCCAGGTCGCGCTGGTCGTGGGCGGGCACCGCCATGATCGCGCCGGTCCCGTACCCCATCAGCACGTAGCCGGCCAGGAACACCGGGATCGGCGCTGCCGTGGCCGGGTTGACGACGTAGGCGCCGGTGAACGTGCCGGGGCCGGTGGTGGCGGTGCGCTGCCGGTCGCCGAGGCGTTCGGCGCGTTCCCGGTACGCGGCGACGGCGTCGCGCGGTGTCGCGTGCGGGCCGCGCCAAGCCTCGGGGGTGCCGTCGGGCCACGCGTCCGGGACGAGCCGGTCCGCGACCGGATGCTCGGGGGCCAGCGCGGCGAACGTCGCGCCGGGCAGGGTGTCGGGGCGGGTGGTGAAGACCTCGAACGCGGCGCCGCCGCCGGCCTGACGCAGGCGGATGCGGGCGCCGTCGGCGGCGCCGATCCAGTTGCGCTGCATGCGTTTGATGGACTCGGGCCAGTCGACCAGGTCCAGGTCGTCGACCAGCCGCTGGGCGAGCGCGGTGATGCGCAGCGTCCATTGGCGCATGGGGCGGCGGTGCACGGGGTGGTTCCCCAGGTCGCTGCGGCCGTCGGCGGTGATCTCCTCGTTGGCCAGCACGGTGCCCAGGGCCGGGCACCAGTTGACGGGCTCCTCTGACACGTACGCCAGCCGGTGGCCGTCGATGATCCGGCGGCGTTCCACGGCGGTCAGGGCGTTCCAGTGGCGGCCACCGGGGACGGGGCGCGTCCCGGAGGCGAACTCCTCCTCCAGTTCGGTGATCGGGCGGGCGCGGCCGGTGCGCTCGTCGACCCAGGCGCCGAACAGCCGCAGGAAGATCCACTGCGTCCAGCGGTAGTACGCGGGGTCGGTGGTGGAGATCTCGCGGCGGGCGTCGTGGGCCAGGCCGAGCCGGCGCAGCTGGCGGCGGTAGGCGGCGATGTTCGCGGCGGTCGTCTCGCGGGGGTGGCGGCCGGTGTCCAGCGCGTACTGCTCGGCGGGCAGCCCGAACGCGTCGTACCCGAAGGTGTGCATCACGTGGTGCCCGGTCATGCGCTTGTAGCGGGCGAGCACGTCGGTGGCGATGTAGCCCAGCGGGTGGCCGACGTGCAGCCCGGCGCCGCTGGGATAGGGGAACATGTCGAGCACGTAGAACGGGCGGCGCCCGGCCATGCGCGCGAATCCGTCCGACAGGGGGCCCGCCGGATTGGGCGAGTCGAAGGCGCCCTGCTCGAGCCAGCGCTTCTGGCGGCGGAGCTCGATCTCGGCGGCCATGCGCGCGTCGTAGCGGTAGGGGGTCTCGGTCCGTTCCGTCTCGTTCATCGTCCTCACCATGGGGTCTCGCCCGGTCCAGGAAATGAAAAAGCCCCTCAGCGCATGAGGGGCGGCCGCGTCGACTCAGCGGGTCAACGCGGCTCGAGAAGGAGCAGGCTCTGCGTGTGGGCCATGCGGGGAGGATACCCCGCGGTGCGGTGATCGGTCGCGCGCTTTTAGGCGGTCTAGGAGCCGGGGCCGGTGGTGCCGCGCGGGGGGCGTTCCCCGTAGGCGGCGGCGATGGCGGCGTTCACCTGCGCGCGGGCGTCCGCGGGCGGGGTCACTCCGATCAGGACGTAGTAGGCGAGCCCTTCGGCGAGGGCGACCAGCCGGACGGCCTCGGCGCCGGGTTCGGGGACGCGGTCGCGGCGCAGCAGGCCGGCGAGGCGCTCGTGCAGGCGGGCGTAGTCGGCGCGCATCCGTTCGGCGATGGCCTCGTCGGCGAGCGCGAGGCCGGTGAACCACTGGCGGACGCGCATGTGCGCGCGGGTCGGGGCGTCGTAGGGGATCAGCTCGGTGAGCACGACCGTCAGGAGCCGCCGCGGCCCGCCCTCGCCGGCGCCGGGCCCGGCCTTGGCGGCGATGCGGGCCTCACTGCGCTCGTTGCCGCGGTCGAACGCGGCCTCGATCAGCCGGTCCTTGGCCGGGAAGTAGTGCTGGACGCGGCCCGGCGAGACGCCCGCG
Source organism: Spirillospora sp. NPDC029432 (assembly GCF_040703975.1). Lineage (NCBI taxonomy): Bacteria > Bacillati > Actinomycetota > Actinomycetes > Streptosporangiales > Thermomonosporaceae > Spirillospora > Spirillospora sp. NPDC029432. Next base: position 179,461 of record NZ_JBEZWH010000010.1, read on the forward strand.
CGGGCGGCGACGGCGGTCAGCGACACCGCGGGCAGGCCGCGCTCGGCGACGACGTCCAGCACGGCGTCGGCGATCTCGCGGCGGCGCCGCTCGTGCTGGGCTCCGGGGCCGCGGGTCCGGCGTTCGGTCGGGGTCACCCGGGTAGGCTAGCAAATCAATGTGGTCACATTGATTTGAGGAGGGTGCTCATGCGGCGTCGCGGTGCGGCGGTGGTGGTCCTGGCCTGCGCGGCGCAGTTCATGGTGGTGCTGGACGTCTCGGTCGTGAACGTGGCGCTGCCCTCGATCCGGGCGGCGCTGGGGTTCGACGCGGCGGGGCTGCCGTGGGTGGTGAACGCCTACGCGCTGCCGTTCGCCGGGTTCCTGCTGCTCGGCGGGCGGCTCGCGGACCTGTACGGGCACGGCCGGGTGTTCGCCGCCGGGCTGGCGCTGTTCACGGCGGCGAGCCTGGCCGGCGGCCTCGCGACCGCGCCGGGCGTGCTGGTGGCGGCGCGCGCCGCGCAGGGGCTGGGCGCCGCGGTCCTGGCCCCGGCGACGCTGACGCTGCTGACCACGGCGGTCCCGGAGGGGCCGCGGCGGACTCGGGCGCTGGCGGCCTGGACGTCCGTCGGCCTGGCGGGCGGCACGGCGGGCAACCTGGCCGGCGGGGCGCTCACCGAGTTCCTGTCCTGGCGCTGGATCCTGCTGATCAACGTCCCGGTGGGGGTCGCCGCGCTCGCCGCCGCCGCGGCCGTCATCGGCGCCGGCGGGCGTTCCGGCGAGCGGCGCCGGCTCGACGTCCCCGGGGCGGTGGCGGCCACGGCCGGGCTGATGCTGCTCACGGCCGGCGCCACGCAGGCCGGCGAGCGCGGCTGGGGCGACCCGTTCACGCTGGCGGTGCTGGCCGCCGCGGTGCTCGTCCTGGCGGTGTTCGTGCTGGTGGAGGCGCGGTTCGCGGCCGAGCCGCTGGTCCCGGCGCGGCTGCTGCGGGTGCGTGCGGTCCGGGTGGGGAACGCGGCGATGCTGCTGGCGGGCGCGTGCCTGAACCCGATGTGGTTCTTCCTCGCCCTGTTCATGCAGGACGCGCTGCACTACGGCGCGCTGCGGACCGGTCTGGGGTTCCTGCCGCACACGCTGCTGACGATCGCGATCGGGCTGCGCGTGACCCCGTGGCTGATGGAGCGGGTCGGCGGCCGCACGCTGATCGCGGCGGGGGCGCTGCTGTCGGCCGCCGGGTTCGCCTGGCAGGCCGCGGCCGATCCGGCCGCCGGGTACGCGGGCGCGCTGCTGGGCCCGGCGGTGCTGATCTCGGCCGGCGGCGGGCTGCTGAACACGCCGCTGACGGCCGCGGTCACCGCCGGCGCCGCGCCGGCCGACGCCGGGGCCGCCTCCGGGCTGATGAACACCGCCAAGCAGGCGGGCGGCGCGCTGGGGCTGGCGGTCCTGGTGACGCTGCCCGGCCGCGGCGCGGCGTTCCTGGCGATGGCGGCGCTGGTGCTGGTCGTCGCCGCGATGGCCGCCGCCCTGCCCCGCCCGTCCGGGTCACCGGAGATCTCTGCCAGGATTTCCTCACGAAGGATGTCGAGACGGGGCCGCCGGCTCCGACCACCGGGTGACAGGCGCCCGCGGCGGGCGCCGCGACACGAGGAGGACCGGCATGAAGTTCCTGCTGATGATCCAGATGAACGACGAGGCGTTCGAGGCGCTCGGCGAGGAGCGCCGCAACGAGATCATGAACGCCCATGAGGGGTTCCAGAAGATGCTCGAGGAGCGCGGCGAGATGGTCGTCACGCACGCCCTGGCCAACCCGTCCACCAGCGCGACCGTCAAGCTGAAGGACGGCGTCCCGGTGGTGACCGACGGGCCGTTCGCCGAGGCCAAGGAGTACCTGGCGGGCTACTACGTGATCGACTGCGAGAGCCGCGAGCGCGCCCTGGAGATCGCCGCGCAGATGCCCGAGGCGGGCTTCCTGGGCGTGGAGGTCCGGCCGATCATGTACTCGTCGGGGACGGAGATGTGACCCCTGCCGGGCACGCCGGGGAGCCCGGCGACTCCGGGGACCTGCTGCGCGAGCTGGCGCCGCGGGTCCTCGGCGTGCTCGTGCGCCGGTACGGCGACTTCGACACCGCCGAGGACGCGGTGCAGGAGGCGCTGCTCGCGGCGGCCCAGCAGTGGCCGGACGAGGGCGTACCGGACAACCCGCACGGCTGGCTGGTCACCGTCGCCGCGCGCCGGATGGCCGACCAGGTGCGCAGCGAGCAGGCGCGGCGGCGGCGCGAGGTCGCCGACGCGCTCGCGCGGCCCGGTGGCGAGCCGGTGGCGCCCGCCGCCGACGCCGGGGCCCCGGCCGAGCGCGACGACACGCTGACGCTGCTGTTCCTGTGCTGCCATCCCGCGCTGTCGGGGGCCTCGCAGGTCGCGCTGACGCTGCGCGCCGTCGGCGGCCTCACCACGGCGCAGATCGCGCACGCGTTCCTGGTGCCGGAGGCGACCATGGCGCAGCGCGTCAGCCGGGCCAAGCAGCGGATCAAGGCCGCGGGGGCGCGGTTCCGGATGCCGGCCGGGGACGAGCGCGGCGAGCGGCTGGCGGCCGTCCTGCACGTGCTGTACCTGATCTTCAACGAGGGCTACACCGCGACGGCGGGCCCCGAGCTGCGCCGCGGCGACCTCAGCGCCGAGGCGATCCGGCTGGCCCGCGCCGTGCACGCGCTGCTGCCCGGTGACGGGGAGGTCGCCGGGCTGCTGGCGCTGATGCTGCTGACCGACGCGCGCCGCGCCGCCCGCACCGGGCCGGGCGGGGAGCTGATCCCGCTGGCCGAGCAGGACCGCGGCCGCTGGGACCGGGCCGCGATCGCCGAGGGCGTCGCGCTGGTCTCGGCGGCGCTGCCGGACGGGCCGGTCGGCGCGTACCAGCTGCAGGCCGCGATCGCGGCGGTGCACGCCGAGGCCGGCCGCGCCGAGGACACCGACTGGCCGCAGATCCTCGGCCTGTACGAGCTGCTGGCCAAGGTCGCGCCCAATCCGATGGTGTCGCTCAACCACGCCGTCGCGGCCGCGATGGTCCGCGGCCCGGGCGCCGGGCTGGAGCTGCTGGAGGGCCTGGCCGCCGACGACCGGCTGGCCCGCCACCACCGGCTGGACGCCGTGCGCGCGCACCTGCAGGAGATGGCCGGCGACCACGCGGCGGCGCGCGAGTCGTACCGGACGGCCGCGCGCCGTACCGCCAGCCTGCCCGAACGCCGCTACCTGGAGGGCCGGGCCGAGCGCCTGCGCGGCTGATATTCGTTTGGCGGGCCGGAGCGCGGCACGCTACAACGGCAGGCATGCTGTACAAGTACCCCCGGACGCGGCATATCGAGGGCTCCCGGCTCCAGCCCGGTGACCACGACCTCGCCGCGGTCCCGTTCCGGGAGATCGCCGGGCGGTACCTGGTCGTCGAGGAGAAGCTCGACGGCGCCAACTGCGGGATCAGCTTCGGCCCCGGCCGGGAGCTGCGGCTGCAGAGCCGCGGGCACTTCCTGACCGGCGGCCCGCGCGAGCGGCAGTTCGGGCCGCTGAAGGCGTGGGCGGCGGCGGTGCAGCACGCGCTGTGGGAGCGCCTCGGCGAGCGGTACGTCATGTACGGCGAGTGGCTCTACGCCAAGCACACGATGTTCTATGACGCGCTCCCCCACTACTTCTGTGAGTTCGACGTTCTCGACCAGGAGGACGGGACGTTCCTGTCCACCGCGCGGCGCCGCGAGCTGCTGGAGGGCACGCCGGTGGTGTCGGTCCCGGTCCTGTACGAGGGCGCGCTGCGGGAGCTGAAGGAGCTGACCGCGCACGCCGGCCCCTCGACCTGCCGTACGGGCCGGTGGCGGGACGCGCTGCGCGAGGCGGCGGCCGCCGGCGGCGCCGATCCGGAGAAGGTCGCGGGCGAGACCGACGCGGCGGAGGAGATGGAGGGCCTCTACATCAAGGTGGAGGAGGGCGGGCGGACCGTCGACCGCTTCAAGTGGGTGCGGCCGGGGTTCCTGACGGCGATCCTGGACTCGGGGACGCACTGGCAGGACCGGCCGATCGTTCCCAACGGCCTGGCCGATCCGGAGGTGCTGTATGCGGGTGTTCGCTGAGCTGTGCCCGGCGCCGCCGCGCTGGGAGGTGCCGTGGCCGGAGATCCGCGCGGCGTTCGGCTGGGTGCGCGACCTGGCGGGCGTCCAGCAGGACGCGGTGCACCACGCCGAGGGCGACGTCGAGGTGCACACCCGGATGGCGTGCGAGGCGCTGGCGGCGCTGCCGGAGTGGCGGGCGCGCCCGGCCGCCGAGCGGGTGCGGCTGTTCACCGCCGTGCTGATGCACGACGTCGCCAAGCCGTACTGCACGCAGATCGGCGACGACGGCCGGATCACCGCGCACGGGCACTCGCGGCGCGGCGACCTGATGGTGCGGCGCGTGCTGTGGGAGCTGGACGCGCCGGTGGCCTGGCGCGAGCACGTCGCGGCGCTGGTGCGCCACCACCAGGTGCCGTTCTGGGCGCTGGAGCGGCCCGACCTGCAGCGGATCGCGTTCCGGGCGAGCCTGCTGGCCCGCAACGACGACCTGGTGCTGCTGGCCACCGCCGACATCCTCGGGCGCGTCTGCGGCGACACCGAGGAGGTGCTGGACAACATCGCGCTGTACCGCGAGTACTGCGCCGAGCAGCGCTGCCTGGAGGGGCCGCGCGAGTTCCCGTCCGAGCACGCCCGGTTCTGGTACTTCCGCAAGCCCGGCCGCGACCCCGGGTACGCCGCCTACGACGACACGCGCCTGACGGTGACGGTCATGTCGGGGCTGCCGGGCGCGGGCAAGGACACCTGGATCGAGCGCAACCGCCCGGACCTGCCGGTGGTGAGCCTGGACCGCATCCGCGGCGAGCTGGGCGTGGACCCGGCCGGCGACCAGCGGCCGGTGGCCGCCGCGGCGCACGAGCGGGCCCGCGAGCACCTGCGCGCGGGCCGGTCCTTCGTCTGGAACGCCACCAACGTCTCGCGCGCGCTGCGCGAGCGGTGCACCGGCCTGATCGCCGCGTACCGGGGCCGGATCGAGCTGGTCGCGCTGGAGGCGCCGCCGGAGGTGCTGCGGCGCCGCAACCGGTCCCGCTCCGCGCCGGTGCCGGACGCGGTCGTCGACCGGCTGGTGCGGCGCTGGGAGACCCCCGATCCGACCGAGGCGCACCGGGTGGACTGGCTGCCGGCCGGCTGAGCGCGTCAGCGGCAGAAGAAGCCGGCCAGCGCGGGCGCGATCGCCTCGGCCGCGACGTTGTGCTCCTGCCCGTCCAGGGTCCGGTACGTGGCGTCGGGCAGCGCCTCGGCGGCGGCGCGCGAGGCCGCCCGCAGGATGTCGACGCTGGCGCCGCCGTCGAGCACCTGGGCGGGGATGCGCAGCGCGCCGAGCCGGCCGGCGGGCAGCAGGCCGTCGCCGAGGGCCGCGGCGTCGTAGCGCAGCGTGGGGGCGATCTTCTCCAGGCCCGCCCACATCGGCGACTGCCGCATTCCGGCGATGAACTCCTCGGGGAGTTCGGCCGCGCGGAAGAACAGCTCGACGGCGTCGCCGTGGCGGCCGGCGGCCAGCAGCCCGTGCAGGCGCCGGACGTACTCCAGGTGGCCGCGGGAGTCCTCCTCGGTGAGCCCGTACGGGGGCTCCCACATCGACAGCCGGGTGACGGGCAGGCCGGCGGCGGCCGCCTCGGCGGCCAGGACCGCGCCCGAGGACGAGCCCCACACGCCGGCCGCGCCGCCGGCGGCGCCGATCACCGCCCGCAGGTCCTGGATCTCGCGTTCCAGCAGCAGCGCCGGGGAGTACTCGCCGGCGGCCTCGTCGCCGCTGTCGCCGCGGCCGCGCCGGTCGTAGTTGAGCACCGCGCAGTGCGCCGACAGCAGTTCGGCGATGGGGGCGTTCACGCTCCGGTCGCAGGTGGCGGCGGAGACCAGGACGACGGGCGGTCCCGATCCCGCGCGCTCGTAGGCGATGACCGTGCCGTCGGCCGACCGTACCGTCTCCATCGGACCTCCCGTCGCGGCCGGGCGGACCCCGGCCCTCGATGGGGGCAGACCGGCCGGCGGCACGGAACTCATCGCCCCGCGCCGCTATTCTTTGGCGACCTTCGCGGTGATGTAGGCGAGCTGGGCCTCCAGCTCGCGCTCGGCCACCGTCAGCGGCCAGGCGATGAAGGCGTGCGCCGCCTCGGCGACGACCTCCAGCTCGGTCTCGTTGCCGGCCGCCTCCCAGCGTGCGGCCATGAACAGCGAGTCGTCCAGCAGCGGGTCCCGGGTGCCGACCGTGAACCGGGCGGGCGGCATGCCGCGCAGGTCGGCGTACAGGGGCGAGATGTCGGGGGCGCGGCGCTCCTCGGGGCTCATGCCGGGCAGGAACTGGTCGTAGAACCAGGCCATGGTGCCGGTGGGGATGACGAGCATGTCGCGGGCGTCGCGCTGGCTGGGGGTCATGGACAGGTCGTAGGCGCCGAACGTCAGCTGCGCGCCGGCGAACGCCCGGGCGCGCTCGCCCAGCCGCAGCAGCGTGACGGCCGCCAGGTGGGCGCCGGCGGACTCGCCGCCGATGACGAGGCGGTCGGTGCCGAACTCGGCGGCGGCCTCGGCGATCAGCCAGCGGGCGGCGTCCTCGCAGTCGTCGGGGCCCGCGGGGTAGGGGTGCTCGGGCGCCAGCCGGTACTCGACGCTGACGACGGCCACGTTCGCCGCCTGGGCCAGCCCCCACAGCAGCGGGTCCTGGCTGTCGGCGGTGCCGAGCGTCCAGCCGCCGCCGTGGATGTGCAGGAAGACGCCGCGGACCTCTTCGGGGCGGAAGACCCGGACGGGGACGCCGCCGTCGCGGCCGGGGATCGTGCGGTTCACCGCCTCGGCGACGCGGACGGGCGCGGGGAGGACGCCGGTCCCGTTCTCGCGGGCGGCGCGGATGGCGGGGGCGTCGTCGATCTCCTCCAGCGGGGGCTGGCCGGCCAGCAGCTCGGCGACTCCCGCGTTGAACTGCCGGGTCTCGTCGGCGACGTCCGCACCCGTGGTGATACATCCCTTAACGGTCATGAGAGCCAAGTTTGCCGTGCGGGTCCGGCAAGCCCAAGATCTCCGGAGGCGCGAACGTGATCGAATCGGACGCGACGGCGACGGCGGACCTGGTGAAGCGCGGCGAGGTGTCGGCCGAGGAGGCCGTGCGGGCGGCGCTCGGCCGGCTGGCGGAGCGCGATCCGGGGCTGCGGGCGTTCACCGAGGTACGGCCCGAGCGGGCGGTGGCGGCGGCGCGGCGGGTGGACGCGGCGGTGCGGCGCGGCGGGCGCCCGCGGCTGGCAGGGGTGCCGATCGGGGTGAAGGCGTGGCCGCGCTCGCAGTCGGCGCAGACTCCGCGGCTCGAACGCGAGGGGTGCGTGGTGGTGGGGCTGACGTCGGTTCCGGACGCGTCCACGCCGTGGCAGACCTGGGGCCGTACCGAACGCGGCCCGACCGTGAACCCGTGGCGGCCCGACCGTACGCCGGGCGGTTCGTCGGCGGGCTCGGCGGCGGCCGTCGCGGCCGGGGTGGTGCCGCTGGCGACCGGCAGCGACGGCGCCGGCTCGCTGCGGATCCCGGCCGCGTGGTGCGGGCTGGTGGGGCTCAAGCCGACCAACCGGCGGCTGCCGGCCCGCGACCGGGCGGGGTTGGCGGCGCTCGGCGCGCTCACCCGTACCGCGCGCGACACGGCGCTGTACCTGTCGGTCATGCTCGGCGAGGACCTCGCCGAGGCGGCCGGGGACGCCGGGGGGCCGCTGCGCGCGGCGTGGTCGTCCTCGCTCGGCTACGCGGAGCCGGACGCCGGGGTGGAGGCGGTCGCCCGCGCCGCCGCCGGGCGCCTGCGCGAGGCGGGCGCGATCGCCTGGGGGGCCGGTCGGGCCGGGACGGGCCCGCGCCTGCTGGACCCGGGCCCGGCCTGGCACGCCCTGCGCGCGGGGCGCGACGGCGCGGGCTGCCGGCGGATCCGCGCGCACAACGGCGAGGCCCTGGACGCGCTGTTCGGCGAGGTGGACGTCCTGCTGACGCCGGCGACGCCGACGCCGCCGCACGGGCACCAGGGGCCGGGCGAGGCGATGACCGTGGATCTGACGTGGGCGTTCAACGTCAGCGGCCATCCCGCGGTGAGCGTCCCGGCGGGCCTGGGCGCCGACGGCACCCCGGTGGGGCTGCAGGCGGTGGCCGCGCACGGCCGGGAGGCGGTCCTGCTGCGGGTCGCGGCGGCTCTGGAAGCGGTCACCGAGCCGCTCTCCCCCGCGCTCGCCCCGTGAGGACCGGCCGGTCCCCGGTCAGCGGTCCGCCTGCGCGCGCAGGGTGTCGGCCAGGTCGCGGACGGCCTGGCGCAGTTCGGCGGGGCGGCGGACGGTGAACGGCCATCCGAGGCCGGCGAGCATCTGGGCCATGCCGTCGAGGCGGTCGGCGCGGGTGCGCAGCAGCACTCCCCCGTCGGCGGCGGCGAGGGTGGCGGTGGCGGGCGGGATGCGGCGGCGGGCCTCGTCCAGGGTGGTCTCCAGCAGGACCTCGACCTCGTGCGCGTACGGGACGCGGGCCAGGGAGGCGGTGACGTGCCGTACGGGGTCGGTGCCCTCGGGGACGTCGTAGGTGGCGTCGCCGGGTTCGGCGGACTCCACGCGGTCGACGCGGAAGGTGCGGACCTCGCCGCTGCGGTGGTCGTGCCCGGTGACGTACCAGCGGCCGGAGTGGAAGACCAGGCCGTAGGGGTCCAGGTCGCGCTCGCCGGTCTCGCCCTTGAACGAGCGGTAGCGCAGCCGCACGCGGCGGCGGGCGCGGGCGGCCTCGGCGAGCGTGAGCAGCCGGGCGGTGGCGGGGGCGGCGGCGTCGCGGGCGGCGAAGGTGAAGCCGAGGGTGTCCTGGAGGGCCTGGACGCGGTCGCGCAGGGCGGCGGGCAGCACGCGCTGCACCTTGGCCAGGGCGCTCTCGGTGGCCTCGCCGGGCAGGCCGGCGCGGCGGCCGGCGAGCAGGCCGAGGACGACGGCGGTGGCCTCGTCGTCGGTGAGCATCAGCGGCGGCAGCTTGTAGCCGGGCATGAGCCGGTAGCCGCCGTAGCGGCCGCGTTCGGCGGCGACGGGGACGCCGAGGTCCTCGAGCCGGGCCGCGTACCGCCGGACGGTGCGCTCGTCCACGCCGAGGCGGCGGGCGAGCTCGGCGCCGCCCATGCGGTGGTGGGCCTGGAGGAGTTCGAGCATCGTCAGGATGCGCGTCGTCGGATGTGACACCGGTCACCCACTCAATCCGGGCGGTTTCTGTCCGGTATTGACCTTACGCTCTTCTCATCGGCGACGACAGGGAGTGCATGATGACGACGTTCGTACTGGTCCCCGGTTTCTGGCTCGGCGCCTGGGCGTGGGAGGACGTGGCCCGCGAGCTGCGCGCGGCGGGCCACGAGGTCCACGCGGTGACGCTGGCGGGCCTGGCCGAGCGGGCGGGCGAGGCGGCGGAGACGGCCCCGGAGGTGGACGTGGAGACCCACATCGCCGACATCGTCGGGCTGATCGAGGGCGCGGACCTGCGCGAGGTGGTGCTGGTCGGGCACAGCGGGGCGAACATGCCGGTCACCGGCGCGGCCGACCGGATCCCCGGGCGGCTGGCGCGGGTGGTGTACGTGGACAGCGCGCCGCTGCCGCCGGGGATGGCGCAGATCGACTTCAACGATCCCGAGGAGCGGGCGGCGATCGAGAAGCGGGTGGCCGAGGAGGGCGGGGGCCGGCTGATCCCGCCGCCGCCGTTCGACCCGGCCGCCGAGCCGCACCAGCTGGCGGGGCTGGACGAGGCGGCGCTGGCGCTGCTGCGCGAGCGCGCCACGCCGCAGCCGCTGGGCACCGCGACGCAGGCGCCGGCGCGGCCGGAGACGGTCCCGGACACGCCCAAGACGATGATCGCCTGCACGTTCCCGCTGCCGGTGGTGCGGCAGATGATCGAGAGCGGCAACCCGGTGTTCGGGACGCTGGCGGGCCCGGAGTGGTCCTTCCGCGAGCTGCCCACCGGCCACTGGCCGATGCTGTCGCGTCCCGCCGAGCTGGCGGCGATGCTCGCCGACCTCTGATCCGGGGCGCGGTGTCTCTCCAGGGGGCGGTGTCTAGGGGGCGGTGAAGGTGCAGGGCAGCCGCTTGTAGCCGTTGATGAACGACGACATCAGGCGGTCGGGCTCGCCGTCGGCGCGCAGGTCCGGCAGCCGCGTGTACAGCTCCTTGAACATGACGCTGATCTCGCGGCGGGCCAGGTTGGCGCCCAGGCAGAAGTGCGGGCCCGGCCCGCCGAACCCGACGTGCGGGTTGGGCGAGCGGGTGATGTCGAAGGCGTCGGGGTCGTCGAACACCGACTCGTCGCGGTTGGCGGAGTTGTAGAACAGCATCACCTTGTCGCCGGCGCGGTAGGTGTGGCCGTTCATCTCGTGGTCCCGCGTGAGGTTGCGGCGGAAGCAGATGACGGGGGTGGACAGCCGCACGATCTCCTCGACGGCGCCGCCGATGCGGCCGTCGAAGTCCTCCAGGAGCAGTTCCTTCTGGTCGGGGTGGTCGGTGAACAGCTGGAGGCCGTGCGCGATGGCGGTGCGGGTGGTCTCGTTGCCGGCCACCACCAGCAGCAGGAAGAACGTGCCGAACTCGCGCGCGGTGAGCTTCTCGCCGTCGAGGTTGGCGTTGACCAGGGCGGAGGTGAGGTCGTCGGTGGGGTTCTTGACGCGCTCGCGGCCGAGTTTGGCGGCCAGGCGGTGCAGCTCTCGGCTGGCCCAGGCGACCTTGGCCAGGCCGAGGCCGGTGCGCAGGCGGCCCATGTCGGGGGTGATGCCGGTGTACTCGGGGTCGGAGTTGCCCAGCACGATGTTGGTGAGCCGCAGCATCCGCGGGTAGAGGTCCTCGGGGATCCCGAGCATGTCGCAGATGATCTCGACGGGGAGCCGGACGGCGACCTTGGCGACGAAGTCGCCGGGGCCGGAGGCGATCAGCTCGTCGACGATGCGCCCCGCGCGGGCCTGGACGTCGTCCTCGGTCTTGGCCAGCATCTTGGGGCTGAACGCGCGGGAGACGATCCGGCGGATCTTGGCGTGCCGCGGATCGTCCATGTTGATCATCGAGTTGACGTACTTGTCCAGCCAGGCCGGGCCGTCGATGACGGTGGTGGCGTTGGGCTCGCTGCTGAAGATCTTCGGGTTGCGGCTGGCCTCCAGGACGTCGGCGTGCCGGACCAGGGCCCAGTAGCCGGGGCCGGGCTTGGCGAACGGGACGGGCGGGTCGGGGTAGAACCGCGGCCCCTCCTCGGCCCGCAGCCGCGCGAACGCCGCGGCGCGCTCGGTCAGTGGGCGGCCCCAGAAGTTCAGGTCGCTCAGGTCGATGTCGTCGTGGACCGCGCTCGCCGGCCGGATGGCCACGGTGCCTCACCTCCGTCGTTCCGCCCCCAAGCTTGGATAAGTGTCCGGTTACGGTCAATGGGCGCGGCGCCGCTGTGACCCACTGCACAGGCCGCTCGCGCGTCCCGCCGCGCCGTCACGCCTTCTCGTTCTCGTGCTCCTGGACCTTGGCCATGATGGCGTCGCTGGCGGCGCCGAAGAAGGCGGCGCGGTTCTACGCGGCCCAGTCGCGGCTGGCGGCGGGCGCCTGCGCGGTGCCCTGGAAGGCGGGCGCCACGTACCGGGCGAACAGCTCGTAGGAGTGGCGGGTGCGTTCGGTGTCGGCCCATTCGTGGGCCATGAGCAGGTAGGTGCCGAAGCCGCCGGACTGCTCGGCGAGCCGCCGGATCTGCGCGATCGCGTCGTCGGGGGTGCCGATGACGCCGAGCCCGGTGGCGTTGACGGCCTCCACGAGCCGGTCGGGGTCGTCGGTGTCGGGCGCGATGGGCAGGGCGGCGACCTTCTGGAAGTAGGCGACCCAGTCGGCGAGGCCGAAGGCGACGTCGCGGGCGGCCTGCTCGCGAGTCTCGGCCAGGTGCATGGGGCCGACCAGGCGCCAGTCGGCGCGCACCGGGGTGGTGCCGTACCGCGCGGCGCGTTTCTCCAGGGCGCCCCAGTGGTAGCCGAGCGCGTCGAACCCGGCGGTCTGGGTGGCGCCCAGCGACAGCAGCGAGCAGCCGTACCGGCCGGCGGCGCGGGGCCCGGCCGGGGACACCATCGCGGCGACCGCGACCTCCAGGTCGCCGCCGTAGGGGCGCAGCTGGAGGCGCGCGTCGCGCAGCTCGAACCAGCCGGTCTTGCGGGTGACGGGCTCGTCGCCGCACAGCAGCGCCAGGATGGCCTCCAGGGCCTCCTCCATCATGTCGCGCTGCTCGGCGACCTCGATGCCCATCATGTACGCGTCCGACGGCAGCGCGCCGGGTCCGGCGCCGAGCATGACGCGGCCGCGCGTGAGGTGCGACAGCAGGACCATCCGGTCGGCGAGCATCAGCGGGTGGTGGTAGGGCAGCGAGGAGACGCCGGTGCCGAGCCGGATGTGGCGGGTGCGTTCGGCGGCGGTGGCGATGAACACCTCGGGCGAGGCGATGAGCTCGTGCCCGGCGGAGTGGTGCTCGCCGATCCAGGCCTCGTCGAAGCCGAGCCGGTCGAGGTGGACGATCAGGTCGAGGTCGCGTTCGAGGGCGAGGGTGGGGTTCTGGCCGCAGGGATGGAAGGGGGCGAGGAAGGTGCCGAAGCGCCGGGGACCGTCCGGTACGGGAGTGCTCATGCTGACCCCTGTCGGTGGAGCGGGGTGGACGTGGCGGGACGAGGCGAACGGACCAGAACGCCGTTCGCCTCGTCCCTATCACGCCGGGGCGCGCGTCAGCCGGCGCCGGGGCCGGTGCGGGCGAGCGGGAGCGCGCCGTCCAGGTAGGCCTTGCGGCAGGCGGTGCGGGAGACCTTGCCGCTGCTGGTGCGGGGCAGGCCGCCGGGCTCGATGAGGACCAGGTCGCCGACGCGCACGTCGTGGTGGTCCTTGACGGCGGCGCGGACGGCGTCGGCGACCTCGGCGGGGTCGAGGCGGCGGACGGGGACGCGGCGGTTGCGTTCGGCGACGACGACGAGGGTCTCGGTCTCCTCGCCGGGGACGGCGAACGCGGCGACGTACTCGCGGCGGACGCCGTCGTGGGCGTTGTAGGCGGTGTACTCGATGTCCTGGGGGTAGTGGTTGCGGCCGTCGATGATGACCAGGTCCTTGATGCGGCCGGTGACGTACAGCTCGCCGTCGTGCAGCACGCCCAGGTCGCCGCTGCGCAGCCAGGGGTGTTCGGGCAGGTCGCCGCGGTCGCCGGCGAGGGCGGCCTGGAAGGTCTCGGCGGTGGCCTCGGGGCGGCCCCAGTAGCCGGCGGTGACGTTCGGGCCGTTGATCCAGATCTCGCCGACGCGGCCGTCGGGGAGGCGCTCGCGGGTGGCCGGGTCGACGATGGCGACGTGCTGGCCGTAGGGGGTGCCGCAGCCGACCATGACGGTGGCGCGCTCGTCGTCGCGCTCGCAGGGCCGCGCCTCGCCGGCGTTGAGGGCGTCGCGGTCGAACGCGCGGATCGTGGGCTTCTCGTAGCGCGAGGACGAGGACACGTACACGGTGGCCTCGGCGAGGCCGTAGGCGGGGACCTGCACCTCTGGGCGCAGCCCGTGGTCGCGGTAGGCGTGCAGGTAGCGGGTGAGGGTGCCCTCGCGGATGGTCTCGGCGCCGTTCATGAACACCTGCACGCCCGACAGGTCGAGGGCGGCCTTCTCCTCCTCGCTCACCTTGGTGGACAGGTACTCGTAGGCGAAGTTGGGCGCGCAGGTGAAGGCGTGGGTCTGCTTGCTGAGCTGCTCCAGCCACCGTACGGGCCGCATGATGAACGCGACGGGGTCCATCAGGACGGCGGGGCTGGCGTGGGCGATGGGCAGCGCGACAGCGGTGACCAGGCCCATGTCGTGGAAGAGGGGGAGCCAGTTGACGCCGGTGGACACGCGCGGGATGCCGTCGAAGGTGCCCCAGCACTGCTCGGCGTTGACGGCGATGTTGCCGTGGGTGACCATCACGCCGGCGGGGACGCGGGTGGAGCCGGAGGTGTACTGCAGGTAGGCCAGGTCGTCGGCGTCGATCGGCTCGTCCTGCCAGGTGAGGGCGCGGTCGACCCGGTCGGCGGCGATGACGGCCTTGGGGCGCGGCAGGGTGTTGTCGTCGAAGAACGCCTCGACGTGCGGGTGCGCCTCGGTGGTGGTGAGGACGCATTCGGGTTCGGCGTCGGCGTAGACGGCCATGAGGCGGTCGGCGTGGCCGGGCAGGTCGGGCGAGAACAACGGTACGGCGATGACGCGGGCGTACAGGGCGCCGAGGAAGGCGATGACGTAGTCGAGGTTCTGCGGGGCGAGGATCGCCACGCGCTGGCCGGCGTCGGTGGTGCGGCGCAGGGTGGCGGCGACGGCGCGGGCGCGGGCGTCGAGTTCGCTCCAGGTGATGTCGACGTTCACGCCGTCGACGTCGGTGGCGTAGTCGACGTAGGTGTAGGCGCGGTCGCCGGGATAGAGCTGCGCCCAGCGGGCGAGCCGGGTGGTGAGGGGGGTGCGGTCGAGGCCGCCGGGGGTGGTGGTCATGGCTGCTCCAGGCGTGCTGCTCGGGGGGTGGTGACGCGGCGGGCGGCGAGGCGTTTCTCGTCGGGCCAGCGCACGTCCCAGACCCAGCCGAGCTTCTCGAACAGCCAGATGACGCGGGCGCTGATGTCGATCTGGCCCTTGAGGACGCCGTGCCGGGCGCAGGTGGGGTCGGCGTGGTGGAGGTTGTGCCAGGACTCGCCGAAGGAGGGGATGGCAAGCCACCACACGTTGCGGGAGCGGTCGCGGGTCTTGAAGTGCTCCTTGCCGAAGACGTGGCAGATGGAGTTGATGGAGAAGGTGATGTGGTCGCCGGCGAACACGCGCAGGAGGCCGGCCCAGAACAGCGCGGTGACGGCGCCGTGCCAGGACCAGGTGAGCAGGGCGCCCAGGGCCATGGGGACCAGCAGGGTGGTGGCGGCGATGAGGACGTACACGTCGTTGCGGCCCAGCAGCCGCAGGTCCTTGTCGGCCAGCAGGTCGGGGGCGTACTTGCTGCGCGAGGTGCGGTGTTTGCGGAACAGCCAGCCCATGTGGGCGTGGAAGAGGCCCTTGGTCAGGCCCCACACGCCGGGCCCGAACGCCCAGGGCGAGTGGGGGTCGCCTTCCTGGTCGGCGTACTTGTGGTGGCGGCGGTGGTCGGCGACCCAGAAGATGACCGAGCCCTGCCAGGCCTGCCCGCCGAGGATCGCCAGGGTGATGCGCAGCCAGCGCTTGGCCTTGAATCCGCCGTGGGTGAAGTGGCGGTGGTAGCCGATGGTGATGCCGAGGGCGTTGAACGGGTAGAGGAAGGCGAAGATGGCCACGTCGGTCCAGCCCAGTCCCCAGCCCCAGAAGAAGGGGACGGCGGCCAGCACGCCGATGATGGGGGCGACGACGAAGACGACGACGCTGATCCGCTCGACGAGCGGGACGGCCTTGGGTGAGATGTCCGGCTGCGGGGCCCTGCTGCCCGCCTCGGCGACGCCCGCTGTCATGGGGGCTCCTTCTCGCGGTTCGGGGATGCGCACGACCGTACGGGCCGGGTGCCGCGGAGGGCTTCTGTGCGATCTCAACTGTTGCGCGGGCGGTTGCGCAGTCGGTTGACAAGAACCGCCGCCGGAGCGGCCGTGGAGCGGGAGCGGGGAAGGGCGGGGGGACGGGACAGGCGGCCGGCGCTGGCGCCGGGCGATGGATCGTTCCTTAGACGATTGATCCTGACTTGGAATCAGGTGTCGGCCCGGCGTGCCCGGCACAGTTCCCGTGGTGTCGATTGAAGTGGCCGGAGCGGCCCGCAGGCAACCCCTTTTCGCGTTCTCGGCGGTGGCGGTGCGGTGAACGCGCGGCGCGGGGTGTCAGGGGGCGGCGAACAGGGAGGCGTAGACGGCGCGGTCGCCGTCGGTGACGACCTGGCCGGCCAGGTGGGGGCCGGTGACGGTCGACAGCCGCAGGCCGAGGTAGCGCTCCTCCTCGACGGTCCGGAGGGGCCCGGCGGGCAGGTCCGCGAGCCAGCCGGCGACCTCGGCGACGCGGCCGGCGCGGTCGCGGTCGAGGGCGGCGCGCAGGCCGGCCAGGTCGCCAGCCTCGTAGGGCGCCGGCGGCGCGGCGGGCGGGGCGGGTTCGGCGCGCCAGGCGGGGACGCCGTAGGCGAAGGCGACCAGGGCGGTCCAGACCTCGGCGAAGTAGGCGGGGTCGGGGGCGATCTCCAGTCCGGCGAAGCGGCCGGCGACGAAGAACAGGGCGCCGAGCTGGCCGGGCTGGAGTTCCAGGCGGTTCTGGAACTGGGTGAGGACGGGGCGGCGGCGGGAGAGGATCTGCTCCAGGTGGCCGCGGGCGGGCAGGCCGCAGCCGCGGTTGAGGGCGGTGATGTCGTTCCAGAGCTTGGCGTAGTCGTGGACGCCGCGCAGTTCCAGGGCGCGGGCGCGCAGTTCCAGCGGCAGGACGAAGAACCACTGGTCGCGTTCGGCGAGGTAGCCGCCCTGGCTCTGCTGGACGCAGCAGGCGTCCTCGAACATCAGCGACTGGCCGGGGGCCAGGAACGCCGAGCGGCACAGGGCGTGGTTCTGGGCGGCGTCCTGGACGTAGCCGATGTGCAGGGGGACGATCGCGACGCCGCCGGCGGCGGCGTTGCTGAGTTCGAGGCGGCCGTACCCGGCGACGCGGGTGAGCTTGAGGGCGGTCCGGGGCGGGGCGATGCCGGGGTAGGGCGGCCCGGTGACGGGGACCATGGTGAGGGCGCCGGCGCGCTGGGGCGTGCCGAGGCGGTGCCCGGCCAGGCCGAGCGGTCCGGGCACGAGGGTGTCGAGCGCGGTGGGCTCGCTCATCGGGGGGTCCTTCCGTTGCGGTGGCCGTCGCTGTGGCCGTTGCCGTGGGGCCGGGGCCGTTCAGGCGGCGGAGCGGTCCAGGAGCCGCGCGGCGCGGTGGTCGAGCAGGTCCAGGCGGGCGCGGAGGGTGTCGCGCAGCCAGGGGCCGCCGGCGGCGCAGTGCCCGAACATCCAGGGCAGCAGTTCGGCGAAGTCGTCCTGGTGCCAGAAGCCGCGCTGCGGGAGGGCGGGCGCGGGGCGGCGCAGGGTGAGGTCGTCGCCGCCGGTGAACATGGCGTGGCAGAAGACGACCGGGGTGGTGACGCCGGCGCGCGGGAGGGTGGCCACGACGCGGGCCAGGTCGCCGGGGAAGAGGTTCTCGTAGCCGTCGGAGACGACGGCGACCAGGTCGGGGGCGGTGCCGAGGGCGTCCAGGACGCCCATGGCCAGGTCGGTGGCGCCGCGGGGGGCGCGCTCGTCACCGCCGACCTCGATGACCTCAAGCCGGGCGCAGACCTGCGAGAGGAGCATGCGCAGGGCGGCGGCCTGCGACAGCACGGCCCATTCGCGCTCGCCGTGGCCGCGCATGGACGCCGAGGCGTCCAGGACCAGGGCGAGGGTGCCCTCGAAACGGGGGAACGCGGCGGCGGCGGTGCCCAGGTAGCCGTTGAGGGCGACGTACAGGTCCTCGGCGGGTCCGCCGCGGTAGAGGTGGACGAGGGTGGCGGCGATGTCGCCGCGGTTGGTGGCGGTGACGGTCTGGGGGCGTTCGCGGACGGCGTCGACGGTGAGGGCGGGCTCGTGCGGGCCCGGCGCACCGGCCGCGCCCTGGGTGCCCGGGGTGTTCTGGGTGCCCGGGGTGCCGGTGGTGCTCGGGTCGGCGGCCTCGCCGGGGCGCGCCGGGTAGAGGGCGCGGACGCGGGGCAGGGCGGTGGCGGGGGCGGTGAGGAAGCGCAGGAGGCGGCGCTGCAGGTAGTCCGAGCCGGTGTCGCCGTCGGCGACGCGGCGGGCGCAGCCGCGGGCGGTGGCCTTGCCGAGGGCGTGCTCGAAGCAGTCGACGAGCGCGGGGCGGCGCGCGGCGATGAGGGCGTCGGCGGCGGGGTGCTCCAGGACGAAGCGCAGCGCGGTGCGGGTGGTGTGCTTGTGGTTGGCGCGCAGCCGCCGCAGGCCGAGCAGGACGGTGATGACGTGGCCGGGCGGCAGCGCGAGGGTGAGGACGCGCGCGGTCCTGGCGAGGGTGGCGCGGGTGGCGTCGTCGAGGCCGGCCTGGGAGGCGGCCAGGATCTGCAGCAGCACGCGGGCGCGCTGCCAGGGCGCGACGCCGGGGGCCAGCCCGAGCAGTGCGTAGCCCTCGGGGTCGTCGGTGTAGGCGGCGCGGTGGAAGTCCGCGTCGTCCCAGCACAGGGTGCCGCCCCGGGGCAGCGTCAGGGGTCCGGTGCCGTTCTCCAGATGACCGAGGAGTGTGGGGGTGTCCATGATTGTCTCGCCTCCGCAATCATGGAGTCTAAGAATCGCCGCGAGTGCCCCGACACTCATTTTCCGGCGGGCCGCCCCCGGCGGGCGGACCGGTGCCGGGCGCGCGGCCGGGTCAGGCGGGTTTGACGGCGTAGTCGCCGATGCCGTTCTCCAGCAGGCCGTAGACGCGTTCGACGGCGGCGTACACGTCGGCGCGCATCTCCTCCAGTGACTGGCCGGCGAGCCTGCGGGCGACGATCTCCTGGATCAGGACGAACTGCGCCGACATGAGCATGGAGGCGACGGTGCGGGGGCCGATGTCGTCGGGGTCGGCGCCGGTCTCCTCGGCGAGGATGGCCGCCAGCTCGTCCTGGGCGCGCTGGGCGATCTCGCGCTGGCGGGCGGTGAGGGCGGGGCTGTCCATGACGGTCTTGGCCCAGATCTCGCTGCCCTCGTGGAAGGCGGTCTGGTAGGCGTTGCCGTCCAGGCCCTCGACGAACATGCGGTGGAAGACCGCCACGGCCGACTCGCCGGGGCGGCGGTCGCGGAACGCCCGCGCGGCCTGCGCGGCGATCTCGTCCTGGCGGTCGAAGAACAGGTCCTCCTTGGTCTTGAAGTAGTTGAAGACCGTGTTGACCGACACGTCGGCGGCGCGCGCGACGTCGGCGATGGTGACGTTGTCGAAGCCGCGCGTGATGAACAGGCCGGTGGCGATGTCGGAGAGCCGCTGCCGGGTCTCGCGCTTCTTGCGCTCGCGCAGCCCGGGTTCCCGTTCCGTCATGGCGGAGATTCTAGCCGTCCGTGGTGCCGCACAAATTTTGGTGTCACTTAAAAATTTGGGTTACTCTATCGGCGAATCGAGGGAGGCGACTGTGATCGAGGCACACGGACTGGCCCGCACCTTCACCACCAGGCACGGGACGGTGGAGGCCGTGCGGGGCGTCGACCTGGCGGTCGCGCCGGGAGAGATCGTGGGGTTCCTGGGCCCCAACGGCGCGGGCAAGAGCACGACGCTGCGCATGCTGACGACGCTGCTGGCGCCGACGGCCGGGACGGCGACCGTCGCCGGGCACGACCTGCGCGCCGATCCGGCGGGCGTGCGGCGCCGCATCGGGTACGTCGGGCAGGGCGGCGGCACCGACCCGGCCGTCCCGGTGGGCGAGGAGCTGCGGCTGCAGGCCGACCTGTACGGCGTGGCCGGCGCGCGCGAGCGGATCGCCGCGCTGTGCGCGCGGCTGGACCTGGCCGGGCTGGAGTCGCGGCCGGCCGGGTCACTGTCGGGCGGGCAGCGCCGCCGGCTGGACATCGCGCTGGGACTGGTGCACGCGCCGCCGCTGGTGTTCCTGGACGAGCCCACCACCGGCCTGGACCCGCAGTCGCGCGGCAACCTGTGGGAGCACATCCGGCGGATGCGCGCCGAGGACGGCACCACCGTCTTCCTGACCACCCACTACCTGGACGAGGCCGACGCGCTGTGCGACCGGATCCTCATCATCGACCACGGCGCCATCGTCGCCGCGGGCACGCCCGGCGAGCTCAAGCGCCGGATCTCCGGCGACGTGGTCACGCTCGAGCTCGCCGCGGACCGGGACGCCGGGCGCGCCCGCGACTCGCTGGCCGGGCACGCCGCCGTACGCGAGGCCGCCGTCACCGGGCGGGAGCTGCGGCTGACCGTCGAGGACGGCGACCACGCGCTGATGGGACTGGTGCGCGCGCTGGACGCCGCCGGCGTGGAGCTGGTGTCACTGCGCCTGGCCCGCCCCACCCTGGACGACGTGTTCCTGACCGTCACCGGCCGCTCGCTGCGCGACGCCGCCTGAGCCGCCCGCCCCCGTTCCCATCCCCCGTCTTCTTCTGGAGGTTCCTCGTGCTGTTCGTGCGCGACACCCGTCTCATCTTCGGCCGCCACCTGCGGCAGACGCTGCGCAGCAAGGTCGCGGTCGCCTTCGGCGTGCTGCAGCCGCTGCTCTACCTGCTGTTCTTCGGCCCGCTGCTGCGGAACATGACCGGCGTGCAGGGCTTCGGTACCGGCGACGCCTGGCAGGTGCTGGTGCCGGGCATCCTGGTGCAGCTGTCGCTGTTCGGCGCCGGCTTCGTCGGCTTCGGCCTGATCGCCGACCTGCGCGCGGGGGTGGTGGAGCGGCTGCGCGTCACGCCGGTCAGCCGTACCGCGCTGCTGCTGGGCCGGGTGCTGCGCGACACCGCGGTGCTGGCGGTGCAGGCGGTCATGCTGCTGGCGGCCGGCCTGGCGCTGGGGCTGCGCGCCCCGCTGGCCGGCATGCTGGCGGGCCTGGCGCTGGTGGTCCTGCTGGCGGTGAGCGTCGCCTCGCTGTCGTACGTGCTGGCGATGGCGACCCGTACCGAGGACGCGTTCGCGCCGCTGCTGTCGACGGTCACGCTGCCGCTGATGCTGCTGTCGGGGGTGCTGCTGCCGATGACGATGGCGCCGGACTGGCTGCGCGCGGTGTCGGCGTTCAACCCGTTCCGGTACGTGGTGGACGCGGTGCGCGCGGTGTTCGCCGGGGACTGGGCCGGCGGGACGGTCGCGCAGGGCGCGGCGGTCACCGCGGTGCTGCTGGCGGTGTCGGTGGCGCTGGGCGCGCACCGGTTCCGCCGCGAGAACGCCTGACCGCACCCCGCCGTCCGCGCCCCCCGCGTCCGTCAGGGCCGGTCGAGGGCGGGCGCGGCGGCCCGCGGGGCCGGTACGGCGGGGTCGCGGTCGATGACGGCGCGCTGGGCGATGAACGCGCCGGCCAGCACGACCGCGCCGCCGGCGATCTGGACGGGCGCCAGCCGCTCACCCAGCGCGGCCCAGGCGATGAGGGTGGCGGCGACCGCCTCGGTGTAGCAGACGGCGCCGGCGACCTGCGCCGACAGCCGCTGCACCCCGGCCACGCCCGCCAGGTACGCCAGCACGGTGCTGACCAGGACGATCCAGGCGGCCAGCAGCCAGCCGGGCGCGGCGCGGTCCCCGACCGCGACCTGCTCGGCGAGCACGTGCCACGGCAGCGTCCAGGGCACGGCGACGAAGGTGAGCGCGGCGGCGGCGACCACGCTGCCCACGGCGGTCATGGCCAGCGGGTCCACCTGCCCGGCCAGCCGGTCGATGATGAGGAAGTAGGCGGCCTGGCAGGCGGCGGCGCCCAGCCCCGCCGCCAGGCCGAGCGCGTCCAGGGCGAGCCCGGCCCACACCTGCACCACCATCGCCAGCCCGGCGACCGCGACGGCCACGCCGACGACGGCGGTGCGGTGCACGCGGGCCCGCCGCGCCAGCCGCAGCCACGCCAGCACCATGACCGGGCCGGTGAACTCCAGCAGGATCGCGATGCCGACCGGCAGCCGGGACGCGGCGACGAAGTAGAACGCCTGGCAGCCGGCGACGCCGGTCACCCCGTACACCGCGAGCCGCGGCAGGTGGGGGCGCAGCGCGCGGCCGGCGGCGGGGCCGCGCAGCAGCAGCACCAGCGGCACCAGCACCAGGGCGGCGCCGGCGATGCGCAGCCAGACCGCCTGCAGCGGGGTCAGGCCGGCGCCGATGAGGGCCTTGCCGAACGGGCCGGAGGCGCCGAAGGCGACCGAGGAGAGCACGGCGAAGGCCAGCCCTGTGGTGCGGGTGCGCGCCGCCTGGTCCATCCGCCGCTCCTCGCCGTGTGCCGCCCGGTCCGTCCGTCCCGTCCAAGGATGTCCCGTCCAAGGATAAGGAGCATCATTGCATAACGCTCCTTACCGGGTGGTGCGGCGGGCGTGCCCGCATGCGTCCGGAGTTGCCGGATCGATGCCGGGGGCGGCCCCGCGAACGACTAGCATTCGCCTGGTGAACTGGCAGGGGGCCGGGGCGGGACCCGGCACAAGCGGGGGCGGATCGGCGGGCGACCTCTTCACGGCGGTCGAGGGCAACGTCAGGGAGCTGGTGGCCTCACCGTGGTGGGCGTCCGCGGCCCCGCAGCAGCGCGCCGAGCAGGTCGCCGCGCGGATGCTGTGGGGCGCCAGCGAATGGTGGCTGTACGGGGCGTGGGGCCGCTGGTACCGCTGCGGCCTGGACGGCAACTGGCACCCCTGCCCTCCCCCGGTCACCCCCGCCGACCGCGCCGCCGTCGTCCCGGCGCCGCGCGGCGCCGGCACCCCGCCGGTGCCGCCGCAGCTGTACCCGACCGGCCCGGACCTGTCGGCCGGCCAGGTGGCGTCGCTGGGCTTCCTGGGCCCCGCGCCCGACACGTCCGTGGTCGCGCGCATCCAGCAGGCGCTGACGACGGCATGGGCGGTCAACCCGGCCCAGTTCGCCCAGCAGGACCCGATGTTCCAGCCGGGCACGCCCAGCACGGTCGCCGCCGCGTGGGGCGCGCTGCTGTGGTGCGCCGGGTCGCCGGTGGTGCTGATCGAGCATCCGCTGATCGAGTCGTTCATCCCGTTCCTGACCACCCCCGCCGAGCGGCTGCACTGGATGATGCCGCCCGACTTCGGCACGCTGGCCGGCTACTACATCAACCGGCTGCTGGCCGGCGACGGCGGCGGCGCCGCCCACATCGCGCGGGTGATGTACGAGGTCGCCGCCGGCCTGCAGGGCGACGCCCGGTTCCGGCCGGGCGCCGACGCGCTCGCGGCCGTCACGGCGGCCTCGCTGCGGCTGGTGCAGCAGGACATCGCCACCGCCCGCTACGGGCCCGCGGCCGTG
Organism: Spirillospora sp. NPDC029432; assembly: GCF_040703975.1. Taxonomy (NCBI): domain Bacteria; kingdom Bacillati; phylum Actinomycetota; class Actinomycetes; order Streptosporangiales; family Thermomonosporaceae; genus Spirillospora; species Spirillospora sp. NPDC029432. Next base: position 202,395 of record NZ_JBEZWH010000010.1, read on the forward strand.
CTGCAGGAGTGGCGGCGCCGCTGCCCCGCCGAGTACGCCACCCCGATGGTGCGCGACGCCGCGCCCGGCGAGTACCTGCGCCTGGCCCTGTACGACCTGCAGCAGCAGCTGGCCGCGCGGACCGGCGCGCGGCAGGTCACCGGCGGCCGCCCGCACGACGAGGTGCGCCGCGCGGGCGTGGCCGCGCTGGCCGCCGACCTGCAGACCGCGCCCAACGCACTGCCGGCCCTGCAGCGGTGGCTGGACCCCGACAGCGCCCGCACCCTGCAGGCGGTGCTCACCGACGCCCACCATCCGCTGCGCGACCTGTGGCCGCGCGACGGCCGGCTGCCGGAGGCGCTGCGCACCGACGACGCCGACGCGCTGGCCGCGCTGCTGGCCACCACCTACACGCTGGGGCTGACGTGGTGCCGGCTGGCGCAGGTGCCGCCGCCGGCGACCGGGTTCGCGCTGCCGCAGGCGATCGCGGCCGAGCTGACCAGCCCCGCGATGCACACCCCGCCCTCGACCGACGAGCTGAGCGCGTGGGACATCATCAAGGCGGCCCGCGCGCACCTGGCGTCCGAGCGGGAGGCGCAGGCGCCGGCGGCGGCCGGGCCCGACGAGCCGGTCGCGCCCGTCCCGCCGTCCCCGCCCGCTCCCCCGATGCCCGCCGAGCGGCCGCCGGGACCTCCGCCGCAGGCGGCCCCGGCCCCGCCGCCGCAGGGCATGCCCGCCGCGCC
>NZ_JBEZWH010000011.1:0-195730 GCF_040703975.1 Spirillospora sp. NPDC029432
ATACGGTCTTCAGCGGCCAAATATTTGATCTCATCAAGAATGGGATACCTGGAGAACCAAGTCTCCTCAGCATGGACGCGATATACGCGGCGGCCTGCTCGTCGGCGGGCTGCTGGTCCGCTGTATCCGCCTCTTCCTCCTCCTCGGCGGCGGGCTCTTCCGCCGCGGGCGGGGGCGGGGCCGGGGTGTCGTCGATCTCGGGCGGTGGGCCGGCGGGGCGGCTGGCGCGGCGTCGCACGGAGGCCGTGCCGGTGCCGTCCTGATCGTTATCGGTGGCCGAGTCGGCTTCGTTCTCAAGCATGCGGGCAATCTCCCGTCAGGCTCCCGGGCGCGACCCCGTTCCGCCGTTCTGGGCGGGACGGTGCGGTGCGCCGCACGGGAACTCTCCGTCAGTCGTCGGTGCCGTCGCGGCCCGGCCACGGTCGTGGCCCGGCAGCGACGACGAAGTCGTCGGGGGCGCGCCCGTCGTCCCCTGGGAACCGGTTCCGTGTCGCCACGGCTTCGGCTCTACGAACGGGCGCCGGCGACATCCGTGCCCGCGGCCGGCAGCGCAGCGCCGCGCGCCGTCACGGCTTCGTCGCCGGACGGCCGTTCGGCCACCCGACCGGAGGAAATGTCCCGGTCGGGCTCGAGCGGATCCGTGAGCTCACCGGTGTCCGCGTCGAGGGGCCCCTGCGCCAGCCTGGTCACCAGTGGCGGTGACGGCGGCGCGAGGTCGGCGACCTGGCGCAGTCCGGTGAGGATGTCGTCGGGTCGCACGGCAGGTGTTGTATGCCGTACAACCATTCGAAGTATTGCACAAGGGGCATCCGCCGCCTCCTCGGCGCGCCGGTCGGCCTCCAGGCGGAGGCTGGACACGGCGGCGCGCACGTCGAAACGGCGGCGTCCCTTCTTGGTGAGGCGTTCCACCTCGATCACGCCCGCGTCCAGGAACGCGGCCACGGCCCCGGCGGCGTCGGTCTCGGCGACGCCGTCCAGCCGTATCCGCCACTCGGACGCCGCGAGCCGATCCGCCAGCGCGCTGGTCTTGGCCTGGCCGGCGGCGACGACATCCACGATGTCGAGCCCGGCCGGCAGCGCGGCGTCGAGGTCGGCCCGCACCCGCGCAGGGTCGCGGGTCTCGGTGAGCGCGATCTCCAGGTACTCGGCCTCGCTCGCCACCCCGGTCGCCGCCGCACCCGCGTACGAGATCTTCGGGTGCGGAGTGAATCCCGCGCTGAACGCGACCGGAATCCCGGCGCGCCGGACGGCGCGTTCCACGGCCCGGGAAATGTCGCGGTGGCTCGTGAACCGCAGCCTGCCGCGCTTGGCATAGCGAACGCGGAGGCGCTGGATCACGGGGGCCGGTGCGGGACCCTCCGGCATGGGAGCCAGGGCTCTAGTCCTTCCTACTCGTGCCGAGTCGAAAACGTCTCCCTATAGAGTACGGGGCGCCCGAAGCGACCGCGCCCGGCGAGGGGGCGGTGACGCTCCGGACGCCCCGTCGCGACCTGGCTAAACGACCGACAGGGGCAGGAGTTTCTTGCCCGTCGGGCCGATCTGGATCTCGGTGCCCATGGTGGGGCAGACGCCGCAGTCGTAGCAGGGCGTCCAGCGGCAGTCCTCGACCTCCGTCTCGTCGACGGCGTCCTGCCAGTCCTGCCAGAGCCACTCGCGGTCGAGGCCGGCGTCCAGGTGGTCCCAGGGCAGCACCTCGACCTCGTCGCGCTCGCGGACGGTGTACCAGGCGAGGTCGACGGGCTCGGCGTCCAGGGCCTTGTCGGCGCAGGCCGTCCAGCGGTCGAAGGAGAAGTGCTCGCTCCAGCCGTCGAAGCGGCCGCCGTCCTCCCAGACCGCGCGGATGACCTTGCCGACCCGGCGGTCGCCGCGCGACAGCAGGCCCTCGATGATCGACGGCTGGCCGTCGTGGTAGCGCAGGCCGATCGCGCGGCCGTACTCCTTGTCGGAGCGCAGGGCGTCCTTGAGCGCGCGCAGGCGGCGGTCGACGGTCTCGTGGTCGCACTGGGCGGCCCACTGGAACGGCGTGTGCGGCTTGGGCACGAACCCGCCGATGGACACCGTGCAGCGGATGTCCTTGCGGCCGGTGGCGTCGCGCCCGGCCTGGATCACGCGCTTGGCCATCCCGGCGATGGCGAGGACGTCCTCGTCCTCCTCGGTCGGCAGGCCGCACATGAAGTACAGCTTGACCTGGCGCCAGCCGTTCTCGTACGCGGTGGTCACGGTGCGGATCAGGTCGTCCTCGGTGACCATCTTGTTGATCACCTTGCGCATCCGCTCGGAGCCGCCCTCGGGCGCGAACGTCAGCCCGGAGCGCCGCCCGCCCCGGCTGAACTCGTTGGCGAGGGTGATGTTGAAGGCGTCGACGCGGGTGGACGGCAGCGACAGCGAGGTGTTGGTGCCCTCGTACCGGTCGCCCAGCCCCTTGGCGACGTCGGTGATCTCGCTGTGGTCGGCGCTGGACAGGCTGAGCAGCCCGACCTCCTGGAAGCCCGACTCCTTGAGGCCGGTGTCGACCATCTCGCCGATCGTGGTGATCGAACGCTCCCGGACCGGCCGGGTGATCATGCCGGCCTGGCAGAACCGGCAGCCGCGGGTGCAGCCGCGGAAGATCTCCACGCTGAACCGCTCGTGCACGGTCTCGGCCAGCGGGACCAGCGGCTTCTTCGGGTACGGCCACTGGTCGAGGTCCATGACGGTGTGCTTGTCGACCCGCCACGGCACGCCGGGCCGGTTGGGCGCCACCCGCTGGATGCGGCCGTCGGGCAGGTAGGTCACGTCGTAGAACTTGGGCACGTACACGCCGCCGGACGCCGCGAGCCGCGCCAGCAGCCCGTCGCGGCCCTCGGGCCGGCCCTCGGCCTTCCACTCCCGGATCACCTCGGTGATCGCCAGCGCGATCTCCTCGCCGTCGCCGAGCACGGCGGCGTCCAGGAAGTCGGCGATCGGCTCCGGGTTGAACGCGGCGTGCCCGCCGGCCAGCACGATCGGGTGCTCCTCGCCGCGGTCGGCGGCCTCCAGCGGGATGCCCGCGAGGTCCAGCGCGGTGAGCAGGTTGGTGTAGCCGAGCTCGGTCGAGAACGACACGCCCAGCACGTCGAACGCCCCGACCGGGCGGTGCGCGTCGACGGTGAACTGCGGGATGCCGTGCTCCCGCATGATCGCCTCAAGGTCGGGCCACACGCTGTAGGTGCGTTCGGCGAGGACGCCGTCGCGCTCGTTCAGGATCTCGTAAAGGATCTGGACGCCCTGGTTGGGCAGGCCGACCTCGTAGGCGTCCGGGTACATCAGGGCCCACCGGACGTCGGCCGCGTCCCAGTCCTTGATCTGGGAGTTCAGCTCGCCGCCGACGTACTGAATCGGCTTCTGCACGCGCGGGAGCAGCGGCTCCAGTCGCGGGAAGATCGACTCGACAGGCATGCAAGGTCCTCCGATGGCATGGACGCGTGATGAGTCATCCAGCGTACCGCCGGGCGCGACCGCGCCCGGTCCGTCAATCGAACGGCCGGCGCCTCAGGTGGACGGCCTGCAGCAGCCCCAGCGCGATCATGTTGGCGAACGTCGCGGACCCGCCGTACGACACGAACGGCAGCGGCAGCCCGGTGATCGGCATGATCCCCAGCGTCATCCCGATGTTCTCGAACGCCTGGAACGCCATCCAGCACACGATCCCGGAGGCGACGAGGGTGCCGAACAGGTCGGCGGCCTGGGTGGCGATCCGCAGCCCGCGCCACATCACCACGCCGAGCAGCAGGACGATCACCGCGGCGCCGAGGAAGCCCAGCTCCTCGCCCGCGACCGTGAAGATGAAGTCGGTCTGCTGCTCGGGGACGAAGTGCCCGCCGGTCTGCTCGCCGTTGAACAGGCCCTTGCCGGTCACGCCGCCGGAGCCGACCGCGATCCGGGCCTGCTGGGCGTTGTAGCCGGCGCCGCGCGGGTCGGCGGACGGGTCCATGAACGCCGTGAACCGGGCGATCTGGTACGGCTTGAGCAGCCCGAGGAACCAGACCGCGAACGCGGTGAGCAGCCCGGCGCCGACGAGTCCGCCCAGCCAGCGCTTCCGGGCGCCGGAGACGGCAAGCATGCCGAGCACGACGGCGATGAAGACCAGCGTGGTGCCGAGGTCGGGCTGGAGCATGATCAGTACGGCCGGGAAGCCGGCCAGCACCAGCGCCAGCAGCATGTCCTTGTCGCCGGGGCCGACCTCGCCGTCGCGCGGCTCGCCGAGGATCATCGCCAGCAGCACGACCAGGCCGACCTTGGCGAACTCCGACGGCTGGAGCTGGAACCCGCCGCCGATCACGATCCACGAGTGCGAGCCGTTGATCGTGTCGCCGAGCGGGGTGAGCACCGCGACCAGGCCGACGCAGGCCAGGCCGTACAGGATGGGCGCGTACGCGCGCAGCAGCCGGTAGTCGAGCACGGCGACCAGGCCGCCGACGCCGAACGCCAGCGCGAGGTTGAGCAGGTGCCGCTTGAGGAAGCCCTCGGGGTCCTTGCCCTGCTCGGTGAGCAGCTGCCAGGTGGCGGAGCGGACCAGCAGCGCGCCGATCACCGACAGCGCCAGCACGGTCAGCACCAGCACCCAGTCGAGCCGGGCGAGCACGGCCACCAGGCGCTGCCGCCGGCTGTGGTCGCCGTAGCCGCCGAGCGAGCCGACCCCGGCCCCGGCGTCGCCCCCCAGGATCATGGTGCGGTGCCCTCCCGCCGGGCCTGCGGCAGCTGGGGGAGCTCCGCGGGCAGCCTGCCGTCCTTGAGCGCGGGTTCCTTGCCCTTGGCCCCGTACATGGCCTCGTAGATCGCGCGGACGGCGGGCGCGGCTGTGGAGGCGCCGGTGCCGCCCTGGGAGACCATCGCGACCACGGCGTACCGCGGCTTGTCGGCCGGGGCGTAGGAGGCGAACCAGGAGGTGTCGCCCTTGCCCCAGACCTCGGCGGTGCCGGTCTTGCCGGCCACCGTGACGCGCTTGAAGTCGAAGCCGTTGAACGCGCCGCCGGCCGTGCCCTTCTTGGGCACCTCGGCGAGGGCGTCGCGCATGTACTTCAGGACCTTGCCGTCGACCGGCAGCTTCTTCGGCTCGGGCGGCTGGATGCGCCGCGCCACGCTGCCGTCCGGGTTCATGACCGCGAGGCCGACTCGCGGGACGACGAGCTTCCCGCCGTTGGCCAGCGCCGCGTACGCCCGGGTGAGCTGCAAGGGGGTGACCAGGATGTCGCCCTGGCCGACCGAGAAGTTGGCCGCGTCGCCGGCGCGCCACACGTACCCCTCGGCGCAGTTCTCGGCGGCGACGGCCTTGAGGTACGCGGCGCGCGCCGGATCGGTCTTGGCGACCTCCGGGTAGCCCTGCTTGGCGCCCTTGCAGTCGGCCTTCTTGGTGGCGTTCCAGTAGTCGCGCTTCCAGCCCCGGTCGGGGATCCGGCCGGGCGTCTCGCTCGGCAGGTCGATGCCGCTGCGGGAGCCGAAGCCCCAGTGCCGGGCCATCTCGACCATCGGGTCCTTGGGGTCCTTCTTCGGCTTCATGCCGCCGTCGCGCTGCCACTGCTCGTACGCGAACTTGTAGTAGATCGTGTCGCAGGAGACGACCAGCGCCTTGTGCAGGTCGACCGGCCCGTGCGCGGTGCTCTCGAAGTTGGTGAACGCGCGGCTGCCGACGTTGTACGAGCCGGGGCACGGGTAGATGCCGTTCAGGTCGTAGCCGTCGGCGACCGCCGCCGCCGTCGAGGAGATCTTGAACGTGGAGCCGGGCGCGAACTGCCCGGCGATCGCCCGCGAGATCAGCGGCTCGCCGCGCTTCTTGCCGAGCAGCGCGTCGTAGTCGTCCTGGGAGATGCCGCCGGTCCAGATGGACGGGTCGTAGGTGGGGCGGCTGGCCATCGCCACGATCCGCCCGGTGCCGACCTCCATCACGACCGCGGCCGCGGCGTCGGCCTTCTCGCCCTGCTGCCGGGCCGACTTCATCGCGTCGTCCAGCGCCTTCTCGGCGGCGCCCTGGATCTTGGCGTCGATGCTGGTGACCAGCGTGCCGCCGGGGACGGCCTGCTGCTCGGACTTGGTGCCGGTGACGCGCCCCTGGCTGTCGACCAGGACGCGGCGCAGCCCGGGCTCGCCGCGCAGGTCGCCGTCGTACATCGCCTCCAGGCCGTCCCGGCCGACCAGGTCGACGCCGCTGTAGCCGGTGACCCGGAGCCCCTTGCGCTTGTCGACCTCCTCCTGCGTGATCGGCTGGAGGTAGCCGAGCGCCTGGACGGCCGCGGCGCCCTCCGGCTTGGGGTACTCCCGGATGGCCTGGACCGCCGCGGTCACGCCGGGGAACTCCTCCTGCCGCTCCATGATCTGGAGCGCGCGCTTGGGGTCGACCCGGTCGTCCACCGGGATCGGCTGGTACGGGGAGCCGGGCCAGCAGGGCCGCTTGATGCCGGGGCCGCACAGCCGGATCCGCTTGGACAGCTCGTCGTAGGAGGTGCCGAGGACGCCCGCCAGCCGGGTCAGCACGCCCCGGCCGCGGTCCTTCTGCCGCGACAGGGTGGTCCGGTCGACCGACACCACCAGCGCGCTGCGGTTGCGGACCAGCGCCCGGCCCGAGCTGTCGAGGATGGAGCCGCGGACGGCCGGGACGACGATGTCGCGGGTGCGGTTCTGCGCCGCGATCTGCCGGTAGTGCTCGCCGTCGAGGACCTGCATCGTCCACAGCCGGCCCATGAGGACCAGCAGCAGCGCGCCGACCAGGACGTACAGGACCACGAGCCGGAAGTGGGTGCGCGGGTTCACAGGCCGGACCCCCGCCCCGACATCGCGCGGTAGCGGGCGGGCGGGACCGACAGCCCGTCGCGGGACCGCTCGGCGCGCTCCTGGCGTCCGGTGACCTTGAGGACCGACCAGACCACGAACGGGCTGGCGATCACGTCGTACAGGACCTGGAGCGGCACCATCCGCGACACCAGGTCCCAGCTGGATCTCGGATCGCCGAGCATCATGCCGGTCAGCGCGTACAGGATCGTCCCGGCCAGCGCGCCCGCGGCGACCGCCAGGAACGGCACCAGCGTCTGGCGGTCCATCTCGGCGGCGGCCAGCCCGCAGACGGCGCCGATCAGGCAGTAGACCAGCGCGTACCGGCCGATGGTGTGGTCGGCGGGCGGGATGATGTCGGCGGCCAGCCCGGCGGCGAACCCGGCGACCATCCCGGTCAGCGAGCCCGACACCAGCGCCAGCGCGACCACGGCGAGCAGCACAAGGTCGGGCGTGATCTGGCCGGGCAGCGGCAGCCGGTTGGCCACCGACACCTGCAGGATGAGCGCCACCACGAGAACGGCTCCCGTGACGAGGTTGCGGCCTGCCGGCGACGTCTCCGGTGCGGTCAGCACGTCATTCCCCCGAGGTCGGCTGGGCGGTGGTCGGGCGCGGTTCCCGGCTCGACCGCTCACGCGGCCGGTCGCCGGGCTCGTCGCCGGGCCCGTCGGTCGGCTTCGCGGTGGGGGTGGGCGTCGCCGTCGGGCTGGGCCGGGGCTTGGGCGGCAGTACGGCGTCGCGCGGGTCGGCCTTGGGCGGCGCGACCACGACGGCGACCACGTCCAGCGTGGTGAACCGGGTGAACGGGCGGATGTACGCCATCCGGGTGAGCCCGCCCGCCGGCGCGTCGATGCGCTCGACGGTGCCGATCGGCACGCCCGGGACGTACGGCCGCTCGCCCTGCGATCCGAGCGTGACGAGCCGCTGGCCGACCTTCATGGGGGCGTGCGCGTTCAGGAGCTGGAACTTCAGCGGGGTCGCGCCGCCGCCGCCGAAGCCGCGGCGGCCGGTGCCCTGGAGGATCCCGATCTCCTTGGAGTCCTCTAGGCGGCTGCCGACCGAGGACGTCACGTCGGTGGCCAGCAGCACGGTCGCGGTGGCGGGTCCGACGCGGGTGACGCGGCCGACGAGCCCGTCGGCGCTCATCACCGTCATGTCGGGCTTGACGCCGCTGCGGCTGCCGACGTCCAGCGTGACGGTGTCCTCGAAGCCCTGGCCCGCGGAGATCACCTGAGCAGCCACGATCTTGTAGCCGCCGATCCCGGCGGTGCCGAGCAGCCGGTCGAGCTGCGCCGACCTGGCCTGGTCCAGGCCGCGCGCCCGCAGCTGCTCGCGGAGCCGCTGGTTCTCGCGTTCGAGCCGGTCGGCGCGGCGGCGCTGGTCGGGCGCGTCGGTCACCGCGTCGAACGTGTTGCCGATCGGCCGGACGACGGCCGCCGACACCCGTTCGACCGGGCCGAAGATCGTCGCGCCGAGTCCGCGCAGGCCGCGCAGCGGGGAGTCGTCCCCGCCCCGGTAGTCGACCGTGATCAGCGTGAGCGCGACGGCGAGCAGCACGCCGAACACCACGCGGGTCCGCCGGGTGTCCTTCACCCACCGACCTCCCGATTCGTCGTCTGTGGGCGGAGGGTCAGTTTCCCCTCTCGGGGCGGTCCCCCATGCCCCCAGAAAGGCTTCGCCTACTCATCAGTGCCTCGGCTCCGGCACGAGCACCTGCCGCAGCGACTCGAAGTCCTCCACGCACTTGCCGGTGCCGAGGACGACCGAGTCGAGGGGGTTGTCGACGAGATGGATCGGCATCCCGGTCTCCTCGCGGAGCCGCTCGTCGAGGTTCTTGAGGAGCGCGCCGCCGCCGGTGAGGGCGATGCCGCGGTCCATGATGTCGCCCGACAGCTCGGGCGGGCACTTGTCGAGGGTGGTCTTGACCGCGTCCACGATGGCGTTGACCGGCTCCTCGATCGCCCGCCGGACCTCCTCGGCGGAGATCACGACCGTCTTGGGCAGGCCGCTGACCAGGTCGCGGCCGCGGATCTCGGCGTGCGGCTCCTCGTCCCCGGCCGGGAACGCCGAGCCGATCGCCATCTTGATCTCCTCGGCGGTGCGCTCCCCCAGCATCAGGGAGTACTCCTTCTTGGAGAACGAGATGACGGCCTGGTCGAGCTCGTCACCGCCGACCCGTACGGACTGGCTGGTGACGATGCCGCCGAGCGAGATGATCGCGACCTCGGTGGTGCCGCCGCCGATGTCGACGACCATGTTGCCGGTCGGCTCGTACACCGGGAGCCCGGCGCCGATCGCGGCGGCCATCGGCTCCTCGATGATGTAGACCCGGCGGGCGCCGGCCTGGTAGCCGGCCTCCTTGACGGCGCGCTGCTCCACCCCGGTGATGCCGCTCGGCACCGCCACCACGATCCGCGGCTTGGCGAAGTGCCGCCGCTTGTGGACCTTCTGGATGAAGTAGCGGAGCATCCGTTCGGTGACGTCGAAATCGGCGATGACCCCGTCTTTCAGGGGGCGCACAGCGACGATGTTCCCGGGAGTGCGGCCGATCATCCGCTTCGCCTCGATGCCCACCGCGACGATCTTCCCGGTGTTGGTGTTGATCGCCACGACCGAGGGCTCGTTGAGGACGATGCCGCGCCCGCGCACGTAGACGAGCGTGTTCGCGGTGCCAAGGTCGACCGCCATGTCACGGCCGAGAAACGACAGCTTGTTACCCATGGAAAAAGGGAGCCCTTCGTGCTTGACGGGCGTGCAGAGCGGCGGTCCCATCGTAACGCGACGAAGCCGGGCAGGGCAGGCACCCTTCCTCCGCGCGTTGCCCAAAATACCGGTGTTGAACAGGTGAGTTTTAAGCCAAAGACAACGCGGGCCGGAAGATCCGGCCCGCGTGTCCGGACGGTCGCGATCAGCCCAGGTCGGGGAAGAAGAGCTTGATCTCGCGCTCGGCGGAGTAGGTGGAGTCGGAGCCGTGCACGATGTTCTCGCCGATCTCCAGGGCGAAGTCCCCGCGGATGGTGCCGGGGGACGCGCTGACCGGGTCGGTGGCGCCGGCCAGGGCGCGGAAGGCCTCGATCGCGCGCGGGCCCTCGACCACCATGGCGACCAGCGGGCCGCCGGTGATGAACTCGACCAGCTCGCCGAAGAACGGCTTGCTCGCGTGCTCCTCGTAGTGCGCCTCGGCGGTCTCGCGGGGCAGCGTCCGCAGCTCCAGCGCGGCGATCTTCAGGCCCTTGCGCTCGATCCGGGAGACGACCTCACCGATGACACCGCGGCGGACGCCGTCGGGCTTGACCAGGACAAGAGTGCGCTCGGACACGAAAGTTCTCCTTGGAAACAGATGGGATGGGTGGGCGCGCCCCTCTCGGGGGCCTGGCCGGACAGGCCGTGCACCACTGCGCGCGAAGCTTACCCGGCCAGGGGCTCCGGCACCGCCTCGCGCCCGGCGGGCTCGGCGGGCCCGGCCGGCGCGGCCGGCGCGGCCGGCGCGGCCGGCGCGGCGGGCCGGCGGCGCCAGAACGCCGCGGCCGCCGCCACGGCCAGCACCCCGGCCGCGACGAGCCAGTCGCGGTAGCCGGCCTCCAGCACGGCGAGCCGTTCCGGGGGCGTGCCCGGATCGGCCCGGTGCCAGCGCCCGGCCTGCAGCGACAGGGCCAGCAGCTGCCCGGTGAGGACGGCGGGGAAGCACAGGCCCAGGCCGAAGAGCGCCGCGCCCACGCCCGCGTCCCGCAGCGACGCCGCGAGCGCCGCCCCGACGCCGAGCCCGAGCGGCACCACGGCCAGCGGCGACGCGGTGGCGAACCCGATCGCCGCGGCCGCGGCCACCAGCGCGTGCCCCGCCGGCACGGCCCGCCGCACGACCGGCGGCCACACGGTGAGCAGGGCGCCCAGCAGCGCCGCCGCGCCGCCCGCCAGGAACGTCCCGAGCGGGACGCCGCCGCCCGCCGCGGCGAGCCCCGCCAGCGGCGCGGCCAGCGGGTACGTGAACAGGCCCGCCGTCACCATGACGGCCGCGCACCCGAGCGGGCTGCCCGCCGTGTCGTCCCATCCGGCGGCCGTCGCGAGCCCGCACAGCGCGACCAGCGCGATGCACGCCACCACCAGCAGCGCGCCGGGCGACCAGCCGTACGAGGCGGCCACGGCGAGGAACGCCAGCCCCGCCGCCGGGACGACCGGCAGCACGATCTGCCCGCGCTCGGCCCGCTTCGGGAGGTCGGGCGGCGCCTTCGGCCCCACGAGGCACAGCAGCAGCGCCCCGCAGGCGACGAACGTGGGCCACGGGAACGGCGCCAGCCCCGCGCGCCAGTCGGGTTCGCGCGGCACCAGCGACAGCGCCAGCGGCATCGCGACCAGCAGGCCTCCCGCGAGGGCGCCCGCCCACAGCGCGGTCAGGACGCGGCTGCGGCGCTCCCAGACCAGCACCGCGCTCGCCGACAGGGCGATCCCCGCCCCGGCGCCCTGGGCCAGCCGGCCCGCCGCGATCTGCGGCACCGCGTCCGCGAGCCGTACCGCCCCGAGGCCCGCGACCAGGCAGATCAGCCCGGTGCCCAGCACGGCCCGCGCGGGCAGCCGGCGCGCCGCGGCCGCCGCCAGCGGGACGGCGACCAGCAGGGCGGGCAACCCGAGCCCGGCCGCCCGCAGGAACCCCCGCGCGTCGCCGAGCCCGAGGCCGGTGCGCGCGGCGGCGAGGACCTCGAGGGACGTGTCGGGCGGCACGAGCGCCGCGGCGGCCGGGACGGCGGCCGCGAGCGGGGCGAGCCCCGCGGCGGCGGCTGCGGAACGGATGGACACGGCCCTCTCCTTCGGAGGTCGCCGCCCGCCGAGGCATTTGCTCCATTAAAGAAAAATGCCGGAATATTCGCCGGCCATTCGGCGGGCTAATGGTGAAGCCGTCCCCGCGAATTTAGCGCGCCGCCGCGCGCTCCGCCTTGCGTCCCATCCAGATGGCCGTTCCCCACAACGCGCCGAAAAGGACACCGAGGAAGAACATGGTCGGCACCATGAAACCGGTCGCGACGATGAGCACCTGCAGCCCCGTCCCGACCGGCACCGCCCACGGGAACCGCAGCAGCCCGGCCAGCAGCACGCACAGCACCGCCAGCCCGCCGCACACCAGCCCCGCCAGCGCGCCGTCCACCTTCAGCACCGCGACCGCCACCGGGATCGCCAGCCCGATCACGACCGCCTCGCTGGCCAGCACCGCCGCCTGCAGGCTCCGCACCGGGTTCCGCACCGTCCCGCGCCCGCTCGCGCTCATCGTCCCGCCTCCGCTCGCCGCGCACACCCCGGATGGCGGCTCATCGCTTCTTCTCCTCCACGCGCAGCAGCGTGCGGGCGTCCCCGGCCGTCACGACCGAGCCGGTGATCAGCACGCCGGCGCCCCGGTACTCCCCCGTCTCCTCGGCCAGGCCGATCGCGCGGTCGATCGCGTCGTCCAGGCGCGGCACGGCGTGCACGCGCTCCGTGCCGAAGATGCCCTCCGCCAGCTCCGCCAGCTCCTCCGGCGGCAGCGAGCGGGGCGAGGAGTTGCGGGTGACGACCAGCTCGGCGAGCACCGGCTCCAGCTGGTCGAGCATGCCCGCCACGTCCTTGTCGGCCGCCGCCGCCAGCACGCCGACCAGCCGGGTGAAGCCGAACGACTCGGTGACCGTCTGCACGGTCGCGGCCATCCCGGCCGGGTTGTGCGAGGCGTCCAGCAGGACCGTCGGGCCCGTCCGCACCACCTCCAGGCGGCCCGGCGAGGCGGACTTGGCGAAGCCGCTGCGCACCAGCGCCGGGTCGAGCTGGCCGGCGTCGCCGCCGGTGAACACCTCGCCCGGCGCGATCCGCGTCGCGGCCTGCAGATCGACCTCGCCGCGGGTCGGCGCGCCGCCCGCGAACGCCTCCACGGCCGCCAGCGCGGTCGCGGCGTTGCCCGCCTGGTGGTCGCCGAACAGCGGCAGGAAGATCTCGTCGTACACCGCGTGCAGGCCCTGGAGCCGCAGCTGCTGGCCGCCCACGGCGACGTCGCGGTTCAGCACGCCGTACTCGATGCCCTCGCGGGCGGCGGTGGCGCCGACCTCGACGACCCGGCGCAGCAGCACCTCGGCGGCCGCCACCGGCTGCTGGGCCAGCACCGCGACCGCGCCCGGCTTGATGATCCCGGCCTTCTCACCGGCGATCTCCTCGACCGTGTCGCCCAGGTAGCGGGTGTGGTCCAGCCCGATCGGCGTGATCACCGCGACCGCGCCGTCGGCGACGTTGGTGGCGTCCCAGGACCCGCCCATGCCCGCCTCGACGATCGCCACGTCCACCGGCGCGTCCGCGAACGCCGCGAACGCCATGCCCGTCAGCAGCTCGAAGAACGACAGCCGGACGCCGTGCTTGTCGTCGATCAGGCCCGCGTACGGCAGCACGTCCTCGTAGGCGCGCACGAAGTCCTCTTCGGAGATCGGCTCGCCGTCGATCGCGATCCGCTCGCGGAGCGTGGTCATCTCCGGGCTGGTGTAGAGCCCGGTGCGCAGGCCGCGCTCGCGCAGCAGCGCCTCGATCAGCCGGGCGGTGCTCGACTTGCCGTTGGTGCCGGCGACATGGATCACCGGGTACGCCCGCTGCGGCTCGCCCAGGAGGTCGACCAGATCGCGGACGCGGTCGAGGGTCGGATCGATGTCCCACTCGACCCCGCGGCTCATGATCGCGCCTACGGCGGCACGGTAGTCGGTTCCCTGGTTCACGACGCTCCAACGCTGCGAGAAGTGGCCCTCGCCAGCCTACTTGCCCCCTCCGCGAGCCCCGACCGGACCACTACACTCCCGATCCGTGATCATTTCGGGGCGGATGCCCGGCATCGTCACCTTCGACGCGGCCGTCGACACCCGGTCGCTGCCGCTCCGCCAGATCCCGGTGGTCCTCCTGCACCGGAGCGTCATGACCGCGCTCGGCCTCCCCGACCACACGCTGGCGGCGGTGACGCGCGGGCGCACCGCGACGGCGGCCTGGCTGGTCGGCTCGGACAACCGGCGGTGGCGGAGCTGCCCGACGCCCTGGCACTCGACCGTACGGCTGTCCGCACCGGTCTGGAACGCGCTGGGCGGCCGCACCCCGCCCGCCGCCGGAGAGCGGGTGGAGATCACGGTACGGCGGGAGCGGATGCCGGTGCTGCCCGCCCGGATCGAACGGCTGCTCGCGGGGAACGAGATCGGGCTGCACGCCGACGACGCCCGGCGGCTCGGCGTGCGCCGGTGGGCGTTCGTCAACCACGGCGGGATCCCGGCGCTGTGCCGGGTGCGCCGCACCAAGGAGGAGCGCGACCGCGGCCACGTGCGGCTGTCGTACCAGACCAGGATGCTGCTCGGGATCCCGCCGGGCGAGGGCGGCTTCGCGCGGGAGGTGCTGGTCGCCGCGCCGCCCGCGCGGGGCCGGCGGCGGCTGCGGGTCCGCGAGCCGCGCTGGGGCGACCGGGGGACGCGGTGGCCGGTACGGGCGTACCGGGCGCTGGGGGCGGCGTTCGAGCGGGCCGCCCAGGGCGCGCTGCGCGCTCCCGCGCTGACCTTCCGGACGCTGGAGGCGGCCACCCCCGGCGAGGACCAGGCGCCCACGGTACGGCTCGCCGAGGAGCTGTTCCCGCTGCTCGGCACTCAGCCCGGCAAGCAGGTGTACGTCGAGTGGGGCCCGGGCAACCGGACGATCGCCACGGCCCTGCCGCTGGGCGAGGTCGGCCGGGACGACTGGCCGGACACCTACGTCGTGGGGCGCGCGGTGACCGCGGAACGGCCGCCCGGCGTCGCGGTGGCGGGCGTCGGCGCGATGAGCCGCGCGGCGCTCGGCGTACCGCGGGTGGCGGTGGTGACCGTGCGCCGCCGGGTCGGGCCGCTGATCGTGGCCAAGCTCAACGAGCTGATCGTTCCCAGTACCGCGCTGATGGTGGCGCTGACCGCCGACATCAAGCTGAAAGCATGGAGCCTGGTGGCCGCCGGGGTGGTGATCACCGCGCTGCTGCTGGCGCCGCTGCGGCTGCGGCGCGATCCGAGGGGACGGAGCCGATGACCGCCGACGAGGTGTTCTTCCGCGAGTGGCGGGAGCGCGGTACGGGCGCGCGCCGCGACCTGGAGCGGGCGCGGGCGCTGGCCGAGATCCTGGGGCTGCCCGATCCGGACCGGCCCGTGCTGGCCGTCGTCGGCTCCAAGGGCAAGGGCACCGCCGCCGCGTACGCGTCCGCCGTGCTCGCCGCCGCCGGCCTGACGGCCGTCACCGTGACCAGCCCGGCCTACCGGGCCAACCGGGAGCGGATCCGGCTCGGCGAGTGGGCCGTGAGCGAGGCGGAGCTGGACGGGCTGGCCGGGAGGCTGCGCACCGCGATGCGGCGGCTCCCCCGGCGCGGCCGCGGCTACCTGTCTCCGTCCGGCCTGTTCCTGCTGGCGGGGGCGCTGC
Source organism: Spirillospora sp. NPDC029432 (assembly GCF_040703975.1). Classification (NCBI taxonomy): domain Bacteria; kingdom Bacillati; phylum Actinomycetota; class Actinomycetes; order Streptosporangiales; family Thermomonosporaceae; genus Spirillospora; species Spirillospora sp. NPDC029432. The sequence continues at coordinate 15,193 of NZ_JBEZWH010000011.1, forward strand.
ACGGCCGCCTCGCCGGCGCGGACGCGCTGGTGCTGGAGGCGGGCATGGGCGGCCGGTCGGACGAGGTCTCGCTGTTCCCGGCGACCGCGGTGGCGATCACGCCGATCTTCGGCGAGCACCTCGGCGTGCTGGGCGACTCCCCCGCCGAGATCGCCCGGGAGAAGGCCGGCGTGGTCGTGCCGGACACCACCCGCGCCGCCGTCTCCGCGCCGCAGACCGGGGATGTCGCGGAGGCGCTCCCGGAGGTCGAGACCGCCTCGCCGGGCGCGCTGCCGTCCGGCCTGGCGCCCGAAGGGCTGGCCCGCGCGGGGGCCGAGGTGGGGCATCTGGCCGCCGTGCGGATGCTGGAGGCGCTCGGGCGGGACGTCCCGCCGGCGCGGCGGCTGCGGGCCGCGCTGGAGACGCTCTCGCTGCCCGGACGGCTGTCCTGGCACCCCGTTCCGGGTGCGGACGGCGAGCTGCTGGCCGACTCGGCGATCGACCGGGCCGGGATCGCCGTGGCGCTGACCGCCGCGCGGGCCCGCTGGGGCGCCGTCGACCACGTCCTGCTGTGCCTGCCCGACCACAAGGACCTGGACGGCGCGATCACCGAGCTCGGCGGGCTGCCGGTGACGTTCGTCCGGCTCCCGTACGAGCACCTGCGCTTCTCCCGGCCCCTCCCGGAGTCCTGGCGGGTGGTCGACGCCGCGGACCTGCGTACGGCGGATCTGGGCGCCCTGGGACGCCGCCTCGTCGCCCTCGGCACCGTCTACTTCGTCGGGCGCGTCCTCGACCTGGTGGACGCCGACACCGAGCGGCTCTTCGACGTGCCCTAGGCCGGGGTCTTCTCCAGGTCGGCCCGCATGCGCCGGGTCAGCGCGTCCAGGCCGTCGACCCGGCCGTCGGGGGCCGGGGTGTTGGCGGCGACGAAGCCGAAGGAGTTCTCGGTCGCCCAGGCGCAGTAGAGGTGCGTGGCCGCCAGGACGGCGAACGTGCCGCAGGAGATCCTGCCGCCGCCCTTGAGCGGCCGGGCCGCGGCCGTCTTGATCACGGTGCTGGGACGGGCCTTCCGGAGGAACGCGGCCGGATCGCCGACCGGGGCCGTGCCACCGAGGAACAGCACGTTCTGCGCCCCGGTCGCCGGATCGCGGTAGACGGCGCCGGCCTTGGCGTCCTTCTCGACGCCGGCCGCCCGCGCGCCCGCCGCGATGAACGGGTACGCGGCGCTCGCGGCGGGCGGTTCGGCGTCCTTGCGGAGGCCGCCGGCCGTACCGGCGGCGCTGACCTTGCGCACGGGGACGTCCTCGCCGCCGGCGACGAGCGCCAGCCCGCCCGCGGCGACGGCGGCGGCCAGCACGCCCGCGCCGACCGCGAGCCCGGCCGCCAGGCCCTTCTTCGAGCGGCCCCGTTTCGTGGGGCCTGGCTGCGGCTGGGCAGGCTGCGGCTGGGCAGGCTGCGGCTGGACGGGCTGTGCCTGGACGGGCTGCGGCGCGGTCCATCCGGCGGCGCGCGGCTGCGGGCCCGTCGTGATCACCGCTTCGGCGGCCGGAACGGGCGCCGGGACGGGCTCCGGAGCAGCCGGCACGGGCGGCACGGGCGGCGGAGGCGCCACGGCCGCCGCGGCGGGCGGCGGCTCCGCCTGGACCACCGGGAACCCGTCGGTACGGGTCGCCGGCGGGTCCGCGAGCGACTCCGGCGGGGCGGGTTCCAGGGAGGACGCCGCCCACCAGGGGGCGACCGGCGGCGGCGCGGGCGGCAGCACGAAGGGCCGCCCGGCGTCCGCCGGCGGATCGGCCGGGTCGTCCGCGGGCCGGGGAGGCGATTCGGTCAACAGATCTCCCGAAACGGGGATCCCCCGGCCGGCCGGCCGGGGGATCGTCGGGTCAGGCGGCGGGCAGCGCGCCCAGCTGGGCTTCCAGTCGCTCGATGTCGGCCTCGGCGGCGGCGAGCCGGTCGCGGTTCTTGGCGACCACCTGCTCGGGCGCCTTCGCCATGAACGCCTCGTTGCCGAGCTTGCGGCGGGCCTGGTCGGCCTCCTTGCGGGCGGCGGCCAGGTCCTTCTCCAGCCGCTTGCGCTCGGCGGCCACGTCGATCGCCCCGGCCGTGTCGAGCCGCACGGTGACGCCCTCGACCGGCAGCGACGCCGTCTCCGTGAACGCCTCGCCCGGCTCGGTGAGCCGCAGCAGCGTCCGGATGCCCTCCTCGTGCGCGGCCAGCGGCGACCCGCCGAAGTCGAGGGCGGCCACGACCCGCTGCCCGGGCTTGAGGCCCTGGTCGCTGCGGAACCGGCGGACCTCGGTCACCATCCGCTGCAGCGACTCCACGAGCGCCTCGGCCTCTCCGGCGTGGCGGGAAGCGTCCCCGGCGGGCCACTCGGCCCGCACCAGCGTCTCCGCGCCGGTCAGAGAGATCCAGAGCTCCTCGGTCACGAACGGGATCACCGGGTGCAGCAGCCGCAGCAGCTTGTCGAGCACCTCGCCCAGCACGCGGCGGGTGACGCCGGCGCGCTCGTCGGCGAGCTGCACCTTGGCCAGCTCCACGTACCAGTCGCAGACCTCGTCCCACGCGAAGTGGTAGAGCGTCTCGCACGCCTTGGCGAAGTCGTAGCCCTCCAGCTGCGCGTCCACCTCGGTGATCACGCGGTTGAGGCGGGACAGGATCCACGCGTCGACCGTGGTCACCTCGTCCGCCGCGGGCAGGTCGCCGCGGACGTGCGCGCCGTTCATCAGCGCGAAGCGGGTGGCGTTCCACAGCTTGTTGCAGAAGTTGCGCGAGCCCTGCGCCCACTCCTCGGCGACCGGGACGTCGCCGCCGGGGTTGGCGCCGCGCAGCAGCGTGAAGCGGGTCGCGTCGGCGCCGTAGCGGTCGATCCAGTCCAGCGGGTCGACGACGTTGCCGAACGACTTGGACATCTTCTTGCCGTGCTGGTCGCGGACCATGCCGTGCAGCGCGATGGTCTTGAAGGGCTCGGCGCCGTCCATGGCGTACAGGCCGAACATCATCATCCGGGCGACCCAGAAGAACAGGATGTCGTAGCCCGTGACCAGCACCGACGTCGGGTAGAAGCGCTTGAGTTCGGCGTCGGCGTCCGGCCAGCCGAGGGTGGAGAACGGCCACAGCGCCGAGGAGAACCACGTGTCGAGGACGTCGGTGTCCTGCGTCCAGCCGGCGGGCGGCTCCTCGTCGGGGCCGGGGCAGACGACCTCGCCGTCCGGGCCGTACCAGACGGGGATGCGGTGGCCCCACCACAGCTGGCGGCTGATGCACCAGTCGTGCATGTTGTCGACCCACTCGAAGTAGCGGGCCGACATCTCCGGCGGGTGGATCGCGACCCGGCCGTCGCGGACCGCGTCTCCGGCGGCCCTGGCCAGCGGCTCGACCTTGACGAACCACTGGAGCGACACGCGCGGCTCGACGACCGTGGAGCAGCGCTGGCAGTGCCCGACCGAGTGCTCGTACGGGCGGATCTCCTTGACGATCCGGCCCTGCTCGCGCAGCGCGGCGACCACGGCGGGCCGCGCCTCGAACCGGTCCAGCCCCTCGAACGGGCCGTGCGCGGTGATCACGCCGCGCTCGTCCATGATCGACAGGGACGGCAGGTCGTGGCGGCGGCCGATCTCGAAGTCGTTGGGGTCGTGCGCCGGGGTGACCTTCACGGCGCCGGTGCCGAACTCGGGGTCGACGTGCTCGTCGGCGACCACCGGGATCGTGCGGCCGGTCAGCGGCAGCTCGATCTCGCGGCCGACCAGGTGCGCGTACCGCTCGTCGCCGGGGTGGACGGCCACCGCGGTGTCGCCCAGCATCGTCTCGGCGCGGGTGGTGGCCACCACGATCGCGTCGTCGCCGTCGCCGTACCGGATCGAGACCAGTTCGCCGTCGCGCTCGGCGTGCTCGACCTCGATGTCCGACAGCGCGGTCAGGCAGCGCGGGCACCAGTTGATGATCCGCTCGGCCCGGTAGATGAGGCCGTCGTCGAACAGCCGCTTGAAGATCGTGCGGACGGCGCGGGCGCGCGCGTCGTCCATCGTGAACGCCTCGCGCGTCCAGTCGACGCTGTCGCCGAGCCGGCGCATCTGGCCGAGGATCCGGCCGCCGGACTCGCCCTTCCACTTCCAGACCCGCTCGACGAACGCCTCGCGGCCCAGGTCGTGCCGGGACAGGCCCTCCTTGGCCAGCTCCCGCTCCACGACGTTCTGGGTGGCGATGCCGGCGTGGTCCATGCCCGGCACCCACAGCGCCTCGTACCCCTGCATCCGGCGGCGCCTGATCAGCGTGTCCTGGATGGAGTGGTCGAGGGCGTGCCCCATGTGCAGCGAACCCGTCACGTTCGGCGGCGGGATCACGATCGAGTAGGCGGGGGCGTCCGGGCGGCGGGCCGGGTCTGCGGTGAAGTGCCCGGCGGCTACCCAGCGCTCGTAGAGCTTGCCTTCGACGTTCCCAGGCTGATACTGGGTGGGCAGATCGACGTCGGCGGCCGCGGGGCCGCGCTCATGGCTGGGCGTTGTCACGGGACCGGATTCTACGGGTCCGCGAAAAGCGAGAACGCCATGACGTCCTGATGCGTCCAAATGATCGGTACGAACTTCGCATAGCGCCCCCTGACGAGCCCCTGACGCGCCTACCCGGCCGAGCCGACCCCTGGCAGGGCTCGACGGGCCCTGACCAAGGAGTCCTTGAATGAGCGGCTGGAACCCCCCGCCACCGCCCGGCGGTCCCGCCCCCGGCGGTTACGGATACGGCGGCATGCCCGGCCCGGGCGGCCCCGGCGGCCCGTACGCCCCGCCGATGCCACCGCCCCGGAAATCGTCCAGCGCGGGCCTGATCATCGGCCTGCTCGTCGGCGGCTTCGCGGTGGTCATCCTGATCGTCGTCGTGGTCGTCGTCGTGATCGCCAACAGCGGCCACAGCATCAGCACCCCGCCGACCGCCGGCGGCATGAGCCGCAACAGCTCGGCCGAGGCGCGGCTCTCGTCCCAGCTGAGCAGCCAGCGCAGCCTCATGCGCCGGGCCACCGGCTACGAGATCAGCAACGTGCAGACCGCCGTGTACGGCACCGGCTCCAGCCAGTACCTCTTCGTCGGCGGCGAGGGCGACGTCGACCCCGACACCCTCTACACCGACTTCCGCCGGGCCATGAGCCAGCAGACCACCAGCGGCATCTCGTCCTACACCATCCCGCTCGCGAACGCCGGCGGCGACGGGAAGGCCGTGTGCTCCACGCTGCGCAGCCGGACCACGACGGTCTCGTACTCCACCGCGGTCTGCGCCTGGGCCACCGGCAGCACGTTCGGGATGGTCATGCCGGTGCCGCAGACCACCGGGTCGCTGTCGCTCCCGCGCAGCTACACCTACAGCACGGTGGCGAGCGTGATGCGCAGCATGCGGGACGACATCGAGAGCTGACGGGCGCCCATCGAGAGTCGGGCCTCCCGCCGTTCCCCGGTTTCCCGCCGTGATCGGGACTCCGGTCACCTGACGCCGGGCCGCACCACCGGTCAGGCTGGAGTCCGGCGTCCGGCGGCGGAGACGAGGGAACGGCGGGAGGCACCGGATGGGATCGGTAGTGGCGCGTGCCGCCGCGCTGGCGGGGGCCTTCGCCGCCGGAGCGGCGGCCGCGCATCTGGCCGGCCTCCCCTACCTCAACCGGCTGACCGGCGACCTGCAGCGCTCCCGGGAGCGGATCCTCGCCACCCGCGAGGAGGAGCGGCGGCGGCTGCGCAACGACCTGCACGACGGCCTCGGCCCCACCCTGGCCGGGCTGGCGATGTCGCTGGACGCCGCCCGCCTCACGCTGTCCGGGGAGCCGGAGCGGATCGAGCCGGTGCTCACCGAGCTCCGCGACCGGCTGGCGACCGCCGTCGGGCAGATCCGCGAGATGGCGTACGGCCTGCGCCCGCCCGCGCTCGACGACCTCGGCCTCGCCGCGGCGATCGAGTCGCTCGCGGAGGGCTGCTGCGAGCGCGTGGACGTGCGGTTCGACGGCGAGCAGGGCGGGCTGCCCGCCGCCGTCGAGGTCGCCGCGTACCGGATCGTCGAGGAGGCGGTCGCCAACGTCCGCAAGCACGCCCGCGCCGGCACCGCGCTGGTGCTGATCAGCCGCGACGCCGACCTGCACATCATGGTCGCCGACTCCGGCGTCGGCCTGCCCGAGCAGCCGCGCGGCAACGGCCTGCCGCCCACCGGCGGGCTCGCCCGGATGCGGGAGTGGGCCGCCGAGGTCGGCGGCGGCTGCACCGTCACCACCCGCCCCGGAGTCGGCACGATCGTCACCTCCCGCCTGCCGCTGGCGGTGCCCGGCTACCATCGGGCATTCACCGGCGAAGGCGGGCGTACATGAGCACGGGCACGAACCCCGGCGGGGAGCTGATCAGGGTCCTGATCACCGACGACCACCCGGTGTTCCGGCAGGGCCTCAAGGGGCTGCTGCAGGCGCTGGGCGTCGAGGTCGTCGCCGAGGCCGAGTGCGGCCCGGACGCGGTACGGCTCGCCGCCGAGCTCCAGCCGGACGTGGTCGTGATGGACCTGCACATGCCGGGCGGCAACGGCATCGAGGCCACCCGCACGATCACCCGGACCAGCCCCCGGATCGGGGTGCTGGTGCTGACGATGTTCCAGGACGACGACTCGGTCTTCGCCGCGATGCGCGCCGGCGCCCGCGGCTACCTGCTCAAGGAGTCCGGCGCCGAGGAGATCGCCCGCGCGGTGCGGGCGGTCGCGGCCGGCGAGGCCATCTACGGTCCCGAGATCGCCCGCCGCGTGCTGGCGTACTTCACCGAGATGCCCGACCCCAGGCAGGCCGCGTTCCCGCAGCTCACCGAGCGGGAGCGGGAGGTGCTGGAGCTGGTCGCCCAGGGCCGCAGCAACCAGGAGATCGCCGGCACGCTCTTCCTGAGCCAGAAGACGGTCCGCAACCACGTCAGCAACATCTTCATGAAGCTGCACGTCGCCGACCGCGCCCAGGCGATCGTGCTGGCCCGCGAGGCGGGGCTCGGCGAGTCGCCCTCCCTGTAGCGGGGGCGGCGGCGTCCAGGACGGACGGCGAAACGCCCCTCCGGCCGGGAGGGGCGTCCGTACGCCGCCGCTATGCGCGCCGCGCCGTCAGGCCGACTTCTCCCTCGGCTCGCGCTTGGTGCGCTCGCGCGGGACGAGGGTCGGGTTGACGTGCTCGAGGACGGCCTCGCGGGTGATGACGACGCGGGCCACGTCCTGGCGGCTCGGCACCTCGTACATCACCGACTGGAGGACCTCCTCCATGATCGCGCGCAGCCCGCGGGCGCCGGTGCCGCGCAGGATCGCCTGGTCGGCGATCGCCTCCAGCGCGTCGTCGCTGAACTCCAGGTCGACGCCGTCCAGCTCCAGGAGCCGGTGGTACTGGCGTACCAGGGCGTTCTTGGGCTCGGTGAGGATGTTGATCAGCGCGTCCCGGTCCAGGTTGTGCACGCTGGTGATCACCGGCAGCCGGCCGATGAACTCCGGGATCATGCCGAACTTCAGCAGATCCTCGGGCATCACGTCGCCCAGGAACGCCGACGACTCGTCGAAGTCGGCCTTGGAGCGGATCACCGCGCCGAAGCCCATGCCCTGCTTACCGACCCGGGACTCGACGATCTTCTCCAGGCCGGCGAAGGCGCCACCGCAGATGAACAGCACGTTCGTGGTGTCGATCTGGATGAACTCCTGGTGGGGGTGCTTGCGGCCGCCCTGCGGCGGGACGCTCGCGGTGGTGCCCTCCAGGATCTTCAGCAGCGCCTGCTGGACGCCCTCGCCCGAGACGTCGCGGGTGATCGAGGGGTTCTCGCTCTTGCGAGCGATCTTGTCCACCTCGTCGATGTAGATGATCCCCGTCTCGGCCTTCTTGACGTCGTAGTCGGCCGCCTGGATCAGCTTGAGGAGGATGTTCTCGACGTCCTCCCCGACGTAGCCCGCCTCCGTCAGCGCCGTGGCGTCGGCGATCGCGAACGGGACGTTCAGTAGCTTGGCGAGCGTCTGCGCGAGCAGCGTCTTACCCGACCCGGTGGGACCGAGCAGCAGGATGTTCGACTTGGCCAGCTCGACCACGTCGTCCCGCCCCGTGTCGCCGGACTGGATGCGCTTGTAGTGGTTGTAGACGGCCACCGAGAGCGCCTTCTTGGCCGTGTCCTGCCCGATGACGTAGGAGTCCAGGAACTCGTAGATCTCCCGCGGCTTGGGCAGGCTGTCCCACTTGAGGTCGGAGGTCTCGGAGAGCTCCTCCTCGATGATCTCGTTGCAGAGATCGATGCACTCGTCGCAGATGTACACGCCCGGACCCGCGATGAGCTTTTTGACCTGCTTCTGGCTCTTTCCGCAGAACGAGCACTTGAGCAGGTCACCACCGTCGCCGATGCGTGCCACCCAACTGTCTCCTTTTCGTGGGGCCGCCCGCCTTGGAGGATGCGGCGCAGCTCGGTTGCGTCCCGAAGGCTTTCGACGTTGGACTCGACGTTACCGCCTCCAGCGGACTTGGTAAGCCCCCCGCCCGGAAGTGTGACGACCGGGCCGGGGGTCCACCACGTCCTAATGCCGTCTCAGGACGACACTACCTCGGCCTTGCGCTTCCTGCTGAGGAAGACGTCGTCCACCAGACCGTAGTCCTTGGCCTCGTCGGCCGTGAGGATCTTGTCGCGCTCGATGTCCCGGCGGACGTCCTCCAGGCTCTTGCTGCTGTGCCGGGCCAGGATCTCCTCCAGCAGCTCGCGGATCCGCATGATCTCGCGGGCCTGGATCTCGATGTCGCTGGACTGCCCGTAGGTGCCCTCGGTGGCCGGCTGGTGGATCAGGATCCGCGAGTGCGGCAGCGCCGCCCGCTTGCCCGGGGTGCCGGCCGCCAGCAGCACGGCCGCGGCCGAGGCCGCCTGGCCGATGCAGACCGTCTGGATGTCCGGCTTGACGAACTGCATCGTGTCGTAGATCGCCGTCATGGCGGTGAACGAGCCGCCGGGCGAGTTGATGTAGATGCTGATGTCGCGGTCGGGGTCGATCGACTCCAGCGTCAGCAGCTGCGCCATCACGTCGTTCGCCGAGGCGTCGTCGATCTGGACGCCCAGGAAGATGATCCGCTCCTCGAAGAGCTTGTTGTACGGGTTCATCTCCTTGACCCCGTACGTGGTGCGCTCGACGAACGACGGAATGATGTAGCGGTTGTCCACGGGCATCGGCGCGCCGCCGCCCGCGGCGCCGGGACGCATCAGATCGCTGAAGCCCGGCCGGATCATGTCGCTCATGGTGGGTGCCTCCGTAAGTCGTTCAGGCCGTCAAGAGACCGTGCCCTCGGAGGGCACCTGGTTCGCGCTGAGCACCACGTGGTCCACGAAGCCGTAGTCCTTGGCCGCTTCGGCCGTGAACCAGCGGTCGCGGTCGGAGTCCCTCTCGATCTGGTCGAGCGGCTGCCCGGTGTGTTCGGCGATCTTCTCGGCGAGCGTCTTCTTCACGTACAGCATCTGCTCGGCCTGGATCTTGATGTCGGAGGCCGTGCCGCCGATGCCGCCGGACGGCTGGTGCATCATGATCCGGGCGTGCGGCAGCGCGTAGCGCTTGCCGGTCGTGCCGGCGCACAGCAGGAACTGCCCCATCGAGGCGGCGAGGCCCATGCCGACCGTGACGATGTCGTTCGGCACGTACTGCATGATGTCGTAGATCGCCATTCCCGCGGTCACCGAGCCGCCGGGCGAGTTGATGTACAGGGTGATGTCGCGGCGGCCGTCCTCGGCCGACAGGAGCAGCAGCTCGGCGCAGATGCGGTTGGCGATGTCGTCGTCGACCTGCTGGCCGAGGAAGACGATCCGCTCGCGCAGCAGCCGCTGGAAGAGCTGGTCGCCCAGGGGCAGCAGCGGCGCCTCAGCGACGCGCGCCTGGATCCGGGTCGACTCTTCGAAAGTCGGAGGCATGCTCACCGGGTGTTCCTCCGGTCCTTTTATCGGTTCGGATGATTGGACATTAACGCGCCGCGAGGGCCGGTTAAGCCCGCAGGCCCTGCTTTTCGCTGGGGGCGTACCCCCGCATGAACATCTCATTGAACGGGCACCCCGCCCCCGCGGAACGGGGAACGCCCCGTGCCCGACGGGGGGCACGGGGCGTTCGGAGGTACGGGCGGGCACGGGGCCCTGGATCACGCGCCGGTACGGTACGTGATCCACCGCTGGGCACCGTTCAGGCGTCCTTGGGCTCGTCCTTCTTCTCGTCCTTGTCGGCGGCCTCGGCGGGCTCCTCCGCCTCGGCCGCGGGGGCCTCGGCGGCGTCCTCAGCGCTCTCAGCGCTCTCGGCGTCCTCGGAGGCCTCGGCGTCCTCGGCCTGGACGGTCTCGCCGGTCTCGCCGTTCAGCTCGCGGCGGACGGCCTCGACGTCGATCTCGTTGCCGGACTCGTCCTTGACCGTGACGTGCTCGACCAGGAGGTTGAGCGCCTTGCTGCGCAGCACCTCGGAGACGATCGCCGGGAGCTGGTTGTTCTGGGTGAGGTACTCGGCGAGCTGCTGCGGCTGCACGCCCATCTGCATCGCCTGGGTGACGACGTACTCGCTGAGCTCCTCGTTCTCGACCCCGAGCTCCTCCTGGACGGCGAGCTGGTCGAGCACGAAGCCGCCCTTGACCGCCTGGCGGGCGGCCTCGGCCAGCTCGGTCTCGAAGTCCTCCTCGGACTTCTCCTCGTCCTTGAGGTAGTCCTCCTTGGTCATCCCGGCCATCTGCAGCTGCTGCTCCAGCTGCTGCTCGCGGCGCTCGATCTCCTCGGTGACGACCTTGTCCGGCAGCGGGATGTCGACCTTCTCCAGGAGGGCCTCCAGGGCCTTGTCCCGGGCGTCGGAGATCTGCTGCAGCCGCACCTGCCGGCCGAGCCGGGTGCGGACGTCCTCGCGGAGCTCGTCGATGGTGTCGAACTCGCTGGCCATCTGGGCGAACTCGTCGTCCAGCTCGGGCAGGTTCTTGACCTTGACGCTCTGCGCGGTGACCGTGATCTCGGCCTCCTCGCCGGCCCGCTCGCCGCCGACCAGCGTGCCGGTGAACGTCTTGCTCTCCTCGGCGGACAGGCCGACCAGCGCCTCGTCCAGGCCCTCGATGGCCGACTCGCTGCCGACCTCGTAGGAGTAGCCGGAGGTGGAGGCGTCCTCGATCTCCTCGCCGTCGATCTTGGCCGACAGGTCGATGGTGGCGAAGTCGCCCCGCTCGATCGGCCGGTTCGCGGCGGTGAGCGAGGCGAAGCGCTCGCGCAGGTTGCCGATGGCCTCGTCGATCTGCTCGTCGCCGACCTCGGCGTCGTCGACGGTCACCTCGAGGCCGTCGTAGTCCGGCACCTCGAACTTGGGCCGGATGTCCACCTCGGCGGTGAACGCGAACTGGTTGCCGTCGTCCAGCTCGGTGACCTCGACCTCGGGCTGGCCGAGGACGAAGATCTCGGTCTCCTCGACGGCGCGGCCGTACAGCTCGGGAAGCGCGTCGTTGACCGCCTCCTGCAGGACCGCACCCCGGCCGACGTACTTGTCGATCAGCGGGGCGGGGACCTTGCCGGGCCGGAAGCCCTTGATCCGCACCTGCTGCGAGATCTCCTTGTACGCCTTGTCGAGGTTCGGCTTGAGCTCGTCGAACGGTACCTCGACGGTGAGCTTGACCCGCGTGGGGGTCAGCTCCTCGACATCGGTCTTCACTGGGGTTGGTCTCCTTGATCGGGCGCTGTCTCGGCCGCGGCGTTCGACGCGTACTCAGCCAGCCGGTCTCTCCAGCTCTCATGTGGCGGGCGCGGGCACGCCGAATAGCCGGGTCCGCGCGTTCGCGCGCCAAGTCTATGGGGTAGCGGCGAGGACTGCGGACATCCGCCCGTTCCCAGCGCGGGAAGTTCGGGCGGGCGTGAGGTTCCGGTTACAGGGTGCAGCGGGACGAGAACATGTGTTTTTGGCTAATCTTTGATGATCGACTGTGTGTCGCGAGAGTGTGACATTGCGCATCGCCGCGTTCATAATCGGCAAGGATGAACGGGATAGTTGCTGCCTTCGCGGCCACCGGCCTGTACTACATCGGCTTCGCCGTGTTCAAGCTGGCGGCGGACCGGATGGAGCCGCTGCGCGGCGACCGGGTCTTCCACATCGCCCGGATCATCCTGTCCAGCGGGGTCTTCCTGGGCGGGCTGGCGCTCGTGCTCGGCGGGCTCGGGCTGCAGATCCTGGCGCTGCGCGAGCTGTCGCTGGGCATCGCCGTACCCATCTTCATGTCCGGCGTGCTGCCGCTGCTGGTGATCGCCATGGTGTTCTTCGGCGACCGGCTGACCGGGCGTGAATGGCTCAGCCTCCTGCTCATCGCCGCCGCGGCCGGGCTGCTCGCCGCGTCCATCGGCAACCCGCCGCCGATCCGGGCGGTGGACGTGCCGGGATGGCGCCTCGCCATGGTCGTCGCGCCCGCGCTGCTGGTGCCGCTGATCCTGCTGCTCACCGGCGAGTCGCGGCCGGACGGCCGGCACGCCCGGCCGATCACCGGGATCGCGTACGGGCTCGGCTCCGGCGTCCCGATCGGCACCGCCGAACTCTGCATCAAGGGCTGGAGCGACGCCGGGATCGGCCCGGACGGCCTGGCCACGCCGTACCCGTACGTCACGGTGGTGTCGGCGGTGATCGGGTTCGGCATCCTGATGCTGGCGTTCCAGCGCTGCCGGGTGTCGATCGTGGCCGCCGTGATGACGGTGACCGCGAAGGCGCATCTGCTGGTCACGGGGACGCTGCTGTTCGGCGAGCCGTGGCCGGGGGACGCGCCGCACTTCGCGATGCGGGTCGGCGCGCTGCTGCTGGCCGCGATCGCCCTGCTCCAGTTCCCCCGGCACCGGCCGGTCGCCGGGTCCGCGCCGCCGCCCGAGGCCGGTAGTGGACGCCCGCGGCCGGGATCCGACCCGTTCGGGCGGCCGGCGCACGACCGGTTCGCCCCCGGCCCGCACGCCTTCCCGCAGCCGCTGCCGGCGCCGCCGGCCGAGGGGCCCAGCGCGTTCGACCGGCCGCACGGCCGGGCGGTGCCAGGACACGGCGGGCCGCCGCGGTCGGCAGCCGGGCATCTCGCCCCCGACCGCGACACCGGCCCGCACGCGCTGTTCGACCCGGTCGCGGCCGGCCCGTACGAGACGGGCGAGCGGCCGCTGCCCGTACCGCCGCCGCGGCCCGGCCCGTACGCCCAGGACCCGCTGGGCCGCGGCCCCGACGCGCGGCGGGACGTGTTCGACGACGGCACATACGAGATCGAGGAGCAGTTCGGCACCGGGCCGTTCGGGATCGTCGGCTCCGATGCGGAGGCCCCGGCGGAGAACGACCGCTGGCGCGGCCCCCGCTGACAACAGACGCCGGGCCCGCCGCAAGTGCGGCGGGCCCGGCGCTTGCGCCCGTCAGCGGCGCTTGCCGCGCTTCTGGTCCGGCAGGCCCTTGTCGAGGCCGGCCCGGCGCAGCGCGTCCGCCATGGCGCCGCCGCCACCGCCGCCCTGGTCGCCGCGGCCTCCCCCGCGGTTGCCGCCCTGCCCGCCGCGGTTGCCCTGGCCGCCGCGGCCGCCACCGCCACCGCCGCCGCCCTTGCGCTGCTGGCGCGGCCGCGCGTCGCCCCGGCCGCCGCGCTCACCGCGCTCGCCGCCGCCCTTCTGGGCGTCGTCGTCGAGCCGCAGCGTCAGCGAGATCCGCTTGCGCTGGAGATCGACCTCCAGCACCTTGACCCGGACGATGTCGCCCGGCTTCACGACCTCCCGCGGGTCCTCGACGAACTTGTTCGACATCGCGGAGATGTGCACGAGCCCGTCCTGGTGGACGCCGACGTCCACGAACGCGCCGAACGCCGCCACGTTCGTCACCACGCCCTCGAGGACCATGCCGGGCTCCAGGTCCGACAGCTTGTCCACGCCCTCCTTGAACGTCGCCGTCTTGAACGCCGGACGCGGGTCGCGGCCGGGCTTCTCCAGCTCGGCGATGATGTCGGTGACGGTCGGCAGCCCGAACGTGTCGTCCACGAAGTCGGCCGGCCGCAGCGACCGCAGCGCCGCGGTGTTGCCGATCAGGCCGCGGATGTCGCCGCCGCCCGCCGCGACGATCCGGCGCGCCACCGGGTACGCCTCGGGGTGCACGCTGGAGGCGTCCAGCGGGTCCTCGCCGCCGGGGATGCGCAGGAAGCCCGCGCACTGCTCGAACGCCTTGGGCCCGAGCCGCGGCACCTCCTTCAGCCCCGCCCGGGTACGGAACGGGCCGTTCGCGTCCCGGTGGGCGACGATGTTCTCCGCCAGCCCCTCCGCGATGCCCGACACGCGGGTCAGCAGCGGCGCGGAGGCGGTGTTGACGTCCACGCCGACGGCGTTCACCGCGTCCTCGACGACGGCGTCCAGCGAGCGCGACAGCTTCACCTCGGACACGTCGTGCTGGTACTGGCCGACCCCGATGGACTTGGGGTCGATCTTGACCAGCTCGGCCAGCGGGTCCTGGAGGCGGCGGGCGATCGAGACGGCGCCGCGCAGCGAGACGTCCATGCCGGGCAGCTCGCGCGCGGCGTACGCGGAGGCCGAGTACACCGACGCGCCCGCCTCCGACACCATGATCTTGGTGAGCTTGAGGTCGGGGTGCCGGGCGATCAGGTCGGCGGCCAGCTTGTCGGTCTCCCGCGAGGCGGTGCCGTTGCCGATGCTGACCAGGTCGACCTTGTGCTCCCGGGCGAGCTTCGCGAGCGTCTCGATCGACTCGTCCCAGCGGCGCCGCGGCTCGTGCGGGAAGATCGTGTCGGTGGCGACGACCTTGCCGGTGGCGTCCACGACCGCGACCTTGACGCCGGTGCGCAGGCCCGGGTCCAGGCCCATGGTGGCGCGGGTGCCGGCGGGCGCGGCCAGCAGCAGGTCCTTGAGGTTGGCGGCGAACACCCGCACCGCCTCGTCCTCCGCCTCCTGCCGCAGCCGGGTGCGCAGGTCGATGCCGAGGTGGACCTGGATGCGGGTGCGCCAGGCCCAGCGCACCGCGTCCGCCAGCCACTTGTCACCCGGCCGCCCCTGGTCGGTGATCCGGAAGCGGCGGGCGATCTCGATCTCGTACGAGCTCCTCTCGCCGGCCTCGACGCCCTCCTCGGGCTCCAGGTCGAGGTCGAGGACCTCCTCCTTCTCGCCGCGGAAGAGGGCGAGCACGCGGTGCGAGGGCAGCTTGGCGAACGGCTCGGCGAACTCGAAGTAGTCCGAGAACTTGGCCCCCGCCTCCTCCTTGCCCGCCCGCACGCGCGAGACCATCCGGCCCTGGTTCCACATCCGCTCGCGCAGCTCGCCGATCAGGTCGGCGTCCTCGGCGAACCGCTCGACCAGGATCGCGCGGGCGCCCTCCAGCGCGGCGGCCTCGTCGGCGACGCCCTTCTCGGCGTCCACGTACGCCTTCGCGGCGGCCTGCGGGTCGTTGGACGGATCCTCCAGCAGCAGCACGGCCAGCGGCTCCAGCCCGGCCTCGCGGGCGATCTGTGCCTTGGTGCGGCGCTTGGGCTTGTACGGGAGGTAGATGTCCTCCAGCCGGGCCTTGGACTCGGCCGCGGTGATCTGCGCGCGCAGCTCGTCGGTCAGCTTGCCCTGGGACTCGATCGACTCCAGGATCGCGGCGCGCCGCTCGTCCAGCTCGCGCAGGTAGCGCAGCCGCTCCTCGAGCGCGCGGAGCTGGCCGTCGTCGAGGGCCCCGGTGGCCTCCTTGCGGTAGCGGGCGATGAACGGCACCGTGGCGCCGCCGTCGAGCAGGTCGACGGCGACCCGTACCTGGCCCTCGCGAACGTCGAGCTCCGTCGCGATCCGCTGCGTGATCGGCACGACGGCGGGGCCGGTGGTGGGTGTCTGGCTGATTGATGCGGTCACGGATTCGATTCGCTTTCTGCTTCCTATTCAGTACTCAGGGTTGAGCATCGAGGTCGGATGATTCGCTCTCCGCACCGGCAGGGCCGCCGGCCGCTGGAGTCCTGGTCCAACGGACGGCTCTGTCATCGATGCCCGCACCGGCGATGGAGCCGTGCCTGCGCCACACCAGTGACCGTACGCGGCCGAGACGAACGGCCTGTTCCTCGAGCTGAGCGTACTGCCGGGGTTGAGGTTCTCGGAGAAGGCGACGCGGGTTACCTTCATGGGCCACCGTCGGCAGGCTCGCGCCGCTCCGGTCGCGGAACCCGCGAACAACGATCAGCCACCACGTCATCTCCCCCTGAGCTGTAGCCCAAGCATTCTCCAGGGATTTCGGGCGCTTGTCGCGTCTCCCTGGAACCTCGGCCGTAAAGTCGGCCCGCCACCCCTGGGAAGGTGGACGTAGCACCCCTGATTCCTGGCGGCCGGCGGCGCGACAATGTGGGCATGGCGGGACGGAACGGGGAGGCGGCGATGGTGGACGGCGGGTGGGGCGGGGTCGTCCGGGCCGGGCTGCTGACCTGTGTGCGGGGGCTCGTGCAGGCCGTTCTGTCGCAGGCGGCGTGCATCCCGCTGTTCGTGGTGACGGTGCTGTCGATCGCGTTCATCCCGATCGGGGTGGGGGTGGTGCTGGCGCCGGTGGCGATCGGGGCGATGCGGGGGCTGGCGAACGCGCAGCGCGTGTGGGCGGCGGAGTGGTCGGGGGTGCCGATCCCGGTGCCGTACCGGCCGGCGCAGGCGGGGGGCGGGCCGTTCCGGCGGCTGTGGGGGCTGCTGCGGGATCCGGCGACGTGGCGGGACCTGCTGTGGACGCTGCTGAACGCGCCGGTCGGCCTGCTGCTGGGGCTGCTGCCGGCGTGCCTGCTGGCGTACGGGCTGGAGGGGATCCTGGTCGCGCCGTGGCTGGGGCAGATCACGTTCTACGGGTGGGGGCCGTTCTGGCCGCTGGACGCCTGGGGTCCGATCGGGATCGTGGCGCCGATGGTGCTGGGCGCGGTGCTCCTGGTGGTGTCGTTCCCGGTGGGGTCGCGGATCTTGAAGGGGCACGCGCTGTTCTGCCAGTCGCTGCTGTCGCCCGCGCGGACGGCGCTGGCCGAGCGGGTGCGGGAGCTGGCGGAGACGCGGTCGGAGACGGTGGACGCGTCGGCGGCGGAGCTGCGCCGGATCGAGCGGGATCTGCACGACGGGGCGCAGGCGCGGCTGGTGGCGCTGAGCATGAGCATCGGGCTGGCCGAGGAGCTGATGAAGCACGATCCGGAGGCGGCCGGGAAGCTGCTGGCGGAGGCGCGGGCGGACAGCGGGCAGGCGCTCACCGAGCTGCGCGGCCTGGTCCGCGGCATCCATCCGCCGGTGCTGGCGGAGCGGGGGCTGGACGGGGCCGTGCGGGCGCTGGCGCTGTCGGTGCCGTTCCCGGTGGACGTCCGGATCGACCTTCCGGGACGGCCGGACGCCCCGGTGGAGTCGGCGGCGTACTTCGCGGTCGCCGAGATGCTGGCCAACACCGCCAAGCACAGCGGGGCCGGGCGGGCGTGGATCCAGATCGAGCACGGCGGCGGGCGGCTGGTCCTGATCGTCGGGGATGACGGGACGGGCGGCGCCGATCCGGCGGCGGGGAGCGGTATGCGCGGTATCGAACGGCGGCTGGCGGCGTTCGATGGGACGATGGCGGTCACGAGCCCGCCGGGCGGGCCCACCGTCGTGACCATGGAGCTGCCGTGCGCGTTGTCATCGCCGAGGATCTGGCCCTCCTCAGGGACGGGCTGATCCGTCTCCTGGAGGCGTTCGGGTTCGAGGTCGTGGAGGCGGTCGACAACGGGCCGTCGCTGCTGCGGGCGCTGACGACGCACCGTCCGGACGTGGCGGTGGTGGACGTGCGGCTGCCGCCGACGTTCACCGACGAGGGTTTGAAGGCGGCGCTGGAGGCGCGCAAGGAGATCCCGGGGCTGCCGGTGCTGGTGCTGTCGCAGCATGTGGAGCAGCTGTACGCGCGGGAGCTGCTGTCCGACAGTTCCGGCGGGATCGGCTACCTGCTGAAGGACCGGGTGTCGGAGGTGGGGCAGTTCGTGGACGCGGTGCGGCGGGTGGCCGCGGGCGGTACGGCGCTCGATCCGGACGTGGTGGCGCAGCTGCTGACCCGGCACGCCCGCGAGGAGCCGCTGCAGGCGCTGACTCCCCGCGAGCGGGAGGTGCTGGGGCTGATGGCCGAGGGCCGGTCGAACGCGGCGATCGCGTCGGCGCTGTTCGTGACGGAGAAGGCGATCAGCAAGCACACCAACAGCATCTTCGGCAAGCTGGGGCTGCCGCCGTCCGAGGACGACAACCGGCGGGTGCTGGCGGTGCTCGCCTACCTGGGCACGTGAGCGGTCACCGGGCCCACGGCGGGACGAGGCGCTCGCCGTCCTTGGGGGCGATGTCGCAGTCGGAGTCGGCGTTGTAGACGCGGCTGCCGGCGGGGGCGGTGACGACTGCGGTGAAGCCGGTCTCGGTTCCGGTGGTCACCTGGCGGGGGACGTCCGCGGGCATGACGACGGTGTCGCCGGCGGTGACGGTCAGGGTCTCGGCGCCCAGGTCGATGGTGGCGGCGCCGTCCAGGAAGCACCAGATCTGCTCGGTCTCGAAGGCGTGCCGGGGTCCCTGCCTTCCGGCGGGCATGTCCACGTGCCAGACGGCGGTCCCGGTGCCGCCCTGGGTGGGCGAGGCGAAGGTGGTCATGACGCCGTTGGGGGTTTCGGTACGGCGCCGGTCGGCATGGCGGATGAGGGTCATCTGGGGTTCCTTCCCTAGAATGGTCAATCAGGTTGTCCAATTGCCTCCAATAGTCAACGAGGTTGTCTTTCATGTCAAGCGAGCCGGGCGCGGGCTACGAGCTGCCGCTGCGGATGCTGATGGCGTTCCGCACGATCATCGACGAGGTGCACGCCGAGCTGGCGCGCGCCGGCCATCCGGACCTGCGCCCCATGCACGGCTTCGTCTTCCAGGCGATCGGGCCGCACGGCACCACCGCGGCCGAGCTGGGCCAGCGGCTCGGCGTGTCGAAGCAGGCCGCGGGCAAGACCGTCGAGTCGCTGGAGCGGATGGGGTACGTGGAGCGCGCCACCGATCCCCGGGACGCCCGGCGCAAGATCGTCCGGCTCACCGGGCGGGGGCTGGACTCGCTGGCCCGGTCGGCCGCCGCGTTCGACCGGATCCGCGCCCGCTGGGCCGCCGACCTGGGGGCGGACCGGCTGGCGGCACTGGAGGCCGACCTGCGCCGGCTGACGCCCGCGGACTTCTTCCGGCTGGACACGCCCGGCTGGTTCGGCGGCGCCTGACGGCGGGCCCTTGCCATCCGCGCTAATTATTAGGAAACTTTCCTAAGAGCGGGGTTCTGTTGTGAGGTTCGGGGGACGAGCTGAACGGAGAACTCATGTCCAGAGGGAAGCCACGAGCACGGGCACGGGCCGCCATGGCACTGGCGGTCGCGGCCACCACGACACTGCTGGCCGCGCCGCAGACTCCCGCGGCGGCCACGGCCGGCACGCACGCCCCGGCGAACGCGAACGCCGCGGCCGCCGCCCCCGGCGACAAGGTCATCGGCTACTTCGCGCAGTGGGGCGTCTACGGGCGCAACTACCACGTCAAGAACATCGACACCAGCGGCTCGGCCGCCAAGCTCACCCACATCAACTACGCGTTCGGCAACGTCACCAACGGCCAGTGCGCCATCGGCGACGCGTACGCGGACTACGACCGCTTCTACCAGGCGTCCGAGAGCGTCGACGGCCAGGCCGACACCTGGGACGCCGGCGCGCTGCGCGGCAGCTTCAACCAGCTCCGCAAGCTCAAGAGGAAGCACCCGCACCTGAAGGTCATCTGGTCGTTCGGCGGCTGGACCTGGTCGGGCGGCTTCGGCCAGGCGGCGCGGAACCCGGCCGCGTTCGCCGAGTCCTGCTACCGGCTCGTCGAGGACCCGCGCTGGGCGGACGTGTTCGACGGCATCGACATCGACTGGGAGTACCCGAACGCCTGCGGGCTGACCTGCGACACCAGCGGGCCGGCCGCGTTCCCGAACCTGATGTCGGCGCTGCGCTCCCGGTTCGGCTCCGGCAACCTGGTCACCGCGGCGATCACCGCCGACGCCACCGCCGGCGGCAAGATCGACGCCGCCGACTACGGGGGCGCGGCCCAGTACGTCGACTGGTACCTGCCGATGACGTACGACTTCTTCGGCGCCTGGGACGCCGACGGCCCGACCGCGCCGCACTCGCCGCTGCGCTCGTACGACGGCATCCCGATCGAGGGCTTCCACTCCGACGCCGCGATCCAGAAGCTCAAGGCCAAGGGCGTCCCGGCGAGCAAGCTCCTGCTCGGCGTCGGGTTCTACGGCCGCGGGTGGCGCGGCGTCACGCAGAGCGCGCCCGGCGGGTCGGCGGCGGGCGCCGCGCCCGGCACGTACGAGCAGGGCATCGAGGACTACAAGGTCCTCAAGACCCGCTGCCCGGCCACCGGAACGGCCGGCGGCACCGCGTACGCCAAGTGCGGCGACCAGTGGTGGAGCTACGACACCCCGGACACGATCGGCGGCAAGGCGGCGTACGCCCGGGGCCAGGGCCTCGGCGGCGCCTTCTTCTGGGAGCTGAGCGGGGACACCGCCGGAGGGGAGCTGGTCACCGCGCTGCGCGGCGGTCTCGGCTGACGGTCCCGGCTGAGATCATGAACGCATGAGCGACTGGAAACCGGACCGTACGTACGACGGCGCCTCCGGCGAGATCCGCTGGACGGCCTTCGGCAGGGAGGACGGCGACCCCGTCGTCCTCCTGCACGGAACCCCGTTCTCGTCGTACGTGTGGCGCCACGTCGGGGCCGCCCTGGCGAGCCGCCACCGCGTGTACGTGTGGGACATGCCCGGATACGGGACGTCGGAGAAGTCCGCCGGGCAGGACGTCTCCCTGGCCGCGCAGGGCCGCGCGTTCGCGGACCTGCTGGACCACTGGGGGCTGGCCGATCCGCACGTGGTGGCGCACGACTTCGGCGGCGCGGTCGCTCTGCGCGCGCATCTGCTCCACGGGGCCGGGTACCGGCGGCTGGCACTGGTCGACCCGGTCGCCCTGGCCCCGTGGGGCTCGCCGTTCTTCCGGCTGGTGAACGAGAGCGCGGAGGTGTTCGAGCAGCTCCCGGAGAACCTGCACCGCGCGCTCGTCCGCGAGTACATCACCACGACCGGCGGGCCCGGCCTGCACCCGGCGACGCTGGACGCCCTCGTCGAGCCGTGGCTGGGCGAGGACGGCAGGCCGGCGTTCTACCGCCAGATCGCGCAGGCCGACCAGCGGTACACCGACGAGGTCCAGGGCCGGTACGGGGAGATCGCGATCCCCGTCCTGGTGTGCTGGGGCACCGCGGACGCCTGGATCCCGGTGGCCAAGGGGCACGAGCTGGCCGCCGCGATCCCCGGCGCCCGCCTCCACCTGATCGAGGGCGCCGGGCACCTGGTGCAGGAGGACGCGCCCGCCGAGCTGACCGCCGCCCTCATGGGCTTCCTGGACGGGCCGGACGCGTGATCGAGGCCGTCCTCTTCGACATCGACGACACGCTCGTGGACCACTCGGGCGCGGCCCGCGCGGCCGTCGTGGCGGCGTTCCCGGAGGCCGACGCGGCCCTGGTCGCGCGCCGCTGGTTCGAGCTGGAGGAGGAGTACTACGGCCGCTACCTGGCGGGCGAGCTGGGCTTCGCCGAGCAGCGCCGGCTGCGGGTGACGGCCCTGGCCGCCGAGCTGGACCTGGGCGAGTGGGCGGCGGCCCGCGCCGACGCCTGGATCGCCGCGTACGCGGAGCGCTACGAGGCGAACTGGCGGCTCTTCCCGGACGTGCTCGCGTGCCTGGACGCGTGCGGGCTCCCGATGGCCGTCGTCACCAACAGCAACGGCGACTTCCAGCGGGCCAAGCTGGCGGCCGTGGGGCTGGACGGCCGGTTCCCGGTCGTCGTGGCGTCCGAGGACGTCGGCGTCGCCAAGCCCGACCCGGAGATCTTCCGGGTGGCCTGCCGGCTGCTGGACGTGGAGCCGTCCCGCACGGCCTACGTCGGCGACCGGCTGACGACCGACGCGCTGGGCGCGCGGGCGGCCGGGCTGCGCGGGATCTGGCTGGACCGCTCGGGCGCCGCCGCGCCGGACGATCCGGGCGTCGTCCGCATCACCACCCTCGCGGACCTGGCGGCCGTCCTGGACTCGGGCGGTCCCGTGTCGCCGTAGCGCGCGGCACGGATAATGGGCTGCCCGGGGCCGCTGGCGCGAGGTACTTTGGCGGCATGTCCTTCCACGAGGTGGGGCGGCGAGCTAGCCGCGCCGAGCCGGAGAACGCGCGGTCGCGCGCGGTCCGGCTCGGCGGTGTGCGCCGTCGTCCCGTCGACCTCGTGAGGGCTTTCCATGCGTTCGCCTGAAATCCGGCAGATCTTTCTCGACTTCTTCTCCGCGCGCGGCCACCGGGTCGTGCCGTCCAGCACGCTCGTCCCGTCCGATCCCACGCTGCTGCTGACCGGCGCGGGGATGGACCAGTTCAAGCCGTACTTCCTCGGGCGGTCCGTGCCCGACCATCCGCGCGCGGCGTCGGTGCAGAAGTGCGCGCGGACGTCCGACATCGGCAACGTCGGCCGCACGGCGCGGCACTCGACGTTCTTCGAGATGCTCGGCAACTTCTCGTTCGGCGACTACTTCAAGGAGGAGGCGGCCGGCTGGGCGTGGGAGCTGCTCACCGAGGGCTTCGGGCTGGAGCGGGAGCGGCTCTGGGCGACCGTCTACCGCGACGACGACGAGGCCGAGCGGCTGTGGCTGCGGCTCGGCGTCCCCGCGTCCCGGATCCAGCGGCTCGGGATGGCCGACAACTACTGGTCGATGGGCGTCCCGGGGCCGTGCGGGCCGTCGTCGGAGCTGCACTACGACCGGGGTCCGGCGTTCGGGCGCGAGGGCGGCCCGGCGGTGGACGGCGAGCGGTACCTGGAGATCTGGAACCTCGTCTTCATGCAGGACGTCCGCGGCGAGGGCCCCGCGAAGGAGGGCTACCCGATCGTCGGCGGGCTGCCGGCGCGCAGCATCGACACCGGCCTCGGCCTGGACCGGCTCGCGGCGATCCTCCAGGGCGTCGACACGCTGTGCGAGACCGACCTCGTCGGGCCCGTGCTGCGGCTCGTCCAGGAGATGGCGGGGCGCGAGTACCCGGGGCGGGACGGGTCGGAGGCGTCGCGGTCGTTCCTGGTGGCGGCCGAGCACGCGCGGACGATCGCGTTCCTGGTCGCGGACGGCGTGCTGCCGTCCCAGGACGGGCGCGGGCACGTGCTGCGGCGGCTGATGCGCGGCGCGGTGCGGCACGCGCGGCTGCTCGGGATCGACGGGCCGGTGCTGCCCGCGCTCACGTCCCGGGTCGTCGAGACGCTCGCGCCCGCGTGGCCCGAACT
Organism: Spirillospora sp. NPDC029432; assembly: GCF_040703975.1. Classification (NCBI taxonomy): domain Bacteria; kingdom Bacillati; phylum Actinomycetota; class Actinomycetes; order Streptosporangiales; family Thermomonosporaceae; genus Spirillospora; species Spirillospora sp. NPDC029432. The sequence continues at coordinate 38,466 of NZ_JBEZWH010000011.1, forward strand.
GGAACGCGGCCGCGAGCTGATCCGGCAGGTCACCGAGGCGGAGGAGGAGGGCTTCGACCGGGCGCTGCGGCAGGGGTCGCGGGTGCTGGAGTCGGAGATCGCGAAGGCGCGCTCGGCGGGCTCGCCGGTGCTTCCCGGGCGGACCGCGTTCGACCTGCTCAACATCCACGGGTTCCCGGTCGAGCTGACGATCGACGCGGCGCGGTCGGCGGGGCTGACGGTGGACGAGGACGCGTTCGCGGCGCTGCTGGACGAGCAGCAGCGCCGCGCGCACCGCGACGAGCGGGACCGCAAGGGCGGCGCGGTCGCGCGGCGCGAGGTCTACGGGCAGGTCGCGGCGCGGCACGGGCCCACGTCGTTCACCGGGTACGGCGCGACGTCCGGGACCGGCCGCGTGGTGGCGCTGCTGGACGGCCCCGGCCTCGTCGGGCACGCGTCCGAGGGCGGCGAGATCGAGGTGGTCCTGGACCGGACCCCGTTCTACGCGGAGTCGGGCGGCCAGGTCGGCGACACCGGGACCCTCCGCACGGACTCGGCGGTCCTGGAGGTCGTGGACACCCGCCTCGGCGTGGACGGCCTGCACGTCCACGCGGTGCGGGTGACCGAGGGCGAGGTGCGCACCGGGCAGGAGGCGGAGGCGGTCGTGGACGGCCGGCGCCGGGCGGCGGTGGCGCGCTCGCACAGCGCGACGCACGTCCTGCACGCGATGCTGCGCCGGCTCCTGGGCGAGCACGCGGGCCAGCGCGGCTCCCGCGTCGAGCCCGGCCGGCTGCGCTTCGACTTCGCGCACTTCACCGGCGTGGACGTCGAGGCGGTGCAGGCGCTGGTGAACGACTACCTGCTCGACGACCCGGACGTGCGGGTCTGGGAGGCGGGCCGGGACGAGGCGGTGGCGGCCGGGGCGGTCGCGATGTTCGGCGAGAAGTACGGCGACCGCGTCCGGGTCGTCGACATCGGCGACGCGTCCCGCGAGCTGTGCGTCGGCACGCATGTCGGGCACGGCACGCAGGCGGGCCCGCTGCGGATCGTCGGCGACACGTCCGTCGGGACGGGCCTCCGCCGGATCGAGGCGCTGACCGGCGCGGACGCGCTGCGCCATCACGACCACGAGCACGCGCTGCTGGCGGAGCTGGCGGCGCTGCTCAAGGTCCCGGCGGACCAGGCGCCCGCGCGGCTGCGGCAGCGCCTGGACGTGCTCGCGGAGACCCGCCGCGAGCTGGACGCGCTGCGCGCGGCGGAACGCACCGCGCTCACGTCCCGCCTGGCGGAACGGGCCGAGCGCCTGCCGGACGGCTCGTGGCTGGTCGCGGAGGTCGTTCCCGACGAGGTCACCGACGGCGACCTGCGCCCGCTCGCGCTGGACGTGCTGGCGCTGCGGCCCGGGACCGTCGTCCTCGGCACCCGCGCGGGCGGCAGGGCGACGCTCGTCGCGGCGCTGTCGGACGGCCGCGTCCCGGCCCGCGAGATCCTCGCGGAGGCGGCGGCGGAGGTCGGCGGCGGGGCGGGAGGCAAGGGAAGTGTCGCCCACGCGGGCGGCGGCCGTCCCGAGCACCTGGAACGGGCGGTCGCGCGGGCGGCGCGGACCGCGCGCGCCTTGATCTCCTGACGGCCCGGCGTATCGTCCGACATACCGGGCGAAAGGAGACGGCGGTGCTGCGGGTGTTCTGTTTCGGCCATCTCGGCGTGACCGTGGAGGACGTCTACCTGGTGGATCCCGATCCCGTCCGGGGCGGGCGCGAGCGCGGCGTGCGGGTCGAGCTGCGGCTGCTCGCGCCCGAACCCTGGCGCGGCTCGCGCAGCGCGTCCCAGAAGGTCGTGGCCGACCGCGCGGTCTGGCGCGCCGACTTCCTGGAGACCGCCGCGGGCGGGCCGGGCACCAGGGACCGGATGCACTTCCACCCCGGCATGAAGGACAACGAGCCCGGCCGCCGCACCTTCGTGGACGAGCTGACCGGCGACCCGATGGGCTGGCTGGAACAGCAGCTCTCCGACCCGGCGGCCCTCCTGGAGGCGGCCGGGATCGACGCCCCGAAGGCCGGGCCGCCGGCCCCCGCGGACCTCGCCGAGATCGTGCGGACGGTGTCCACCGTCCTCGACGAGGTCCGCGCCAGAGACCGGGCCACGGTCGCGGTCCGCCCGGGACCGCGCGAAGGCGGCTACTGACCCGCGTACCGCCAGACGGTCGCGGCCCACGCCCCGCTGTTGTCGCCGTGCAGCCGCCCGGCCGCCAGCACCGTGCCCGTGCCGGGCACGCGCGCGATCGCCTGGACGTTCGCGGCGGTGCCGTCCCCGAGCGGCGCCGGATGCCTGGTGACCCGGCCCTTCGAGTAGTGCAGCAGGTACGAGGACTCGTGGACGTTGGTGGAGGCGATCCACAGCCCGCCCCGCCCGTCGGACGCGAGCCGCTCCACGGAGTCCCGCGGCGCGTCGATCCTCACCTGCCGCCAGCGGCGCCCGTTCCAGTGCCAGAGCACCGCCCCCGGCCACACGCTCTCGCCCTTGCCGAGGACCGCGCTCGCCCAGATGTCGTCGGGCGCCAGGGCGAGGATGTCGCCGGGGTACGCGTCGACGTCCGGGGGCAGCTCCGGCTTCGGAAGGGGCACGGTCCGCCACGCGGAGCCCGTCCAGCGCATGGCGACCACCGGCTGGCCCTCGCCCTGCCCGATCGCCCACGGCCGCCCGCGCGGCGGGTCGCTCACAGCCTGCGCGGGGACGGGCATGGGCGCCACCGTCCAGCCCTGCCCGTCCCAGCGCCGGGACACCGGCTCCTCACCGTCGGCGGTCGGCCGCATCCCCACGACCCATGCGCTGCGCGGGCCGGTCACGGCGGTGTCGTGGATCCGGGCGTACTCCTCGAAGACGCTCGTCCGCCACGCCGTACCGTCCCAGCGGTGCCCGTAGGTGAGGCCGTTCCCGTCGATGCCGAACACCCACGCGTTCCGCGGCGAGGACGCGCCGACGTGCGTGAGCGTCGCGTAGGACGTCGCGCCCGGCGGCGCGGGCGCGGCGACGTCCCGCCAGGCCGTGCCGTCCCAGCGGCTGATCTTCTGGGGCTCGCCGGGCGCCCCGCAGCACGGACCGGACCCGACCGCCCATGCGTCGTCCGGCCCGGTCGCGGCGATGTCGCCGAATTCGTCCTGCGGGAATCCCGGCGAGGTGTGCGCCACCTGCCAGCCCGTACCGGCCGCGGCCGGCGCCGCCCCCAGGCCCAGCAGCACCGCGCAGGCCAGCGTCGTGAAAACCGTGGATCGCATGCTCCCTCCATCCCGCGCTCGCCGAAGCGGGGAGTCGTGAGCACGCGTCGCCTACCCAGGAGGACGGACGATCTGCCGCGCCGGTTTACCCGCTAGCCGTTCGGCAGGATGACCGCCCGGCCGTTGACCCTGCCGGCGTGCAGCCGCTCGTACGCCCGCGGCGCCTCGTCGATCGAGTACGTCTCCACGTGCACGTCGACCGCCCCGGCCCGCGCCAGCTCCAGCACCTCGATCAGCTCCGACCGGCTCCCCCAGTACGGCGTCCGCACGGCCATGTCGTACGGGTTCACCCCGAACCCGACCTTGGCCGCGCCGCCGCCGACCCCGACCAGCATCACCGCCGAGTCCACGCCCGCGACCGCCACCGCCAGCTCCACCGTCGGCTGGACGCCCACGAAGTCGAACACCGCCTCCGCACCGCCGGTCATCTCCCGTACCCGGCCGGCCGCGCGCTCGTCCGACTTCAGCGTCTCGTGCGCGCCCACCTTGCGGGCCAGCTCCAGCTTCTCCTCCGACACGTCCAGCGCGATCACCCGCGCCGGCGACAGCGCCCGGATCAGCTGCACCCCCACATGCCCGAGCCCGCCGGTGCCGATCACCACCGCGGTGCTGCCCGGCACCATCTTCGGCAGCGCCGTCTTGATCGCGTGGTACGGCGTCAGGCCCGCGTCCGTCAGCGGCACGTTCTGGACCGGGTCGAGGCCCTTCAGCGGCACCAGATGGCGAGGATCGTCGACCAGCATGTACTCGGCGATCGCCCCCGGCGCCCCCAGCCCCGGCGGCCGGATCCCCAACTCGTCGGCGCGCAGGCAGTAGTTCTCCTTGCCGCGGCTGCACTCCAGGCACGTACCGCAGCCCCACGGCCCGTACACCGCGACCGACTCACCGACCTCCAGCCCGGTGACGCCGTCGCCCAGCGCCGCGACCGTGCCCGCGCCCTCGTGCCCCAGCGTCAGCGGCAGCCCGAACGGCACCTCCGGCCAGCTCATCACCGCGATGTCGGAGTGGCACACCCCCGCCGCGGTCACCTTCAGCAGGACCTGCCCCGGCCCCGGTTCCGGCTCCGGCACGTCCACGACCTCGGGCGATCCCCCGACCTCCCGGTACTGAACAGCCTTCATGTCTCCCCCATCTCAACGCGCCGAGTAGCCGCCGTCGACCAGGTGGTAGCTCCCCGGTAACGAACGAGGCCCGTTCCCCCAGCAGGAACGCGATCATCTCCGCCACTTCCTCCGGCCGGCCGAGCCGGCCCACCGGATGCAGCGCGACCACCGCCTCCTTCTCGGCCCCACCCGCCGACAGCAGCGGCGTGTCGATGAACCCCGGGCCCACCGCGTTGATCCGTACCCCCTGTTCGGCGTACTCCAACGCCGCCGACTTCGTCAGCCCCACGACCCCGTGCTTGGCCGCCACGTACGCCGGCGCGGTCGGGAACCCGTTCGTCCCGAGGATGGACGCCACGTTCACGATCGCCCCGCCCCCGGACGCCACGATCGCGGGCAGCTCGTACCGCATCGAGTAGAAGACGCCGCTCAGGTTGACGTCGATGACCTTCCGCCACTCCGCGGGCTCGTACTCCCCCACGGTCGCGCCGGCGCCGCTGATCCCCGCGTTGTTGACGGCGAGGTGGAGCGTTCCAATTTCCTCCACGGCCCGCTCGACCGCCGCCGGGTCCGAGACGTCGAACACGGCCGCCGACGCGCCCTCCTCCCGCGCGACCCGCCGCACCCGCTCGTCCCGGTCGGCCATCACGACCCGCGCACCGCCCGCCACGAGCCGCCGCACGACCGCCAGCCCGATCCCCGACGCCCCGCCGGTGACCAGCGCGACCCTGCCCTCGAATTCGCTCATGGCGAGATCATTCCCCGCGGGGCGGCAGGAACTCCGCTCGGACCGCGTGCAGCCACTTCTCCACCGCGGCCTCGTCGGGCCGCTCCGGCAGCGGCGTCCGTGCCGCGTCGAAGTCCTCCTCGGCCTTCGCCAGCACGGCCCTGGCCTCGTCCAGCTCGCCCCGCGCCACGCGCTCGCCGAAGTCCCGGTACCACTGCGGATCGTCCAGGCGCACCTTGAGCGTCCCCGTCCGGTACAGCCCGAGCCCCTGATGGATCAGCCGCGCCAGATGCCGGGCGTGCTTGGCCGTCCGCTTCCGCGTGTCCGCCGAGAACGACCCGTCCCCGCGGCCCTCCAGCCGCCTGAACTGCGACACCGCGTACCCGAAGTAGGCGTCCCGCACCCGCGCCGCCGACAGGAACGCCTCCCGGATCCCGACGAGCCGCTCCCCCAGCTCCGTCCGGACCTCGTACTCCTCGAGCCACAGCAGCTCGGTCACCGTCGGATTCACCCCGAGGCACAGCCCGGCGAACTTCCCCGCCTCGTGCTCGGTGACGTCCGGGTCCGTCCTGACCCGCGTGGCCTGCTTCCCCGTCGGCGGCCGCAGCCCGTGGAACAGCACCGTCGGCGCGGCGAACACCGCCAGCCGGTCCACATCGGACTCGGGCGTCGCCAGCCCGTACGCCGTCGATCCCACGACCCCGGCCAGCAGCACCTCGGCGATCTCCACGACCCCTCCTCGGACGCGAAGGGCCCCGCCTCCCTCGGGAGACAGGGCCCCTCACCTCATGTCGGGCTGGCGGGATTTGAACCCACGGCCCCCGGCACCCAAAGCCGGTGCGCTACCAAGCTGCGCCACAGCCCGTTCCGTCACGGCGACGCGTGAAGTCTAGACCCGATCAGCGGCGAACGCCTCGCCCATTTTCAGGGAGAACGCGACCACCCCCGAAACCCTGTACCCTACGGAAGGCGATCGGCGCCCCCGCACGCGGGGCCGCGCCGCATCAGCGCGCGGGCGTAGCTCAATGGTAGAGCCCCAGTCTTCCAAACTGGCTACGCGGGTTCGATTCCCGTCGCCCGCTCCAGAGTTCTCGCAGGTCAGCACCATGATCACGCGGATCCACGATCACGTCGGTGATCGTTTGTCCGCGCCCCCCTCTCCTCCCGGGCTCCTTGAGACTCCACCGGCACCCCACGAGGAAGGCCCACTGCCTTCCCGCCCGGCCCGATGCTCCGTCGACGGTCGAGCACAGACGCCTGCTCGACCGTTCCACGGAAGCCGACCGAGCCATGGGCTCCCTCCGTAAAACATCCGCAGAGAGATACAGGTCAGGGAGTGGTCTCTCCGCGCAGGCGGAGGTGGTCCGGATCGCATCCTGACGAATTGCCGGGCTGACACGGGACACCAGACAAACCAGCGCCGCACCGCCTACCTGGGGCTACGCGAGGTCCGGCACACGATCATCCGGCTCATCGGCAGCCACCTGCGCCTGCCCGCCGAGGACCCGCGCTCCTGGCAAGGCCACGACTTCGGCCTCTGTAGGTCGTGTCCGGGTACGGCGAAATAGCGGCGGGTCGTCGGGTGGCGCGAAGCAATTGGTGTACGGCGGGCGCCGCTGTGGGAAGCGTGATGAGCGGTGGGAGCGGTCGGCGGCGGCAGGCGGCCGCTGCTGCTGGGGGGGGTGGGGGGTCGGGGCGGTGGTGAACGTGGCCACCGGGATGCTGACCCAGCAGTGGGGGCTGGCGTGGCTGGCGGCGACGGTGGCGTGCGTGGTGGTTGGTGGTGGCCTGCTGGGCTGGCTGACCTACCGGGCGGCACCCAACCTGGAACCGGTGCCCCCAAAGCAGGTGGCGGCGTCGGGTGCCGGAGCGATCGCCGCCGATGGGTCGGTGACCGGGTCATCGACCACGGTGACGCAGCCTCCCGCGGGCCTTCCGGCGCGCGCACCGCGGCGGAGGCCTCGGCGACGAAACGGCCCGGACGGCGGGCGCGGGTCGGTCTGGTCTAGGTCATCACGGGGAGGCGATGACAGCCCAGGCGCGGCGAGCCCTGTACCGCCCGCTCGAGGGCAGAGGTCAGGCCTCTTCGGCGCCAGGCGTGCCCTTGCGGGACCGAAGGATCGCGCTGCTCAATGCCATCGACGCCGGCCAGGCGACCATCGTGACAGCGAAGGCGATCGGCCACGCGATGATGAACTGCCCGGGCCATCCGGTCAGCCACTCCATGGACGGCCCCGTGAAAATGAGGCCCATGATGCCCGACATCGTCGCAGCCATGATGAAGGTCATGATGACCTGAGTCAGGAGGGCGCTCTTCTTGTTCATCGTCGGTTCCTTGTCCAGGACGACGACGCCGTCGATGCTCGCAGTGGCGCCGCCGACCCCTGCATTGCGGGAGTTGGGCTGCGCCTCGGGTTCGCATGATCGGCTGCGACTGCATCTCACGGGAGCGCGAGGGCTGGAATAACCACACCAGCCTGAATCTTTTAGGCCCGGTCAGGATAACGGATCCTCGCGGCCGGTCCGGTGCCCAGGAACGTTGCCGACCGTCCCTGCGGGAACCGGCACTTCCACGGCAGATACCTGGCCATCGAGGCGAACCCCAGGACATTAAGGGGTATGAGTGCCTACCTTGCCGGCCTCGCCCAGCGCCTGGCCGCCCTGATCGCCGTCGCCGGCGAACTGGACCAGGCACAGACCGCGCTGGTCGACAAGGTCGCCGCGACACCGACCTCACCCTGCAGGTCGACCAGTACCCGGCCTACCGCGCGCTGGCGCTGGACCTGCTGCGCGCGGTGAACGGCGGTCGCCTGGACCCGCTCGCCCGCTTCCACGCCCTGGGCGAATAGCCCGCCCACCGCCCCATGCACAGGCCAGCGCCGGGCACCTTACCGGGGCGACCACTCCTTAGAAGGCGGCCACCTTCGGGTAGTGCCGGATGAAGTCCGTCCGAGTGATGTCCGGCTCGGACGCGTCGATCGCGATGGCGATGTATCCGCGGCTCGCGTGAAGGGACCAGTCGTCGCCCGCGTCGCGGTAAGCAGTGAAGGCGGCGGCGAACTGCTCCGCTGTCCCGATGACGGCATCGGACAGGTACGCGGTCGAGCCCTCGTCGGACAGAGGCGGGGCGCCCAATCTGCCGACCGATTTGAGCACGCCCGTCTCTCCGGCGGCCGAGAAGAACTCCGCGAGTTCGTCGGCGCTCGCGGCGTCGGGGGCGATGAGGTGCACACCGCACGCCCGGTCCGGCTCGCCGTCCCGGTCCCGCGACCAGAGCGCGTAGTAAACGCTCAACAAGAACAGGACTGCGATCCTGTCCCTACCTGTCAGCTGCCGGATCAGCAGGGTCTCGCCGTCCGACAACGCGAGTCCGGCGGCGACCTGCCTGTCGTCCACCTCCAGAGCGAAGGTTCTCCGAATCGCCTCGGCGGCCAGGCTGAACGCCCTGACCTGCTGGTCGGAGGTGTCGCGCGGTTTGAGCTTCTGGGCCTGCGGCGCGTACGAGACGGAGACGAGCGGCGCCTGCGCGAGCGCTACCCTGCCCGCCGCCATCAGATCCATCACCTGCCCGATCGTGAACCGCTTGCTGACGTCCATGAGCGTGGTGGCCGCGACCATGATGACTCCCCACTCGTGCGTCACCCTGGCGATGTCGTGCGCGATCGGAACGTCGTGCCAAGCGTGCAGGACCGCGCCTTCGTGCCGGACGTCGACGCGGATGCGGTCTCCGTCGATCGACGCCGACAGTGAGGGAAGCGGAGGGAGCGGCCTCGACGGGAACTCCAGGCCGAACCCCAACCGCGTGAACGGCTCCAGGTTGGCGACCCGCCATCCGCCGTCCTCGCGCAGCAGGGCGCACTCGTACGAGGGGTTGACCAGGAAGAGGGGCATTTCACCGGGCGGCAGCCGAAAACAGCCCGCCCGCCATGTGAGGTGCTGTCGCCCGGTGGCCTGCACGCCGCCCTCGACCCACGCGGGCGGGCGGCACCGCCGGTGGTGCAGTGACGCCGTAGCGAACCCGTCCTCCCCCCGGACCTCCAGCGCGGGGCTCCCCCATCGCCCGAGCGACCGCCCGCACGTCTGGCAGTCGACCGGCCACAGGTTCGCCTCCAGATCGGCGAGCACCCGCGGACCGAGCCGCTCCCTGGTCACCGAGTCGGTCCGCATTCTTGGAGTCGCCATCGTCCAGCCTCATCCGTGTCGGGGGGCACCACTGACAGTGCTCCAACGATCACAGGGTTCGCTGTGGATCACCACCCCCGACGACCGCGAATGAGCCGGACGCCGCCACAGCGCACTGGGCATGCTCAGCCCCATCGAGTACGAAAGACTCCACCCGAACCGACTACCGGCATGAGCTTCCAGTATCCCGACACCACGAAACCCGGGGTACACCAGACTTCACCAGACCGGTACGGCTCAGTCCTCGGTGATTCGGGTTCTGGCCTTGCGGCGGCCAGGGCGGCGAGGGGGCTCCTGTCCGGTAGCACCCTCCGCTTTGGGGCACGCGAGCGTCAAGCGGATCTGCTCTGACCAGGAAGGTCACGAAGAGGTAACAGTGGTCTGTTCGTGAAATACCCCCTAGGGGTATCTGGTTGTGGCGGGCACAGTGACGAGCGAAGGAGCCGATGATGAACGTGACGCACCACGCTGGGCCCGCCATCAAGGAGGACGGGTACACGCTGGAGCCGGAGGCGAGGGTGTTGCGGCCGGGCGCGGCCGACTTCCGGTTCCGGGTCCTGGGGCCGGACGGGGAGCCCGTGCGCGAGTACGCGACCGTCCATGACAGGAAGCTGCACCTGATCGTGGCCCGCCGGGACCTCACCGCCTTCTGGCACGTGCACCCGGTCGAGGACGGGGGCGTGTGGACGGTGCGGCTGGACCTGCCGGAGGCGGGGGCGTACCGGGTCTTCGCCGATGTCGCTCCGGAGGAACTCGGCCGCACGCTGACGCTCGGCGCGGACGTGGAGGTCGCCGGTGCGTACGCGCCCCGGCCGCTGCCCGGGCCCGCGCGGACCTGGACGGACGGCGCGTACGAGATCGCGCTGGAGGGCGAGCCGGCGGCCGGCGAGGGCCGGGCGCTGACCTTCACCGTCCGGAAGGACGGGCGGCCGGTCGATGATCTGGAGCCGTACCTGGCGGCGTACGGGCACCTGGTGGTGCTGCGGGCCGGCGACCTCGCCTACGTCCACGTGCACCCGGACGGCGAGCCCGGGCCGGGCATCGGGTTCCACATCGAGCTTCCCGGGCCCGGCACGTACCGGCTGTTCCTCGACTTCAAGCACGGCGGCACCGTCCGGACCGCCGACTTCACCGTGACCGCCTGATCTCCCAAGGAGTGATCATGTCCATTTCCTCGGCCCGCCGCTGGTGGGCGCTGGCGCTCATCGCGCTGGCCCAGTTCATGGTCATCATGGACACCTCGATCATCGGGGTGGCGCTGCCCCGGATACAGGAGGACCTCGGGTTCTCGCAGGAGGACCTGTCGTGGGTCTTCAACGCCTACGTCGTCGCGCTCGGCGGGCTGCTGCTGCTCGGCGGCAGGTTGTCGGATCTGTTCGGCGCGCGGAGGATGTTCGGCCTCGGCTGGGCCGTCCTGCTCGTCGGCTCGGCCATGGCCGGCGCGGCGGGCGGCGTCGGTGTGGAGCTGGCCGGGCGTGCGGTTCAGGGCGCGGGGGCCGCGCTCATCGCGCCGGCGGCATTGACGCTGCTGATGATGCTGTTCGGCGGCGAGCCACGCGAGCTGACGAAGGCCCTGGCCCTGTACGGCGCGGCGGCCCCGGCGGGTGGCACGGCCGGTGTCTTCCTCGGCGGCGTCATCACCGAGTACGCCTCCTGGCCCTGGGTGTTCTACATCAACATCCCGATCGCGGTGCTGGCGCTGGCCGCCGCGCCGTTCCTGATGCCCGCCGGCGGCGGCTCCCGCGGTTCGGTGGACGTGCTGGGCGCGCTGACGGTGACCGCCGGGCTGGGCGCGGTGGTGTACGCGATCGTCCGCGCTCCAGAGGTCGGCTGGACGGCGGCCGGGACCTGGGCCGTGCTGGCGGGCGGGCTGGTGCTGCTGGGAGTGTTCCTGGCGGTGCAGGCCAGGCGGCGGGAGCCGCTGATGCCGCTGTCGATCTTCCGTACGCCGAACCTCGGCGCGGCCAACCTGGCCCAGCTGCTGCTCGGCGCGGCGTGGATCCCGATGTGGTTCTTCCTGAACCTCTATCTGCAGCAGGTGCTCGGCTACAGCGCCTTCCCGTCGGGCGCGGCATTGGTGCCGATGACCGTGCTCATCATGGCCGGGATGATCGTCCTGGCGCCGCGGGCGATCGGGCGCTTCGGTCCGAAGGCGGTCACCGTGGCGGGGCTGGCGCTGCTGGCCGCCGGGATGGGCTGGCTGTCGCTGATCCGGCCGGACGGCTCGTTCCTGGTGGACGTGCTGCCCGCGTCGCTGCTCGCGGCGCTGGGCATGTCGCTGGCCTTCATCCCCTCGCTGGGCACGGCGATCTCCGCCGCGCGGCCCGAGGAGGGCGGGCTGGCGTCCGGCATCGTCAACACCGGCTACCAGGTGGGTTCGGCGCTCGGCCTGGCCGCCATGACCGCCATCGCGGCCGCCGGCGGCGCCGGGGAGGTCGGGAACCTGCCCGCGCTCACCGACGGCTTCTCCGCCGCGTTCGTCGGTGCCGGGCTGATCGCCCTTGTGGGGGCCGTCCTGGCCGCCGTGACCCTGCGTACGCCCAAGCCCGAAGCCGCCTCAACGGTGGAACGCGATCAGGTCGCGAGCCGCTGACCAGCGGGATGGGGGGCCGCATCCAGCGGCCCCCCTCATCGGTGTGAGAAGGCCAGGACATTGGGGCCGCCGGGATGGTGTGAAATCCGTACCCGGTGGTAGGTACCTGGCGCCGACCGGAAAGGCAGGGTAGCCATGGAAATCTCCGGCATCATCTCGGCACTGGTCATCGGCCTGATCATCGGCGCGCTGGGACGGCTCGTGCTCCCCGGCCGCCAGTCGATCCCCATCTGGCTGACGGTCGTCATCGGCATCGTCGCGGCGTTCATCGGGACCGCCGTCGCCGGCGGCTTCGGCGTCGCCGACACCGCCGGGATCGACTGGATCGAGCTGGCGCTGCAGATCGGCGTCGCGGCGGCGGGCGTGGCGGCGACCGCGGGCCTGTACGCCAGGCGCTCGGGCCGCTGACCGCTCCGGCCCCCGCTCCGGGGGCCGGTCAGCCGTCGGACGGGTCGAGCGCGGCCACCGCCTGCGGGGTCAGCCCGGCCAGCCGCTGGCGCTGCGGGAAGTCGCCGACGGGAATGCGGGCGACCTCCCTGGCGGTGGCGTAGTCGACGACCGAGATCTGGTTCTTCTCGGCGAGCGAGACGAAGCAGTGCCGGCCGTTGCCGCTGGTCTGCGTCCAGTACGGCAGGGAGTCGGTGTCGTACCGGACGGTCCCGTCCGTGGTCAGGCCCGGGCGGGAGACGATGGAGACGTAGTCGCTGATCGTGGCGGCGACGCACAGCTTGGACTCGGACCCGTTCATGGCCATGCCGTGGTGCGCCGAGTTCTGCGGGTAGTCGTCGGGCTTCATCGCGGCGGCCTTGTCGCTGAGCGGCATGTTCACGGTGCGCGCGATCCGGCCGGCGGCGAGGTCGTACTCCACGAAGCCGTTCAGGTACGACAGCTGCGCGTACATCGTCCTGTTGTCGCGCGTGAACGCGGCGGGGCGGATGCCGAACTGGAACGAGTACGTCCGCAGCGGCCGGAACGTCTTCGCGTCCACCGCGGTGACGGCCTTGCTGCCCTTGAGGGCGTTGAGGGCCCTCGGCAGGGACGTGATCCCGATGCTGGAGTTGTAGAGGATCGTCCCGTCCGGCGAGTAGTCGTTGGCGTGCGGGTACGTGCCGGTGGCGAACGAGGCGGCGGTACGGCCGGTGGCGGTGTCGATGACCTCGGACTTGCTCGCGGTCGTGGCCGACACCACGAAGTGCTTCCCGTCGGCGGACAGGGCGGCGTGGTCGGCCTTGAAGCCCTCGGTCTTGTGCCGCCACAGCATCCGCTTGGAGGCGATGTCGAACGCGACGCTGTCGGCGAGGTTGCCGCGCGAGATGTAGAGCGTGGTGCCGTCCGGGGAGACGGCCATGTCGTCGACGAGCTTGCGGTAGCCCTGGGCGGCGTTGACGGCCTCGTACCCGACGCGTTCCACCGGGTTCATGGCGTCGAGGCGTTCCTGGAGGTCGGGGACCACGTTGATGGAGCCGAGGTTCTCCAGGGTCGCGGTGTCGATGAAGCTGACCGTGCCGCCCTGGCCGTTGCCGATCGCCATCACCTCCCGCAGGGCCGGGGCGGCGGCGTTCGCGGTGCCGGTCCCGGCCAGTACGGCGATCGTCACCGCGGCGCTCAGGGCGCGTGTGCGTGTGCGGGCCATGGTCCACCTCCAGGGGGCGGATAAATCCGAATACCGGCGTATTCAGATTTGGGTTACTGGAAGGTAACAGCGGGCGGGGCGGGCGGCAAGGCCCACATCCGCGAAACTGTGGGGAGGCGAGAGGGGGCGCGATGGCGGGCAGGCTCAGGCGGCCGACCGGGGCCTACGGCGGCCGGACGGCCGAGGAGCGGCGGGCCGAGCGGCGGCGGCGGTTCCTGGACGCGGGCCTGGAGCTGTTCGGCGGCGGCCCCGGCTACCGCGCCACCGGGGTCGCCGAGCTGAGCCGGGCCGCCGGCCTGTCGACCCGCCAGTTCTACGAGGAGTTCCGCACCCTCGAAGACCTCCTCGCCGAGCTGCACCTGGAGGTGAACGACCGCGCGGAACGCGCCGTGCTCGCCGCCCTGGCGGGCGCCGGGGATCTCCCGCTCCCCGAGCGCGCCACCGCCCTGTTCCACGCGTACGCCACCGACGTCACCGGCGACCCGCGCCGCATCAGGATCGCGTTCGTCGAGATCATCGGGGTGAGCCCGCGGCTGGACCACCAGCGCCTCGCCCGGCGCCGCCGCTGGATCGACTTCCTGTGCGCGGAGGCCGCCCGCGCCGTCGAGCGCGGCGAGCTGGCCGACCGCGACTACCGCCTCGCCGCGACCGCGTTCATCGGCGGCGTCAACGGCCTCCTGCACGACTGGACCGTCGGCTGGGTCGACGCCACCCTCGACGAGATCATCGACGAGCTGGTCCGCATGCTCCTGGGCGCGATGCGCCCGGCGGCCTGACTCACATCGCGGCGCGGCCGCCGTCGACGGTGTAGATCCCGCCGCTCACCCAGTTCGCCTCGTCGGACGCCAGGAACAGCGCGAGCGCGGCGACGTCGCCGACCTCGCCCAGCCGGCGCAGCGGGAAGCGCTGCGCGGCGTCGGCGTTGGCCTCCTCGTCGGTACGGCCCGGCACGCCGCGCGCGGCCCGGCTCTCCGCGACCAGCGGGGTGAAGATCGTGCCGGGGCAGATGGCGTTGACGCGGACGCCGGACGGCCCGTACTCGACGGCCATCTGCTTGGTCATCGCGACGACCCCGCCCTTGGCCGCGGTGTACGGGAAGATGCCCGCGATGCCGACCAGCCCGCCCATGCTGGCCATGTTGATGATGACGCCCTCGCCGCGCTCGACCAGGTGCGGCAGGACGGCGCGGCCGGTGAGCCAGACGCCCTTGAGGTTGACGTCGACGACCCGGTCCCACTGCTCCTCGGAGGTCTCGGCGGCGGTGCCCGTTCCGGAGATCCCGGCGTTGGCGAAGACCGCGTCGAGGTGGCCGAACGCCCCGATCGCGGAACGGGTCGCGTCCTCGGTCTGCGCGCGGGAGGTCACGTCCGCGGCGAGGGGCAGGGCGGCCGGCCCGATCTCGGCGGCGACCGCCTTGGCGGTCTCGATGTCGCGGTCGACGACGGCGACGCGGGCGCCCTCGCGGGCGAAGCGGAGCGCGGTGGCGCGGCCGAGGCCCGATCCGGCGCCGGTGATCAGGGTGTTCTTGCCGTCGAGCCGGCCGGTCATGCGGTCCTCCAGAAGGTCACCAGGGGGGTCATTCGGCGAGCAGCCGGGCGAGCGCGTACGCCTGGCGGGTGGCGTTGACGAGGCGGCGCGGCGCGTACGCGTCGCCGAGGACGTGGAGCTCGGGCAGCCGTCCGGGCGGCAGCTCGCGCAGCTCGCCGAACAGGGCCGCGTCGGAGTCGCCGCCGCAGGAGAGGGCGATCGTGTCGAAGCCGCGCAGGTCCTCGGTGGCGAGGGAGTACACGTTCCGCACGCGGACGCCGTCGGGGTGGATCGCGACGACCTCTTCGAGCTGCCGGAACGCGACGCCGCGCTTGTGCAGCCGCGCCAGGATGCCGCCGAGGATGTAGCGGCCGAGGAGCTGGCCGGGCTGCGCGGTGCCGTACACGAGCGTCACCTGGTGCCCGCGCTCGCTGAGGTGATCGGCGAGGCTGAGCGGCGGCAGGTGGTCGTCCTGGGCGATCACCAGGACGCGCTCGCCGGGCGTGGCCGCGCCCGTGAGGATCTCGCGGCCGTCGGCGACGTTCGGTCCGCCGATGCCGTCGATGGGCGGGCGGTACGCGGTGGCGCCCGTCGCGACGGCCACGATGTCGGCGCCCACGGCCGTGACGTCGGCGGCGGTCGCGCGGTGGCCGAGGCGGACCTTGACGCCGGCGCGGTCCAGGCGTCCGGCCTGCCAGGCGAGGTATCTGGCGTACTGCTCGTAGCTCGGAGCCTTGGCGGCGATGCGGAGCTGGCCGCCCAGCTCGTCCGCGGCCTCCCAGAGTTCGACCGCGTGGCCGCTCTCGGCGGCCAGCCCCGCCAGCTCCATCCCGGCCGGGCCGCCGCCCACGACGAGGAGGGAACGCGGGCGCGAGGCCCGTCCCCAGGGGCCCTCCACCTCGTGGGAGGAGTGCGGGTTGACCGCGCATCCGAACGGCAGCCGCTCGACGTACGCGCGGCTGATGCAGTCGTTGCCGCCGACGCAGGGGCGCGACTCGTCCGCGCGGCCTTCGCGGGCCTTGGTGAGCAGCCGGGGCTCGGCGATGTAGGCGCGGGCCATCCCGACGACGTCGGCGTGCCCGGCGGCCAGGACCTCCTCCGCGACGGCGACCGAGTTCACCCGGCCGGTGTAGACGATCGGCAGCGCGACGGCCGCGCGGACCCGGCCCGCCAGGTCCGCCCATTCGGCGGAGCGGTAGAACTGCGGCTGGATGTAGCTGGGGTCGCCCCACGGGGAGCCGATGACGGTGTGCAGAAAGTCGATCAGGCCGGTCGACTCCAGGTAGCGGGCGATGACCAGGCCGTCGTCGGCGTCGTACCCGCCGGGCATCTCCTCGCGCAGGTTGAACCGCACGCCGAGGGCCATGCCGTCGCCGATCTCCTCGCGGACGGCGGTGAGCGCCTCGACGGCGAAGCGGGCGCGGTTCTCCAGGGAGCCGCCGTACTCGTCGTCGCGGTCGTTGGTGTACGGCGACAGGAACCATTCGAGCATGTCGTCGTGGTTGAGGTGCAGCTCGATGCCGTCCAGCCCGGCCTGGCGGGCGCGCGACGCCGAGTAGCGGTACTCCTCCACGTACCCCTTGATCTCGTCGCGCCGCATGACGTGCGGCCGCGAGGTGTGCATCGGGGAGCTGGTCCGCGCCGAGGGCGCCTGCGGGACGCCGCCGATCACGGTCAGCTGGGAGGTGACGACGGCGCCCTCGCGGTGCAGGACCGACACCAGCTCCTGGACGCGCTCGACGTAGTTCGGCGAGCGGTAGTTGCCGCGGGTCTCGGCGCCGTACCCGTGCGGCTCGAAGCCGGGGACCACCGGGTTGAGCACGCGGCCGCGCACGCCGTCGAACCACGACGCGCCGTCCCTGGCGCGCTCCCTCCAGTACGCGATGTGCCGGGCGGCCTGCTCCTCGGTGCCCCACAGGTCGCCGATGGCCGAGCCGTGCGGCGGCACCATCACCCGGTTGCGCAGCCGCATCGGGCCGATCCGGACGGGCTGGAAGACGTGCGGGTATGTCATCGTGCGAGGCTCTCCAGGGAAGGTCATGCGCCGCGGACGCGCCGGGCGTGCTCCAGCCAGTCGCGCGCCTTGTCGGCGTGCGCGAGGTCGATGTGCTGCCCGCGGAACCGGACGGCGCCCTGCCCCTCGGCGACCGCCTTCTCGACCGCCGCGACGAGGTCCCGGTGGTAGGCGACCTCCGCGTCGGAGGGCGTGAACACCTCGTTCACCACGGGGACGTGCGAGGGGTGGATGACGATCTGCCCGCGGAAGCCGAGCTGCAGGCCGGAGTCGGCGAACGCGCGGAGCCCGTCCAGGTCGGCGAGGTCCTCCCAGAGGCCGGTCAGCGCGTGCAGGCCGTGCTGGCGGCAGGCGAGCAGGATGCGGCTGCGCAGGTAGAGGGTCTCGGTGCCCTCGGGCGACCAGCGGTAGCCGACCGCGCGGGCGATGTCGGCGTGCGCGGAGGTCGGGCCGATCATCGCGCCGACGCGCGGCGAGGCCCCGGCGATCTCGTGGCAGTTCACGATCGCGTCGACCGTCTCGACCGGGACGATCATCTCCAGGCCGGAGGCGCCGTTGCGGGTCTCGAACCAGTCGATCAGCGTCTCCCAGCGGAGCACGTCCGCGGCGTTGCGGATCTTGGGGGTGAACAGGCCGGTCAGCCCGGGCCCGACGACCTCCTCCAGGTCGGCGCCGGCGGTGCCGGTGTCCAGGGCGTTGGGCCGGACGAACAGGCCCGCGCCCGGCGCCTCGGCGCGCAGCTCGGCCAGCGTCGCGCGGACCGTCGCCCGCGACTCCGCCTTCAGGCCTTCGGGCACGGAGTCCTCGAGGTCGAGCACGATCGCGTCGGCGCCGGCGGCGAGGGCCTTGCGCGCCCAGGCGGACTTGTGGCCGGGGACGAACAGGACCGATCGGTACGGGTGCATCGGGCGGCCCCTCAGCGGGTCTCGGGCGTGCGGTCGTGGGTGTCGGGCGTGACCCCGGCCGCGCGCAGCTTGGCCTTCTGCACCCGCTGCGACGGCGTCTTCGGCAGCTCGTCCACGAACCGCAGGAAGCGCGGTACGGCGAAGGACGGGATGCGGCTCTCGCACCACTCCCACACGCTCTCGGGCGTGGTGTCCTCGCGGGTGACGAGGTAGGCCATGACCTCGTCCTCGCCCGCCTCGGTGGTGGCGGGCACCGCGATGACCGCGCACTCCACGACGGCGGGGTGGCTGAGGACCGCGGTCTCGACCTCGTACGAGCTGATGTTCTCGCCGCGCCGGCGCAGCGCGTCCTTGAACCGGTCGACGAAGTAGAACCAGCCGTCCGCGTCGCGCCGCAGCGCGTCGCCGGTGTGGAACCACAGGTTGCGCCACGCCTCGACGGTCTTGTCCGGCATGTTGAAGTAGCCGTTGCTGGAGATGAACGGGACCTTCGGCCGGATGACCAGCTCGCCGATCTCGCCGACCGGGACCTCCTCGTCGGTCTCCGGGTCCACCAGGGCCACGTCGAACCACTCGTCGGCGGCCAGCCCGGCGGCGCCGGCCGGGCGGGCCTCGCCGTACGGCGACAGGATCGGCGCGGAGGTCTCCGTCAGCCCGAACACCTCGACGAACGCCTCGATCCCGAAGCGCTCCCTCATCGGCTCCAGGATCGTGGCCGCGGTCGGCGCGGCGAACACGCAGCGCAGGACGTTGTCGGCGTCGTCGGGGCGGCGGTCCTGCTTCCAGATGAAGTCCATCATCACGCCGATGAAGTTGGTGACCGTGACCCGGCTCTCGCGGATCTGGTCGATCCACCGGCTGGCGCTGAACCGGCTCCGCACGACGAACCGGGCGCCCGCGACCAGCGTCGGGTATGCCGCCATGAACTGCGCGTTCCCGTGGAAGAGCGGGGTCACCGCCATCCAGGCGTCCGCGTCGGTGAGCCGGGTCAGCGACACGCACTCGTTGGCGAAGAAGTACATCTGGGCGTGCGGCATCGCGACGCCCTTGGACGGGCCGGTCGTCCCGGAGGTGAAGAACACCGAGGCCAGGTCGCGCGGCAGCACCTCGGGCAGTTCGGCGCCGCCGCCGGCGAGCAGCTCGTCCCAGGGCGCGGCCTCCCACCCGGCGCTGCGCAGCGTCTCGATCGCCTCGGCCTGCCGGCCCGTGCCGGTGTCGATGACCCAGAACTTCGTGATGTCCCGGGCCGCCTCGGCGACCTCGGCGAACCGTTCGGCGTAGACGTCGTCGATCACCGCCAGCCGGGCCTCGACGGTCCGCACCTGGTGGGCGAGGAAGTCGCGCTCGTACGCGGTGTTGATCGGGACCTCGGCCAGGCCGGCGAGGGCGCTGCCCAGCCAGGTGCGGACGAAGCGGGACGAGTTCGCGGCGACGATCACGACGCGGTCGCCCTTGGCCGCGCCCGCCGCGAGCATCGCCCGGCCGACCGCCTCCGCCTCGGCGAGGATCCGCGCGTAGGTCCAGGTGGCGCCCTCCTCCGGCGCGTCCAGCCAGACGGCGTCGGGGCGCTCGGCGGCGTGGTGGCGCAGCACGGTCGGCAGCGCCCAGTCCGTGCGGTCGGGGAAGACCGCGCGCAGGTCGCGGTAGTGACGGAAGCTCACTGCTGGGCCCCTTCGGCTGCTGCTTCGGCCGCGGCGGTGGCGTTCCGGCCGCCGCGGAAGTCCGGGGAGCGCTTCTCCAGGAACGCCCGCGCGCCCTCGCGCATGTCCTCGCTCCCGATCGCCTGGACGAGCATCCCCAGGCTCGCGCTCATGTTGTCCTTCGACTGGTTCCACCACTGGTTGGAGCTGATCTTGGCGATCTCCAGGTAGCGCGGGCTGAGCCGGAGGATCTCGGCCAGCCAGCGGTCCACGGCCTCCTCCAGCGCGCCGTCCTCGACGACCTCGTTCACCAGCCCGAGGTCCAGGGCCTGCTCGGCGGAGTAGCGGCGGCACAGCAGCGCCATCTCCTTGGCGCGCTTCTCGCCGATCTGGACCGCCAGCAGGTTGGTCGCGCCGAGCACCCCGGCCGAGCCGACCCGCGGGCCGGTCTGGCCGAACGTCGAGCGCCGGGTCGCGATCGCGAAGTCGCAGGCCACGACCAGCTCGTTGCCGCCGCCCGCGGCCGCGCCGTCCACCGCCGCGATCACCGGGCGGGGGCAGGCGCGGATCGCGTCCACCAGCCGCAGCGAACCGGCGAACAGCGCGCGCAGCTGGGCCGGGTCGGGGTCGCCGAGCTGGTCGAGCGCGCCGCCGGCGCAGAACGCGCCGCCCGTACCGGTGATCACCACGGCCGCGGCGTCGGCGGCGCTCTCGACGGCCGCGGTCATCGCGCGGGCCATCTCCAGGTCGTAGGCGTTCCGCCGCTCGGGCCGGTCGATCCGGATCCACACCGCCGGCCCGCGCCGTTCCACCTCAATGGCCGCCACCGGGCCTCCCTTGCCTCGTCCTGCCGTCCAACGGCGGCCAATCTAGGCTTTTCATAATCATAAATCAACTGTAACGTCCGGATCACACCACGATCGGCTTAAGGAGCGGCCCATGAAGGCGGCGGTACTGCACGAGTTCGAGAAGGACCTGGTCATCGAGGACGTCCAGGTCGCCGAGCCGGGCCCGGACGAGGTGCTGGTGCGCGTCGCCGCGTCCGGCGTGTGCCACTCGGACCGCACCATGCAACTCGGCGCCAACGCCCTCCCGCTGCCGCTGCTGCTCGGCCACGAGCCCGCCGGGATCGTCGAGCGCGTCGGCGCGAACGTCACCTACGTCAAGCCCGGCGACCACGTCGCGGCCTGCGCGTCCGCGTTCTGCGGGCACTGCCGGTGGTGCCAGCGCGGCGAGCTCCAGCACTGCGAGAACAAGAACCGGTCCCGCCCGGCCGGCGAGCCGCCCCGGCTCTCGCTGGACGGCGCGCCCGTCGAGCCGTTCGTGGGCCTCGGCGGCTTCGGCGAGCGGCTGCTCGTCCACGAGCGCACGCTCGTCAAGCTCCCGGAGGAGATGCCGCTGGACAAGGCCGCCATCCTCGGCTGCGCGGTCATCACCGGGATCGGCGCCGTACGGCGCGCGGCGAAGGTGCAGCCGGGCGAGACCGTCGCGGTGATCGGCTGCGGCGGCGTCGGCCTGAACGTCGTGCAGGGCGCCCGGCTCGCCGGCGCGTCCCGGATCATCGCGGTCGACCGGCTGGCGCCCAAGCTGGAGCTCGCGAAGCGGTTCGGCGCGACCGACACGGTCGACGCGGGCGCCTGCGATCCCGTCGAGGCGGTACGGGAGCTGACCGGCGGCGGCGTCGACCACGCCATCGAGGTCGTCGGGATCTCGGCGACCATCGAGCAGGCGTTCCGGATGCTCGACACGATGGGCACCGCGACCGTCGTCGGCGTCGCGCGTCCCGACGTCCAAGTACGCATCCCGGCGGTGGACCTGCTGCTGGAGAAGCGGCTGCAGGGCACCAAGATGGGCTCCACCCGGTTCCGCCTGGACATCCCCCTCTACTGCCGCCTCTACGTGGACGGGCGCCTGCGGCTGGACGAGCTGATCAGCGAGACCGTTCCCCTGGACCGGGTGAACGAGGGCCTCGCCAAGCTCGACAACCCGCTCGGCGCCCGCACGGTCCTCACGTTCTAGCCGGTGCCCACGAGCCCCACGGGGAGGGCCTCGCCCTCCCCGTCCTCGGGCCGCCGGAAGCCGACCGTCACCGGCAGGCCGGCCCGCAGCGCGGCGCCCTCGGCGTCCACCAGCCGCAGCGTCAGCCACGGCCCCTCCGCCAGCTCCACGATCCCGATCACCACGTCCGGGGTCACCAGGTCGTCGCGGCGCCGGCCGGGCTTGACCGTCCAGGACACCAGCTCGCCCCGCCCGGACGCGGCCCGCCACTCCAGGTCGCGGGCCTGCGTCACCGAGCACACCCGCGCGGCCGGCTCGGACCACTCGCCGCTGCTCGGCGAGTAGCGCAGCATCAGCGTCCCTTCGGCGGCGCCGTCGAAGAACGGCCCGGACTCCTCGTCGCGGACCACCGGAGCCAGGCTCATCGGCCCTCCTTCCTGGCGTGCGGGCTGAGGATCAGCGTGGAGTGGAAGTCCAGCACCCCGCCGTTCCCGCTCACCATGATCAGATCGTGCTTCGGCACCTGCCGCTCGCCGCCCTCGCCGCGGGCCTGGACGATCGCCTCCGACAGCGGCGTCATCCCCCACATGTAGAACGACGACAGCTCGCCGCCGCCGGTGTTGGTCGGATGGCTGCCGCCCGGCGCGAGTGCCCCGCTCGCGACGAACTCGCCGCCCTCGCCCTTGCCGCAGAACCCGTAGTCCTCCAGCGTCACGAGCGTCGTGTACGTGAAGCAGTCGTACAGCTCGCGGACGTCGATGTCGCCGACCCCGACCCCGGCCATCTTCAGCGCGTCGGCGCCCGACCGGGCCGCGCCCGTGACCAGCCCGAACTCGCTGCCGCGCCGGTTCACGTACCCCGGGTGCGCCTGCCCCCAGCCCCAGATGTGCACCGGCGGCCGGCGCAGCCCCGCCGCGCGGTCCGCGGTGGTCAGGATGACCGCGACGCCGCCGTTGCTGACCAGGCAGCAGTCCAGCAGCCGCAGCGGGTCGGCGATCATCCGCGAGTTCTGGTGGTCGTCGAGGGTGATCGGGTCGCGCATCTGGGCGTGCGGGTTCATCGCCGCCCACTGCCGCGCCGCGACGGCGACCGCGCCGAACTGCTCGCTGGTCGTCCCGTACGCCTCCATGTGGCGGCGGGCCGCGACCGCGTACCGTTCCGGCGCCGCCTTCAGCCCGGCCGCCGCCGGCAGGGCGCCGACCCCGCGCATCGCGCGCTTCTGGCCGGAGTACGACGCGCCCGCGCTCCTCCCCTCCTTGAGCGGCGCGTCCGCGTACACGCAGGCGACCACGTCGGCCATGCCGGACGCGATCGCCATCGACGCGTACTGCACCATCTGCCCGGCCGACGATCCGAAACCCTGGATCGTCGCCAGCACCCGGGTGTCGCGCATCTGGAGGCTCGACTGGAGCCGCAGGTCGATGTCGTTGCCCACGCCGGGGTTGACGAGCAGCCCGTCGATGTCGGGCAGGTCCAGCCCCGCGTCCGCGGCCGCCCGCGCGATCGCGTCGATCGCGAAGTCGGCCGGCGACCTCCCGTAGACCTTGCCGAACTCGGTCAATCCAAGCCCGGCGATGACCGGTGTGCGTCCGGGCCTCATGCCGCCTCCTCGTCCCTGCGCGGGAGGGTGATCTCGACGATGCCCGGCCCGACCGTGACGCCGGACGAGTTCTCGCAGCGGATCGCGATCTCCACGACGCCCGCGCCGTCCTCGATCCTGTTCTCCTTCACCTCGGCCAGCACGCGCATGGTGTCGCCGACGACGTTGAACGCGCGCATCCGGAAACCGCGGATGCCGCGGATCGTCCCGCCGGCGCCCATCCAGTCGCGGACGCACCGCTCCCAGGCGCCCAGCAGGAACGAGGTGTTGGCGTACATCTCGGCCGCGCCGGTGCTCCTGGCGTACTCGGTATTGTGGTGGATGGAGTTGAAGTCCCGGTTGGACCCGGCGGCCATCACCAGCCGGTAGACGGTGAGCGGGTAGGCCACCTCCGGCAGCCGCTCCCCCGGCTCGACGTCCTCGAACGCCCTCATGTCCCTCCTTCCTTCGGGACGTAGGCGTAGGTCCCGATGCGGATCCGGGCCACGACCTCGTCCCGCCCGGTCACGACCTCGCTCTCCCAGGTCATGAACGCGCCGCGCCCGACGGCGGTCTCCTTCGGCGTGCACGCCACCAGCCGGCGGCCCCGCCGGCCGATCCGCTCGCCCGCCACGACGGGGCGCTCGAAGTCCACCTCGATGTCGGTGCCGAAGAACCCGGTCGTCCGCGGCCCGAGCGGCATGTCCTGGTTGTTGATGGCGCTGTGCACGGGCTGCGCGTCGCGGTCGTCGCTGTCGAACAGCGTCTCGCCCGGCCGCCACGCCGCCGGGATCGTCCACGCGATCACGCCGGTGTACGGCATCGTCACGTCGGCGAAGCCCGCCGCCCGCGCCGCCTCCGGGTCGGTGTGCAGCGCGCAGCCGAACTCCAGCGGCTCCAGGTAGCGGCGGATCGCGCCGGGCTCGACCGGATCGGCGCCCCACGTGGTCGTGCCGTCGGAGAAGTCCCGCCCGACGGCGTCGACCACCGGTCTCCAGTCCTCTTTCCAGTCCTCGTTCCAGTCCTCGCTCACTTGAGCGCTCCCCCCTCCATCAGCTCGCGGACGCGCTCCCCGGAGTAGCCCAGGACGTCCCGGAGCACGACCTCGTTGTGCAGTCCCAGCGTCGGCGCGGGCCGCCGTACGGTCCCGGGCGTGCCGGACAGCAGGTAGCGCGGGCCCTCGACGTACGCCGTGCCGTGCAGCGGATGGTCGAGGGCGACGATGTGGCCGCGCTCCCTGAGCTGCGGGTCGGCGACGAAGTCGGCGCTCGACTGGGACAGGTGCGCGGGCACGCCGATCGCCTGGAGGCGCCGCTCGACGTCGCGCGCGTCCTGCCCCGCGGTCCACGCGGCGAGCGCCCCGTCCAGCTCCTCCTCGCGGTCGCGGCGCTCCCCGGTGGTGAGCCCGGCCAGGTCGGGACGGTCCATCTCCGCCGCCAGCCGCCGCCACTCCCCGTCGGTGCGGGCCGCGAGCGCCACGTACCGCCCGCCGGCGCAGCCGTACACGCCGTGCGGGACGTACGCCTCGTCGCGGTTGCCGCGCCGCCGCGCGATCGTCCCGTCGTACCCGTGGTGCGCGACCTGCGGCGACAGGAAGAAGACCCCGGCCTCGATCTGCGCCGCGTCGATGTACGCGCCGCGGCCCGTGCGCCGCCGGTTCTCGATCGCCGCGAGCAGCGTCGCCAGCGCCAGCCGCGGGCCCACGTAGTCGGTGTACGGGCCGAACGGGCCCATCGGGAGCGCGTCCTCCCAGCCCACGAGGTTCTGCAGGCCGCTCAGCGAGGACCCGACGTTCCCGAACCCGGCCAGGCCCGTCCACGGCCCGGTCTGCCCGGCGATGCAGGTGCTGAGCATGATGAGGGACGGTCTGTCCTTCGCCAGCGTCGTGTATTCCAGTCCCCACTTCGCCATCTGGCCGGGCGAGAACGACTCCACGACGACGTCGGCCCAGGCGACGAGGTCGCGGACGACGCCGCGCCCCTCCTCGCTCTTCAGGTCGAGCGTCATGCCGAGCTTGCCGGCGTTGCAGTTGCCGAAGAGGGCGGAGTTCTCCCGGTCCTGGACGCCGCCGTAGAACGGCTGCATCAGCCGCGCCGTCTCGATCCGCCTGCTCGACTCGACCCGGACGACCTGGGCGCCGAAGTCGGCCAGCGCCCGCCCGATCAGCGGCCCGGCCACCACCCACGACAGGTCCAGCACCTTGAGCCCGTCCAGCGCGCTCGCGGGTTCCGGTTCGGAGACGGCGACGGTGCGCCGCGTCCCCGTCCACTCCCGCAGGACCTCGGCGGTGTGCTCGCCGGGCTTCGGCGCGCGGCGGCGGACGCGCGGCCCGTCCGGGCCGGTGACCCGCGCCATCCGGCCGGGGATCCGGACCGTGCGGCCGCCGATCTCGACCTCCGACCAGAAGTCGCGGGCGGCGAGCTGGGGGCTGGCCGCCACGTCGGCCATGTCGAAGACGGGGACGCAGAGGAGGCGGTGCCGCATGGCGGCCTCCAGCACGTCGTTCTTGGTCCTGGTCAGCAGGAACGCCCGCACGGCGGCGCGCGCCTCGTCCAGGTCCTCGCCCGTCAGCTCGCCGGCCGCCATGCGGTCGGGGACGGTCCGCCAGTCCCAGGAGGCGATCCTCTCGTCCACCGCGCCCTCGGCCCTGAGCCAGCCGAACAGGTTGTTGGTGAACGTCCCGGCGGCCGGGCCCATCGACAGGTGCAGCTCGACCAGGCCGTCCCTGACCCGCCACTTCTTCATCGAGTTGGGCGTCGCCGCGCCGCTGCCGCTCTGGTCCGTCCGGCCGGAGACCGGCTGCCGGTGCCATTCGGGGTTCTCGTCGCCGACCGCGTGCGCGAGGACGCGGGCCAGCGTCGCGACGCCCACCGACGCCTGCGCGGAGACGTCGACGATCTGGCCGCGGCCGGTGCCGCGGGCGGCGAGGACGGCCAGCAGCGTGCCCGCCGCGGCGTCGGCGCCCGCCTGCGCGTACGCCTGCGGCGCGCTGATCCGCAGCGGCGGCCGGTCGCCGTCGCGGTGCGGGTCCAGCGGCCCGCCGGCCGCCCAGACGACCAGGTCGCAGCCCGCGTACCCGGCCTTGGGCCCGGTACGTCCGAACGGGCTGACGACCGTGCAGACCAGATGCGGGTACGCGGCCAGGAGCGCCTCCGGCTCGGGCCCCTCCCCGGGAGCGGACATGACGACCGCGTCCGCGGCGCCGGCCAGCCGGTGCACGGTCTCCGCGTCGGCCACGACGCCGCGCTTCCCGGCGGCGTAGGTCTCCCAGAAGAGCGAGGTGCCCCCGGCGAGCGGCGGGGTGGCGCGCGCCGGGGAGCCGCCCTCGCGTTCCACCTGGACGACGTCGGCGCCGAGGTCGGCCAGCAGCCGGCCGCACATCAGGCCCCGCTCGTCGGTGAGGTCCAGAACGCGGATGTGCTCAAGCATCGGCGGCGGCCACCACGCGGATCGCGCCCTCGGGGCAGGCGTCGGCCGCCGCCTCGGCGTCCGCCAGCCGGTCGGCCGGGATCTCCAGGACCTGGCCGCGCTGGGCGACGAAGCCCTCCTCGTCGTCGGTGAGGAGGCCCTCGGCGACCGAGTAGCAGCGGCCGTGGCCCATGCACCTGTCGGCGTCGATCTTCAGGAACACGGTCACACCGTCCATTCGAGGGGAAGGCTCGGCATCGTCAGCTGGCCGCCGCGCTCGGTCAGCACCGTGCCGGGCCTGATCCGGTAGTCGGGGATCCGCCGGTGCCATTCGCGCAGGACGACCGCCAGCTCCAGGCGGGCGAGGTGCATGCCGAGGCAGCGGTGCGGGCCGGCGCCGAACGCGAGGTTCTGGTTGACGCCCTTGCGGCCGATGACGAACCGGTCCGGGTCCGGGTACTTGCGCGGGTCGCGGTTGGCCTGGGCGATGCCGAGCCAGACGACGTCGCCCTTCTCCAGTTCGAGGCCGTGGAAGTCCTCCGGTTCCTGCACCTCGCGGCCGGCCTGGAAGACCAGCGGGTAGAGCCGGATGAACTCCTCGACGGCGGCGGGGACCACCTCCGGCTCGGCGATGATCCGGCGCCGGTCCTCCTCGTGCGTGGCGAGGTGCGTGAACATGTAGCCGAGCGCGCTGCGGGTGGTGTCCAGCCCGGCCAGCATCAGCGTCATGCAGATGGTGAGGATGTCCTCCTGGGAGATCGGCTCGCCGTCGATCCGCGCCTCGATCAGCCGGGAGACCATGTCCTCCTTGGGGTCGCGCGGCGCGGCCCGGCGCTCGTTCACGGCCGTGTCGAAGTAGTCCAGGATCTTGCGCCTGGCCTCCTCGGTCTCCCGCGGGTCGCCGCCAAAGAAGCCCGCGAAGAGCGTCTCCGACCAGGGCAGGAAGAACTCGCCGTCGCTGACCGGCAGGCCGAGCAGCGCCAGGAAGAGGTCGGTCGGGTAGCGGATGGCGAACTCGGCGACGAAGTCGCACTCCCCCTTCGGCAGCACCTCCTCGACCAGCTCGACGCAGCGCGTGTGGGCGAGCTCCTCCATCCGCTTCACGGCGGCGGGCGAGAAGAACGGGTTCAGCACGCGGCGCAGCTTGACGTGGTCCTGGCCGTTCAGGTCCTGCGGCAGCAGCGCGATGGCCGAGCCGGGGTTGAGCGCGCTGCGGGCGTGGGTCGTCCAGACGGCGTGCTTCTGGAACCCCTCCAGGACGTCCTCGTACCGCTGGAGCATGTAGAAGCCGCGCGGCCGCGTGTCGTTGTAGTGGAACCGGGCGGCCTCGCGCTCGGCGTCCAGCAGCGCGTAGTGGTGGTACAGCTCGGAGTCCTCGCCGTACTCGGTATGGCTGACCGGGCAGCCCCGTACCTGGGTCATGTGTCCGCACCCCCTAGTGTGTCGCGATCCATTCGGGCAGGAACGTGGAGATCTCCGGGAAGAAGATCATGATCAGCACCACGATCAGCGCCATCGGCAGGAACCAGCCGACCGACTTGAACACGTCGTTCAGCGAGATGTCCTGGCCCTGGTTGACCTCGGGGTCCTTGGCGATGGAGTGGATGATGAACGCCAGGATCCCGACCGGCGGGCTCACCACGGCCAGCTCGCCGAGGAACACCGCGAACACCCCGAACCAGAGCGTGTCGATGTCCAGCGCCTTCAGCGTGGGCAGCAGGATAGGAACGGTCAGCATCATGATCGTCAGGGGCTCCATGATGGCCCCGAGCACGAGGTAGACGACCGTCATGAGCAGCAGGAACTCGACCCGGCCGAGGTTCATCGCCTGGATCGCCTCGGCGAACCCGGTGCTGATGCCGGTGAGGGTGAGCATCCGCGACAGCGCGCCGACTCCCACCAGCATGAGGAAGATGGCGCCGACGCTGGCGACCGTGCCGAGCGCGGCGTTGGCGACCGCGCGCAGCGGCCGCCTGCCGCGCGCCCAGTAGAACGAGATCAGCAGCGAGACCAGGGCGGCGACGGCGCCGGCCTCGGTCGCGGTGAACACGCCCGCGAACATGCCGACGACGATCACCACGACCAGCAGCGGGACCGGCCAGATGCCGACCAGGCTGCGGAACCGGTCGCCCCAGGTCACCGCGGGCTCGCCGGCCGCGGCGGTGCCGCCGGCCCGGGCCCACCGCACCGAGAAGACCACGATCATCAGGCTGAACAGGACCGCCACCAGGATGCCGGGGCCGATGCCCGCGTACAGCTGCGGGCCGATCGAGACCTCGGCGATGCCGGCGTAGATGACCAGCATGATGCTCGGCGGGATCAGCTGGCCGGGCAGTCCGGCCACCACGACCGAGCCGATCGCCAGCCGCTTGTCGTACCCGGCCTTGAGCATCTCGGGGATGCCCATCCGCGCCAGCGCGTACGTGGTGCCGACCGAGGAGCCGCTGACCGAGGCCAGGCCCGCGCCCGCGACGTTGGTGCCGACGGCCAGCCCGCCCGGCAGCCACGACAGCCAGTGCCGGCCGGCCGCGTACACGCTGTCGGTCAGCCCGGCGCGCCACAGCAGCAGGCCCATGAGCACGAACATCGGGACGACGCTCATCGTCCAGTCGGTGATGTGGCTGTACGGGAGCGTGCTGAACGTGCTCTCCACCAGCGGCATGCCCTTGAGCGCGTACATGCCGAGCAGCGCCGGGAAGATCATCGCCATCGCCACCGGCACCCGCAGGAAGATCAGCGCGAGCATGGTGACGCAGGCGACGATCCCGACCGCCTCCGGCTTGAGCGGCATGAACAGCATGACGAGGGATCCGGCGAGGACGGCCATCATCAGGCCGAACAGGATCCAGGAGCCGATGCCGTCGCCGCCCTCCCCGCGGGCGGGCGCGGCGGGCACGGGGCCCGGCTCGGCGGCGGGCTTGGTCGCGGGCTCGGTCATGACGCGGCCCCGTCCTTCCGGTGGGCGGCCGCGCGGTAGGCGGCCAGGGCGAACTGGACGGTGAGGCCGCCGAACGCGATCGGGGCCAGGAAGTAGGGCGGCCACGCGACCAGGTCGCTGACCCCCGCGGTCTTCTCGATCTCGAACGCGTGGATCGCCTCGCCCAGCCCCCACCACGCGAAGCCCGCCGAGCACGCGCAGCACAGCACGGAGCTCGCGGCGACGAGGTACGGGCGGGTCGCGCGGGGCAGCCGGTCGAAGATCAGCTCGGCGGCGATGTGCTCGCCCCGGCTCTGCGCGGCCAGGAAGCCGCAGAACACGACGATCGGCAGGTACCAGTACTCCACCACCTCCAGCGTGTTGGGGATGGGGAGGTCGAGGAAGGTCCTGGTCAGCGCGTTCACGGTGACGTGCAGCATCATCACGAAGATCGCGAGGATGGCGAGCAGGTCGATGGCGGCCTGCGGGCCGAGGCGGCGGCGGGCCGGCTCCTCGGGCGGCGCGGCCGCCGTCGGCGCGGCGGTGGTCTCAGTGCTCATGTCGGCTCCGAACATGGGGGTGCCTCGGGGCTGAGGCATGCCGAAATCCGTACGTACGGCCGGCCGGGGGCGGGCCCGGCGGGGCGGCGGGGGGCGGGCCTCTCGCGGGTCAGGACGGGCGGTGCGGCAGGAAGATCTCCTCGAAGGCGCGCTTCATGAACGCGTCGACGTCGACCCTGCCGGGCTTGTACCAGGTGTCGAACTCCGGATAGGTGACGTCGGCGCCGGTCCCGCCCGCCCGCACGATGTTCAGCCAGCGGGCGGACGCGGCGCGGGCGGCGGCCACCAGGGCGTCCGGGTCGTCGATCTTGTCGCTGCGGGAGATCTTGCGGAGCATGCGGGCGTTGGCGGCGTTGACCGAGCCGCGCGCGTCGGGCTCGAACGGCGCGACCGAGCCGCCCGCGGCCTTGGCGGCCTTGACGGCGGCCACGCTGTTGGGCCAGATCTTGTCCCGGATGTTGGAGGTCATGAAGACGTCCAGCCGGTCGAACAGCAGCTGCCGGGCGGCCAGCGGCAGCCGCTTCCAGGCCCGGCCGCTCATCGCCATCGCACCCGGCGCGGTGGCGAGGCCGGCCTGCGGGTCGATGGTGACGTGGGGGGCGGCGGAGATGAAGCCGCTGAGCACGCCGACGGTCAGGCTGGAGACGCTGCAGTCGACGATGCCGCGCTCAAGCCCCTCGAACAGCTCGGTGTAGGGCACCGAGACGGCCGAGCCGCCGAGCGAGGTGATCTCGGCGGTCTGCGCCTGCCCGCCGGACGCCGCCTGGCGGCCGTGGAAGGCCTTCAGACCGCGCGGCTCGTCGCGGCAGAACAGCACGTTCGAGCCGGAGTCGTACTGCGGCATCAGCGGTTCCATGCCCGCGTCCCGGAACTCCTTCATGATCTCGGGGATCTCGAAGGCGACCTCGTTGGGCCAGGCGTTGGACTGGAGGGCGCCGGTGACCGGGGTCTGCTCGGACAGGAACGTGGTCTGGATCAGCGCGGCGTTGGCCGGGTAGTCGGACGGCTCGTAGATCGGCAGCACCTGGCCCAGGTCGAGCCGGCCGTCCCGGAGGGCGTCGTCGACCTCCTCGGGCGGCGCGACGCCGTTGGAGTAGCTGACCTCCCAGGTGATCTTCCCGCCGGACCAGTCGGTGACCGCCTTGAGGTAGTCCTCGACGTTCTTGCCGGTCACCGAGCCCTTGGGGGACGGCGACTGGGTGGTCAGCTTGATGGGCGGGATGTCGCGGAAGGCCGCCTTGTACTCCTCCTGCGTCGCGCCGTACCGCACGCTCGGCCCGGTCCCGGCCATCGGCTTCGTCTCGACCGGCTCCGCGCAGGCGGAGAGCGCCAGCGCGCCCGCCGCGCCCAGTGCCGCGATGGCCGCGGCCCGCCGTCTTCCACGCTGTACGACCACTTGTACTCCGGCGTTTCAGGTTGTGACGCTTCCACGTCCAACTCGGGGCGTTCGGGAGTGATCCGCATCACCGGCGGACATGCTGCATATCATTCGCCTGAATTAGCCCAGGGTCAAGAGTCTATGCGCATCAATCGAATAATTCGGGGCGAGCGGGGCCGGGACGGTCAGGAGCGCACGCCGCGCCAGGCGGTGGTCCCGCCGTCCACCGGGACGATCGCTCCGGTCATGAACGAGGCGTCGTCCGAGGCCAGGAAGCACACGACCTTGGCGACCTCGCCGGGCCGCCCGAACCGCGGGATCAGGTGCGTGCCGGTCATCTCCCGCAGCCGCAGCTCGGGATCGTCCGCCGCCTCCAGGTGGGCGCGGCTCATCGGCGTCTCGATCGATCCCGGGCAGAAGGCGTTGACGCGCACCTCGGGCGACAGGTCGATGGCGGCCGAGCGGGTCAGCTGGATCACCGCGCCCTTGCTGGAGCTGTACGCCGGCGACCGGTAGCCGGTCATCCCCGCCACCGAGGCGGCGTTGACGACCGACGGGCCGCGCCCGGAGGCGCGCAGATGCGGCGCGGCGTACTTCATCCCCAGGAAGACGGCCTTGATGTTGACCGCGTAGACCCGGTCCCAGGCGTCCTCCGGCAGCGTCTCCAGGGTCGTCTCGGCGCTGAACGTGCCGTCCAGGACGCCCGCGTTGTTCACGAGCGTGTCCAGCCCGCCCGCGGCCGCGACGGTGTCCGCCACCATGGCCTCGATCTGGGCGGAGTCGGCCAGATCGACCCGGACGGCCAGCGCGGCGGCGCCCGCCGCCCGCACCTCGGCGGCGGCCTCCCCGGCCGCGGCCTCGTCGATGTCGGCGACCGCGACGAACGCGGCGCCCCGCCGGGCCGCCTCCACGGCGATCTCCCGGCCCATGCCGGCTCCGCCGCCGGTCACGAGCACCCGCTTGCCAGTGAGCATGTCAGTCCTCCTCGTTACCGGGCCGCCTGCGTACGACCAGCGCGTCCAGGGCCTCGATCTCGCCGCCGGCCACCCGCAGCGGGTTGACCTCCAGCGACTCCAGGTCCGGCCCGAGCGCCTCGGCGAGGCGGCCGACGGCCGCGATCACCTCGGCGAGCCGGTCCAGGTCGGCGGCGGGCCGGCCGCGGACGCCGCGCAGCACGGCCGCGCCGCGCAGGCCGTCCAGCATCGACCGGGCGCGGGCGGGCGAGACCGGCAGCGGGGCCAGCGCGACGTCGTCGAGCACCTCGACCAGCACGCCGCCGAGCGCGACCGCGAGCATGAGCCCCCAGTCGGGGTCGCGGGTCACGCCGGCCAGCAGTTCGGTGGCGGCCGCGCGCATCGGCGAGACGAGCACGCCGTCGAGCCGGTGCCCCCGCCCCGCCTCGACGATCTCCTCGTACGCGGTGCCCGCCCGCTCGGCGGTGACGCCGAGCCGCACGCAGCCCAGGTCGGACTTGTGCGCGATGTCGACCGAGACGATCTTCATCGCGACCGGGGTGCCGAACTCCGCCGCCGCGTCCGCCGCCTCCTTCGCGGAGTGGACGTGCCGCGCCGGGACGACCGGCACGCCCGCCGCTTCGAGCAGGTTCCGCGCGTCCACCTCGGAGAACAGGTCGCCGTCCGGCAGCGCCACGGCGGGCGGCGGCACGGCCGCGGCCTCGTCCCGCCCGCGCCGCGCGGACCAGCGGGCGACGCGCGCGACGGCGTCCACGCCGAGCCGCAGCCCCGGGACGACGTGGGCGACCCCGCCGGCATCCAGCACGGACCGCGTCTGCGCGCCGATCGGCTGCGTCACCTGCGTCAGGTACAGGGCGGGTGCCTTGCTCTCGGCCATGCCCGCGCCGATCGCGTCCACGAACTTCTGGCCGTAGAACGGGGCGCCGTCCTCCCGCCACGGCAGGCTGTTGACGGCGACCACCACGCCGACGCCGGGATCGGCGCCGACCGCGGCGACCGACTCCCGCCACAGCTCCGGGTTCATGATCGCGGCGCCCGTGATGTCGAGCGGGTTGTGCGACGCCCCGTACGCCGGCATCACGGCGGCCAGCCGCTCGACCGTGGCCGGGGCCAGCTCGGGCAGTTCGGCGCCCGCGTCCTGGGCGAGGTCGGCGATGATGTCGCAGGCCCCGCCGGAGATCGAGACGACGCCGAGGCCGGGCCGTTCCAGCGGGCCGGTGTGCGCGGCGACGCCCGCCGTGACCAGCATGTCCTCGATCGTGTCGACCCGGATCACGCCGAGCCGCTCGAACACCGCGTCCACCACCCGGTCGTCGCCGACCAGCGCGCCGGTGTGCGAGGCGGCGGCGCGGGCGGCCAGCTCGCTGCGGCCCGCCTTGAGGATCACCAGCGCCTTGCCGGCCGCGGCGGCCCGGCGGGCGGCGCGCTCGAACACCCCGGGGTCGCGGATGCCCTCCATGAACACCGCGATCGCCTCGGTGCGGTCGTCGTCCACCAGGCAGTCGACCAGGTGCCCGACCGTCACCATCGCCTCGTTCCCGACGGTGATGACGTGCGAGAGGCCGACGCCGGCGAGCGCGGCGAAGTCCTTCATGGCGCCGCAGCTGGCGCCGCTCTGGGAGATGAGCGCGACGTTGCCGGGCACGGCCGGCGGGTCCGCGAGGGCCATCGCCGGCACGCCGGCAGCCACGTTCACGAAGCCGAGGACGTTCGGGCCCATGAGCACGATGCCGAGTTCCTCGGCGAGCGCGACCAGCTCGCGCTGCCGTGCCTTGCCCTCCTCCCCCGCCTCCGCGTAACCGGAGCTGAGCACCAGCACGCCGCGCGCGCCGGCGGCGGCCGCGTCCCGTACGGCGCCGGGCGCGGCGGCCGCCGGGACCATCACGAACGCCAGGTCGATCGGCCTTCCGACGGCCTCGCACGTCGGGTACGTCGGACGGCCGTGCACCTCGCCGTTGCGCCGGTTGACGAGGTACGTGCTCTCGCCGTGCCCGGCCGCGGTGAGGTTCCGGTGGACGAGCGCGGAGAACGTGGACTTGTCGCTGGCGCCGATGAGCGCGAACGAGCGCGGCTCCAGGAACGCCCTGAGCCGGTCGGGGGTGATCATTTGAAGGTCGGCTCCTCGTATTTCCCGGTGGCGAACGGCGACGGCCCGCCGGCGCCGGTCATGCCCGCGTCCACCGGCAGCACCACGCCGGTGACCAGGGCGGCCTCGTCGCTCGCGAGGTAGAGCGCGGCGGCGGCGACGTCGGCCGGGCGCAGCGGGCGGTCCATGTACTTGGTCCCGTCCAGCGCCGCCTCGGCGCCGGCGAGGTCGGCGGCACCGCCCGCGACCAGGCCGGCGGTCATCGCGGAGACGACGGCGCCCGGGACGATGACGTTGCTGCGGACGCCGTACCGCCGCAGCTCGGCCGCGACGGAGCCGGACAGGCCGACGATCCCGGCCTTCACCGCGCTGTAGACGTGCGGGCCCACCCCGCCGACGATCCCGGCGGGGCTGGAGGTGGAGATGATCGCGCCGCTCCGGCGCGGCTTCATCACCCGGGCGGCGTGCTTCATGCCGCACAGCACGCCGCGCAGGTTGACCGCGATCGTCAGGTCGGCGTCGGCCATGCGCGTCCGGTCCACGGGCCCGAGCGCGCCCATGATCCCGGCGTTGTTGAACATGACGTCGAGGGCGCCGTGCCGTTCGACGGCGCGGTCCGCCAGCGCGGCGACGTCCTCTTCCCGGGTGACGTCGGTACGGACGAACTCCGCGCCCTCGCCCAGCTCCTCCGCCAGCGCCCGGCCGGGCCCCTCCTGGAGGTCGGCGATCAGCACCCGGGCGCCCTCGGCGTGGAAGCGGCGGGCCGTGCCCGCGCCGATCCCGCTCGCGCCGCCGGTGATGGCGGCGACCTTGCCGGCCAGCCGGCCGCCGCGTTCAGCCGGTCGCAATGGACTTCGTCTCCAGGTAGGCGCGGAAGCCCTCGGGCCCCATCTCGCGGCCGACGCCCGACTCCTTGTAGCCGCCGAACGGCGTGCCGAACGCCTGCGGCCGCCCGTTCAGGCTGACCATGCCGGTACGGATCCGGCGGGCGATCGCGAGCGCGCGGTCCTCGGCGGCGCTCCAGACCGAGCCGGACAGGCCGTAGCGGGAGTCGTTGGCGATGCGGACGGCCTCCTCGTCGCCCTCGTACGCGATCACGGCCAGCACCGGGCCGAAGATCTCCTCCTGGGCGACGCGCATCGCGTTGTCGACGCCGGCGAGCAGGGTCGGCGGGACGAACCAGCCGCCGGCCAGCTCGGGCGGCAGGTCGAGGCGCTCGCCGCCGGTCACGACGCGGGCGCCCTCGGAGCGGCCGGTCGTGACGTACCCGGCGACGCGGTCGCGCTGCCGCTCGCTGACCATCGGGCCGATCCGGGTCTCGCGGTCGGCGGGGTCGCCGACCTTCTGGCCGCGCAGGGCGTCCGCCAGCGCGTCGACGATCTCGGCCTCGCGGTGCCGGGGCACCAGCACGCGGGTCTGGGCGATGCACGCCTGGCCGTTCACCATCAGCGCCATCGGCAGCAGTTTGGGGATCACTGCGTCGAGGTCGGCGTCGTCGCAGATGATCGCGGCCGACTTGCCGCCGAGCTCCAGCGTGACGCGGGCGATCCGGTCCGCCGCCACCGCCATGATCTTCTTGCCGGCGGCGCTGCTGCCGGTGAACGCGATCTTGTCGACCTCGGGGTGCGCGACCAGGTGGGCGCTGGCCTCCCGGCCGCCCGGGACGATGCTCAGCACGCCCTCGGGCAGCCCGGCCTCGGCGAGCGCGTCGGCCAGGGCGTACACGGTGAGCGGGGTCTCGGGCGGCGGCTTCAGCACGACCGAGCAGCCGGCGGCCAGCGCGGGCGCCGTCTTCAGCGTCGGGGTGCTCAGCGGACCGTTCCACGGCGTGACCGCCGCGACCACGCCCACCGGTTCCTGGGTGACGACGCTGGTGTTGGCGCCGTCGGTGCGCCGCTCGTCGTACGGGAAGTCCCGCGCCATGTCGGCGTAGTAGCGCAGGTGCCGGATCGGGTTGGGGACGTGCGCGGCCTCGCTGAACCAGATCGGGCAGCCCAGCTCGCCGGTGATGCTCCGCGCCAGCTCGGGCGCCCTCTTCTCCAGCAGGTCGGCGGCCTTGTGCAGCACCTCGGCCCGCCGCTCGGGCGCCGCGTCCGCCCACACCCCCGAGTCGAACGAGTCGCGCGCGGCGGCCACCGCGTCATCGACGTCGGCGGGCGACGCCAGCGCCGCGCTCCCCACGTACGCGCCGGTCGCGGGGTTGCGGACCGCGGCCCGTTCAGTGCCCTTGGAGGAGACCCAGCGGCCTCCCACGAACAGCTCCGGACGTTCGTTCATCGCCCCTCCCGCGTGTATCCAAGATCATGCATTTAATGATAATGAAACATAAGGTATTGGAATCGGGAGGGTCAAGGATGGCTACTGCGGGACGGATCGTCGTCGTGGGCGCGGGCCTCGCGGGCCTGCGCACCGTGGAACGGCTGCGGCGGCGCGGCCACGAGGGGCCGGTCACGCTCGCCGGAGCGGAGCCGCACCGGCCGTACGACCGGCCGCCGCTCTCCAAGGCGCTGCTCGCCGGGGACGGGACACCCGAACCCGTCCCGCTGCGCACCTCACCGTACGAAGACCTGGGCATCGACCTGCGGACCGGGGTCCGGGCCACCGCCCTGGACACCGCCGCGAAGCAGGTAGCGCTCGACGGCGGCGAGGCCCTCCCCTACGACCGGCTCGTGATCGCCACCGGGGTACGGCCGCGCACGATCCCGGCCATCGCCGGGCCGGGCGTCCACGTGCTCCGCACGTTCGAGGACTGCCTGGCCCTGCGCGCGGGCCTGCGCGCCGCGCGCCACGTCACGGTGATCGGCGGCGGCGTCCTCGGCTGCGAGATCGCCGCGGCGGCCCGCGCCCGGGGAGTGGAGGTCGCGCTGGTCGAGGCGCTGGACGCGCCGCTCGCCCGGGTCCTGGGCCCGCCCGCGGCCGCGGCGGTAGCGGACCTCCACCGCAGCAACGACGTACGGCTGCACTGCCCCGCCCGCGTCGAGAGCGCCGACAACGGGCGCGTCATGCTCTCCACAGGCGAGGCCATCGCCACGGACCTGATCGTCGTCGCGGTCGGCGCCGTACCCGACACCGCATGGCTGGAGGGCTCCGGCGTGCTCCTGGACGACGGCGTCGTCTGCGACCGTACGGGCCGCACGTCCGCGCCGGACGTCTTCGCGGTAGGCGACGTAGCCCGCATGCCGCACCCGTATCGCGAGAGGACGGTCCGCCTGGAGCACTGGACGAGCGCGGGCGACACCGCCGCGCTCGTCGCGGGCAACCTCCTGGCGCCCCCGGACGGGCAGAAGGAGCTGGCGGAGGTGCCGTACTTCTGGTCCGACCAGTACGGCGTGAAAATCCAGTGCCTCGGCCTGCCCGATCCCGCCGACGAGCTGACCGTCGCCGCCGGCTCCCCCGAGTCCGGGAGCTGGCTCGGCCTCTACTCCGACGCCGGCGGGCGGCTCACGGGCGCCGTCGCGTTCGGCATGCCCGCCGCCCTCGCCCGCACGCGGCGGCCGATCGCCGCCCGCGCCCCGCTGTCCGAGATGATGGAGCGATCTTGACTTCCTCCCCCGCCTAAGGGCGGGGGATTCCAGCGGTCGCCCGCTGGGGTTCCTGCTTCACCGACGACCGCCCCGCCCGGGAGGACTCCCGTTGAGGTCTTACACCGTCTCCACAGGCGGACGCCGCCAGCCCGGCGGCCCGAATGTTGCGTGCCGCGTTCACGTCGCGGTCATGCGCGGCGCCGCAGTCGCAGCGCCACTCCCTCACGTTGAGGGGCATCTTCGCCGCGATCGTTCCGCAGGTTCCGCACAGCTTCGAGGAGGGGAACCAGCGATCGATCACGACGAGTTCGCGCCCGTACCAGGCGCACTTGTACTCCAGCATGGAGCGCAGTTGCCTCCAGGCCGCGTCCGAGATGGCGCGCGCGAGATGGCCATTGTTCAGCAGGTTGCGGACGGTGAGGTCCTCGATCACGACCGTTTGGTTCTCACGGACGAGCCGAGTCGACAGCTTGTGCAGGAAGTCCCGGCGCCGGTCGGCGATCCGCGCATGGACCTTGGCGACACGGCGCCGGGCTTTCTCCCGGTTCGCCGAGCCCTTCGCCTTGCGCGCCAGCTCCTTCTGTGCCTTGGCGAGACGGTCGCGGTCGCGGCGCTCGTGCCGGGGGTTGGTGATCTTCTCCCCGGTCGACAGGGTCACCAGGGAGGTGATCCCGGCGTCGATGCCAACCGCGTTCGTCGTGGCCGGAGCCGGAGCGATGCGGTCATCGCACAGCATCGAGACGAACCAGCGCCCGGCACTGTCGCGGGACACCGTCACCGTCGTCGGTACCGCTCCCCGAGGGAGCGGACGCGACCAACGGATGTCAAGGGGGTCGGCCATCTTCGCCAACGTCAGCCGCCCGTCCCGGAGCTTGAAGCCGGAGCGGGTGTACTCGGCCGACTGCCGGGACTTCTTGCGGCTCTTGAACCGGGGGTACTTGGCGCGCTTGGCGAAGAAGTTCCCGAACGCCGTCTGAAGGTGGCGCAGCGCCTGCTGGAGTGGGACCGAGGACACCTCGTTCAGAAACGCGAGTTCCTCGGTCTTCTTCCACCTGGTAAGTGCGGCCGACGACTGCACGTAGGAGATCCGGCGCTGCTCGCCGTACCAGGCCCGGGTGCGCTCTTCGAGGGCTTTGTTGTAGACGAGGCGGACGCAGCCGAACATGCGCGACAGCTCGGCCGCCTGCTCGTCTGTGGGGTGGAAGCGGTACTTGAACGCCCGCTTGACCTGCCGCACCATGCCTCACAGCGTAACAGCCCCGGTGTGAGCGGCAGGGGTCGGCCAGTGGCCGCTGGACACCGGTCCGCCCTGGCGGCAGACCGGCTCTGCCTGCCCTGCTCCGCAGGAGTTTCGTTTCCTCCCCCGGCTGAAGCCGGGGGTATCCACGAAGGAGAGCCCCGATGAACACCGACCACGAGGACCTGCTCCGCGCGGTGGCGCGCCTGGAGGAGACGGAGGCCGCGCGCAACCACCTCCACACCTACGCCGCGACGCTCGACGCGCCGACGCCCGAGTCCGCGGCCGCGCTGTTCACCGAGGACGGCGTACTGCGCACCCGGCTCGGCGACTTCGCGGGCCGCGCCGCCATCGCCGCCTTCTACCGCGACCGGCTGGCGGCCGACCCGTCCGAGAAGCGGCACTTCATCGTCACGCCTCGCACGACCTGGCTGGCACCCGGCCTGGTGGAGATCGCGTCCTACTTCATCTTCACCGCCCGCGCCGACGCCCGCTCGGTGATCGGCTGGGGGAAGTACCTGGACCGGCTCCGGGTCGCGGACGGGACCGCACTGTTCGAGGAGAAGACGATCGAGATGCACGTGGGCACCGACCTCGCCGCCGGCTGGCCGCTCCCGTGACCGGCGCCGTCGTCGTCATCGACATGCAGAACGGCTTCTGCCACCCGTACGGCAGCGCCGCCAAGGTCGCGGGCCTGTCGATGCGGAACATGGACGAGGTCATCATCGAGCACGCGCGGCTGCTCGCCGCCGCCCGCGCCGCCGGCGTCCCGATCGTCTTCACCCGGTACGTGTGGCGCCGCAACCGCCTGGACGCCGACCCCGCGATGGCGGCGGTCTTCGGCCCGGAGGCGTTCACCGAGGGCACCTGGGACGCGGCGGTGATCTCCGAGCTGGAGATCACCGAGCGGGACACCGTCGTCGACAAGCGCCGCTTCGACGCGTTCCTGCACACCGACCTGGACCTGGTCCTGCGCGCCCTCGGCACCCGCCGACTACTGCTCACCGGGGTGGCGACCAACGGCTGCGTCGAGACGACGGCCCGCACCGCCGTCCAGCTCGGCTACAAGGTGTCGGTAGCCGAAGACGCGACAAGCGCCCCGAACGACCAGCACAAGGCGGGCCTGGCGTCGATAGCCCGCGGCTTCGGCCAAGTCGAACCATGGCGCACCGCCCTCGACCGCTGCCTCAAGGGTTGAGGACGGCGAAGACGACCTTCCCGCCCCGGTCGTCCAGGGGTCGGACGCCCCAGTAGCGAGTGAACTGCTCGACGACGAACAGCCCACGCCCGGACCCACTGGTCAGCGCCACGTCCACGATGCGTGGAATCTCGCTGCTGGAGTCCTGCACCTCCAGCCACAACGCCCCGTCACCCAGGAGCCCGAGCCGTACGGTCACCTCGTCATCATCAGTACTCGCGTACCGGATGGCGTTGGTGACGAGCTCACTGGCCACCAGACACGGGTTGTAGTCCTCCATTCCCCACCGCCCCAGCGTGAGCCGGATGAACCTGCGTACCTCGGCCACCGCTTCCAGTTGCCGCTTGATCACGATCTCGTGGTGTGTCGCCTCGCCCATGATCGCCCCTTTGCGCTCCGTGGTATTGCAACCACATTGAGTCACCTTTCGGGCTAGGATGTGCCTGCCGATCAGTTCTGGAAGCCAGAGGAAGATCACTGGTCGGGCTCGGAAAATGCCACCGAGAGGAAAACGCCATGCCCCCCAGGCGTCAGCGTCCCCGAGAGAACCCCGCCCTGATCGCGTTCGGCCGCCAGATGCGCCGACTACGCGACGCCAAGGGCGTCAAGCAAGAGGTCATCTCTCAGATCACCAATGTCAGCGGTCCGCAAGTCAGCAAGATCGAGACCGGCAAGAAGCGAGCCACTCGATCGTTTGTGGAGATCGTCGACGATCATCTCGACGGGGGCGGCTCCCTCATCAGCCTGTGGGAAGACCTCAACAAGGACGGCCACCCCGTACCCATCTGGTTCGACTGGCCCCAAGTCGAAGCGGATGCGGCTGTGCTGGTCTGCTGGGAACACTCGTTGGTTCCTGGCCTGGCTCAGACCCCGGCGTACGCGCTGGCCATCCTGCACGGCATCCAGGAGGCGGCAGACGCTCGACTCAAGCGTCAGTCCATCCTTACCAAGGACGACGGGACGGCTCCGCCGATGTTGGCGATCCTGTTCGATGAACAGGCGCTTTATCGACCCGTCGGCACAGCCGAGACCATGAAGGAGCAGTTGGAGCACCTCCTGGCAATGAGCCAGTTGCCCAACGTCACGGTTCAAGTAGTGTTGTCAAGTGGCGAGCATGACGGCAA
Organism: Spirillospora sp. NPDC029432; assembly: GCF_040703975.1. Taxonomy (NCBI): domain Bacteria; kingdom Bacillati; phylum Actinomycetota; class Actinomycetes; order Streptosporangiales; family Thermomonosporaceae; genus Spirillospora; species Spirillospora sp. NPDC029432. The sequence goes on from NZ_JBEZWH010000011.1 coordinate 80,027, forward strand.
CACAGGCGCGTTCGTGGTCGCGACGATGGCGGACCGCAGTGAGATCGCTTATGTCGAGACAGCCATCCGAGCAATCACCACGGATGACCCTGCGGAGTTGTCCGCTCTAGGGCGAACCCTGATCGTTCTTCGTTCACGTGCTCTCTCCGAGCAGATGTCGTGTGAACTGATTAGAAAGGTGATCCAAGAGAAATGGACCTGACCGACGCCGAGTGGCGTAAGAGCAGCCGTAGTGCGTCCAACGGCGGCAACTGTGTGGAACTCGCCGGTGTACGCGGCGTGGTTGGCGTACGTGACAGCAAGGACCCGAACGGGCCCGTACTACTGGTGACCACCGCTGCCCTGCGCGCGGCGGTGCGCGCGGCGGCTCTCCCCGCCGCCTGACCCGTGGCCCGTCCCGGTTCCCTGTACCAACCCCGCCCCCTTGGCCGGGCCTGGCCTGGACTATCCCCCGGTCCGTGGGTTGGCTCGTGACGTGTCGGGCTCCAACGGGCCTGGTGAGGGGCCACAAGCCACGAGGCAACGCGTACTGGCGGCCAAGACCAGTGACCCCGGCACCGGCCGAAGGTGTACTGGAGCGATGGACCTGACCGGCGCCGACTGGCGCAAGAGCAGCTACAGCACATCCAACGGCGGCAACTGCGTCGAGCTGGCCGGCGCAGGTGGCGTGGTGGGCGTACGCGACAGCAAGGACCCGAACGGGCCCGTTCTGTTGGTGACCCGCGCTGCGCTGCGCGCGGCCGTGCGCGCGGCAATTCTCTCCACCGCCTGATGGCCGCGTTAGCGGAAGGCGGGGAGGACTTCGGTTCGGAAGGTTTCCAGGGTCTTGAGGACCTGGGCTTGGGGCAGGTCGTACCACTGGGCTCGCAGGATCACGTAGGTGAGGCCCTGGGCCTCTAGGGCCTTGAGGGCGGCTATCGCGCCGGGCGGGTCGGTGAAGAGGTACGAGGCGTCGGCGACCTCCTCGGCGGCGCGGTCGGTCTGGAGGTGGCGGTACGCCTCGCCCTTCTGCGGCGCGTTGTAGCGCGCGTATTCGCGGGTGAGGGCGCCGCGCGCCGCGACGCCGATCGCGCGGGCGCGGTCGCGGTCGGCGTCCAGGACCAGTTCGCGGCGGACGACCAGTTCGGACGGGCCGCGCCCGAGGCGGTCGCGCTCCTTCTGGTAGTGGCCGAGGACGACCTGGAGCTTCTCGGGCGTGACATGCGGCGGGACGATCCAGGCGTCGCCGAGGCGCGCGGCCCGCAGCGCGCCGGTGCGGTGCGGGCCCGCGCCGATCCAGACGGGCGGGCCGCCGGGCCGGACGGGCGGCAGGCTGATCCGCTGGTCGTCGATGCGGAAGTGCTCGCCCTCGAACGTGACCGGCTCGCCCGTCCACAGCTCGCGGACGAGCCGGACGCCCTCCTCGTACCGGCCGAGCCGGTCGGACATCGGGATGCCGAACGAGGCGAACTCGTTCTCCCGGTAGCCCATCCCGAACCCGGCGACCGCGCGGCCGCCGGTGAGGTGGTCGAGCGTCGCGAACTCCTCGGCCACCTCGACCGGATGCCGCAGCGGCAGGATGAACATGTTGGTGCCGAGCGCCATGTCCCCCGCGTCGGCGGCCAGCGCGGACAGCAGCGGGACCGGCTGGAGCGTCGGCATGCCGCCGAGGTAGTGCTGGAGCACCCAGACCGAGGAGATCCCGGCGTCGCGGGCCGCCCTGACCTGCTCGCGCAGCAGGGCGATCCGGTCGGCGGGGACGACGCCGGGCGGGAAGTCGTTCATCACGGCCAGCCCGAACTTCAACACCGGTTACCTCCAAGGATCGTGTGTACGGTCATTCGCGGGGCAGGCCCAGGGCGCGGGCGATGAGGCCGCGCTGGATGTCGTTGGTCCCGCCGCCGATGACGAACATGGGGGCCAGCCGCAGCGCGTGCTCGAACAGGCCGTCGCCGGCCGCGCCGGGCGCGCCCGGGCCGAGCGCCGCCGCCGGGCCGAGGATCTCCAGCACGCCGCGGCCGAAGTCCTCGGCCAGTTCGCCGCTGAGCACGGCGGCCATCGGTGCCGCGAGCCGGCCGGAGCGGTCGTTCATCGAACGGGTCGCGGCGAGCACCAGCGCACGGGCCGCCTGGAGCCGCGCCGCCAGCGAGGCCAGCCGCTCGCGCCTGGCGGAGCCGTCCGGGCCGAGGAGTCCGGCGGGGTCGGTGCGGAGGCGGTCGAGCAGGTCGGCGAGCTGGCGCAGCAGCGTCGCGGCCACCCCGCCCATGATCACCCGTTCGGCGGCCAGCGCGTCGGTGATCACCTTCCAGCCGCCGTCAACGGCGCCGACCCGCATGGTGTCGGGGATCCGGACGTCGTCGTAGAAGACGGTGCAGGAGATCTCCCCGGACAGCGCCACGTGCTCCTGGACCTGGATACCGGGCCTGTCCATCGGGACCAGGAAGATCGTGATGCCCGCGTGCCGGGGCCGCGCGTCGGGGTCGGTCCGTACGGCCAGCCAGACGTGGCTCGCGGTGTTGCCGCGCGTCGTCCACGACTTCTGCCCGTTGACGATCCAGTGGTCGCCGTCGCGTACGGCCCGCGTCCGGAGGGAGGCGAGGTCGGAGCCCGCCTCGGGCTCGCTGTAGCCGAGGCAGAACGCCATCCGGCCGTCCCGGATCAGCGGCAGGAACTCGGCCTTCTGCTCTGGCGTGCCGTGCAGGATGATCGAGTGGCCGAGCAGCATGGTGGCGCTCATGGCGCGGTCCACCGGGCCGCGCGCGTACTTCATCTCCTCGTTGAGGACGACCTGCTTCTCCACGCTCGCCGCGTGCCCGCCCTCGGACTCGGGCCAGGCCAGGCTGAAGAGGCGCCGCTCGGCCATCTCGGCGCGCAGGCCCTCGGTGTCGTGCCCGCCGCCGTCGCGCTCGTGCGCGGCCAGCAGCGCGCGCACCTCGCGGCGGAACTCCTCGGCGGCCGGGCCGAGGGTGAACGCGGGCAGGAACCGGCCGTCCTCGACCAGCGCGCGGGCGACGCCAGGACCGGCGGCGGCGCCGAGCCGGGCGGTGTCGGCGTGCACGCGGCGGAACAGCCATGCCGCCTCGTGCTCCTCGAAGTAGCCGATGGCGCCGAGCGTGTGCTGCGCGCCGAACATGACCGGGACGACGGTGTCGCGGACGAACCGGATCGCCAGCTCGGCGGCCAGCCCCGCCTCGGCGCCGCCTTCGAGGGCGTGCCCGACCGCGTCGGCGACGAGGGCCTCACCGGCGGCGACGTCGATCTGGCAGGCGGCGACCCGCTGCTGCACGGCCCCGAAGCCGCCGATCGCGCGGCCGAACTGGCGGCGCACCTTCGCGTGCTCGACCGCGAGGGCGTGCGCGCGGGCGGCGGCCGACAGCGCGCGGACCGCCAGGGCGAGCCGGTACTCGGTGAGCGCGGCGCCGGTGTCGCCCGCCAGCGTCTCCGCGCCGTCCGCCGTGGCGGTCACGCGGGACCACTCCGGTACGGCCAGCCCCGGCGCGGGCTCCGCGCGCTCGATCGGCAGCAGGCCGGCGGACGCGCTCCCGGGTACGAGCCGCAGCACGTGGGTCGCGTCGCGCGCCGCGTCGAGGTGCTCGAAGACGGTGGCGGCGGGGTCGTCCGTGATCGCGACGAGCGGCCGGATCTCGCCCGTGGCGATCCGCTCCCGGACCTCCGGGCCGGCCAGCCGGGACGCGGCGTAGGCGTCGGCGATCGGCAGCGGGCAGGCGCGGGCGCCCAGCTCGCGGACGGCGGCGGCGAGGTAGTCGAGCGCGCCCTCGCCGCCCAGCTCGTACCAGCCCTGGGCGGCGGCGTGCTTGGAGAGCGCGGCGAGGTCACCGGAGGGAGCGGCGGTGGCGTTCCCCCAGGCCGACTCCACGACGCCGGCGACGGACCTGGCGAACTCCCCGGCCTCCGCACTGAACTCGGTCGACAACGCGCACCCCTTTCATTGATTTCATTATCATAGATAGTACGAGCGGCCCCTGGCCGGCAAGACGTCGTCGCCGCCGTCGACCACCAGCCGCGTCCCGTTGATCCGGGCGGCGCCGGGGCCGGCGAGGAAGAGCGCCGCCCGCGCGACGTCGTCCGCGGTGGTGGGGACGCCGCTGGAGGAGGCCGCGGCCAGCCGCGCGTGCGCGGCGTCCAGGTCGTCCGGGTCGCCGGACGCGAGGCCCGCCGACAGGGCGCTGACCGTGCCGCCGGGCGCGACGCAGTTGATCCGCAGCCCGTACGGGCCGATCTCGACCGCGACCGACTCGACCAGGCCGAGGACCGCGTGCTTGGCCGCCGTGTAGGCGTGCGGCCCGAGACCGCCGCGCACGCTCGCCACGCTCCCCGTGCAGACGATCGCGCCGCTCCCGCGCGGGCGCATGGCCCGCACGGCGTGCTTGATCCCGAGGAACGCGCCGGTCAGCAGGAGTTCGAGCGTGCCGTCCCAGGCGTCGCGCCCGTGGTCCTCGATCCGGCCGGTCGCGCCCACGGCGCCGGCGTTGGCGAAGAACGCGTCGGGCGCGCCGGGTGCCTCGAAGTGCGCGAACGCGGCCTCGTAGTCCTCTTCCCGGGTGACGTCGAGGTGGACGTACGCGGCGGACGGCCCCAGCTCGGCGGCCAGCGCGGCACCGCGCCGGTCGTCGACGTCGCCGATGACCACGCTCCCGCCGGCGGCCGTCCAGCGGCGGGCGATCGCCGCGCCGATGCCGCTCGCGCCCCCGGTGACGAGGGCCGTCCGGCCCGTGAGATCGTCCTGCATGCCCGGCCTCCTGGTCCCCCGCCCTTGACGCGGGAATGCGGGAACAATAGCTTAATTTCATTATCACAGTTATCACAGGAGTGTCCGGCAGTGAGCATGCCCAGCGAAGCGACCACCCGGCCAGGCCCGCCGCCCCAGGAGCTCGACGTGCTCGTCGTCGGCGCCGGGTTCGCCGGCCTCTACGCGCTGCACCGGCTGCGCGGCGCGGGCCACCGCGTCCACGTCGTGGAGGCCGCCGGAGACGTGGGCGGCGTCTGGTACTGGAACCGCTACCCCGGCGCGCGCTGCGACATCGAGAGCGTCGACTACTGCTACTCGTTCTCCGGCGAGCTGGTCCAGGAGTGGGACTGGACGGAGCGCTACCCCGCCCAGCCGGAGATCCTGCGCTACATCAACCATGTGGCCGACCGCTTCGACCTGCGGCGCGACATCACGTTCGGCACCCGCGTCACGGCGCTCGCCTTCGACGAGGGCACCGACACCTGGACGGCCGAGACCGGGCACGGCGACCGGATCACCGCCCGGCACGTGATCATGGCGACCGGGCAGCTGTCGGTGGCGAAGCTGCCCGAGATCGACGGGATCGGCGACTTCGCGGGCGAGGTGCACCACACCGGCGACTGGCCGCACGGCGGCGTCGACTTCGCCGGGAAGCGGGCCGGCGTCATCGGCACCGGCTCGTCCGGCGTCCAGGTCATCCCGCGGATCGCCGAGCGCGCCGACCACCTGACCGTGTTCCAGCGGACGCCGCACTTCGTGGTCCCCGCGCGGAACCGGCCGCTGGACCCCGCGTACACCGCGGACCTCAAGACGCGCTTCGAGGAGTACCGCGAGCAGGCCCGCAACCACCCCGGCGGCACGCACCGCGTCCTGCACGAGCGGCTCGCGAACGAGACCCCCGCCGACCAGGTGACCGCGATCCTGGAGGACTACTGGAACCGGGGCGGCCCCGACATCCTGGCCTCGTTCAAGGACCTGGTCACCGACCTGGACGCCAACGAGAAGGCCGCCGAGTTCGTCCGCTCCAAGATCCGGGAGATCGTGCGCGACCCGGACGTGGCCGAGCGGCTCTGCCCGCGCGGCTACCCGTTCGGCAGCAAGCGGCTGGTCCTGGAGATCGGGTACTACGAGGCGTTCAACCGCGACAACGTGCGCCTGGTCGACACGCTCGCGGCGCCGATCGAGCGGATCGTCCCCGAGGGCGTGCGCACGGGCGACTGCGAGGTGCACGAGCTGGACGTGCTCGTCTTCGCGACCGGCTTCGACGCGCTGACCGGCGCCCTCCTCAAGATCGACATCCGCGGCCGGGACGGGCTGCGCCTGCGCGACAAGTGGTCCGCCGGCCCCCGCACCTACCTGGGCCTGTCCACCCACGGCTTTCCCAACATGTTCTTCATGGCCGGGCCGGGCAGCCCCTCGGTCATCAGCAACGTCGTCGTCTCCATCGAGCAGCACGTGGAATGGGTGGCCGACCACATCGAGCACCTGCGCGCGAGCGGCCTCACCCGTTCCGAGGCCGAGCCGGAGCACGAGGACGCCTGGGTCGAGCACGTCAACGAGGTCGCCGCCGCGACGCTCTACCCGATCGGCAACTCCTGGTACCTGGGCGCCAACGTCCCCGGCAAGCCGCGCGTGTTCATGCCCTACGTCGGCGGCGTCGGCCACTACCGGCAGGTGTGCGCCGAGGTGGCCGACGCCGGCTACAAGGGCTTCCGGCTCAGCTGATCGCGTGGGCGAGCGCGTACGCCTGCCGGGTGGCGAAGGTGATCCGCCGGGGGGCGTACGCGTCGCCGAGCACGTGCAGGCCGCCGGTGCCCGCCGCCTTCAGCTCCCGGTACAGGGCGTCGTCGGGGACGCCGCCGGCCGCGAGCACGACCGAGTCGAACCCGCTGATCTCGGCCGGCACGCCGGAGTAGATGTCGTGGGTCTCGATCCGGTCCGGCTCGATGCGCGCGACGCGGCTCCGCAGCGTGACCCGCGCCCCAGCGTTCGACAGCTTCTCCAGCGCGGCGCCGATCGTGTACTTGCCGACCAGCGGCGCCGGGCCGGGGGTCTGGTAGACGATCTCGACCCGGTGGCCGCGGTCGGCGAGGACGCCGGCGACGCTCAGCGGCTGCATGTGGTCCTCCAGCGCGATCACGACGACCCGCTCGCCGGGCGCGGCCCGGCCGGTCAGCACGTCGCGCGCCTCCAGAACGAACGGCTGCCCGGCGCCCGGGATCGCGGGCACCCGCGCGAGCGCGCCCGTCGCGACGGCGACCACGTCCGCGCCGAAGTCGCGGACGCTCGCCGCCGTCGCCTCGGTCGCGGTCTCGACGGCCACGCCGGCGCGCCGGAGCCGGCCCTCCTGCCAGGCCACGAAGTCCTCGTACGCGGCGTTCTCCGGTGCCCTGGCCGCGACGAGCAGCTGACCGCCGAGCCGGTCGCCGCGCTCCCGGAGCGTCACCGCGTGCCCGCGCTCGCCCAGCAGCCCGGCCAGCTCCATGCCCGCCGGCCCGCCGCCCACCACCAGCACCCGCTTCGGACGGCCGGTGCGCGCGGGGCGCCCGGCCGCCTCGTGCCCGGTGCGCGGCTCGGCGGCGCAGGCGAACTCGATCCTGTCGACCAGCCGCCGGTGGATGCAGTCGTTCGCGCCAACGCACGGCCGGATCTCCGCCCGCCGCCCGGACCGCGCCTTGGCCACCACCTCGGGATCGGCGATCAGCGCCCGCGCCATCCCGACCGCGTCGGCGTCGCCGGCTGCGACGACCCGCTCGCCCGCCTCCGGGGTCGTCACCCGGCCGGTGTAGACGACGGGGAGCCCGGCGGCCGCCCGGATCCGGCCCGCGAGCCCGCTCCAGTGCGCCTCGGGGTAGTGGTGCGGCTGGATGTAGCTCGGCGCGCCCCAGTTGTCGCCGACGACCACCGACAGGTAGTCGACCTTGCCGGTCGCGGCGAGCGCCCGCGCGATCTCCACGCCCTCGTCCAGCTCGTACCCGCCGGCGAGGTCCTGGTACGGGGCCAGCCGCGCCCCCACCACGAAGTCCGGGCCGGTCTCCGCCCGCACCGCGTCGACGATCTCCAGCAGGAACCGCATCCGCCCGGCGAGTTCGCCGCCGTACTCGTCCTCGCGGCGGTTGGACACCGGCGACAGGAACCATTCGATGAGGTCGTCGTGGTTGGCGTGCAGCTCGATCCCGTCCAGGCCAGCGGCCCGCGCCCGCTTCGCCGACGCCGCGTACTCCTCGACGAACCAGGCGATCTCCCCGCGGTCCAGCGCGTGCGACACCTTGTTGTCCACGTACGCGGTGGTCGCGGCGGACGGCCCGTGCGGCATGCCGCCCTGGTGGATGATCTGCGCGGTCGCGTACACGCCGTGCTCGTGCATGGCGTCCGCGAGCCGCGACACCCGCTCGTGGAACACCGGCAACCGGAACACGCCGGCGGTGACCGCACCGACGCCGGTCGGCTCGAACCCCGGGACGAGCGTGTTCTCCAGCGCGGCGCTGATCCCGCCCATCCAGGAGATGCCGCCGCGGGCGCGCTCGGTCCAGTACGCGATGTTGGCCGCGGCCTCGTCCTCGCCGCCCCACAGGTTGCCGATCGCGGAGGCGTGCGGTGTGGCCATCACGCGGTTCCGCAGCCGCATCGGGCCGATGTCGACCGGGCTGAGCAGGTGCTCGAAGGGTTCCACGGGAGCCTCCAGGTGGGCTAATCTCTTATCACCATAATTATCAAAGGGAGGTTCTGTGGAGAAGCCCGGCGGTCCCGCTTCCGCGCCCGGCCCCCTGGCCGGCGTCCGCGTCATCGAACTCGGCTCCATGTACGCCGCGCCCACGGCCGGCCGGATGCTGCGCGACTTCGGCGCGGACGTGGTGAAGGTCGAGGACCCGGCCGCGGGCGACTTCGCCCGCCAGTGGCAGCCCGCCCACGAGGGCCTGGCGATCGGCTTCTCCCGGCTCAACTCAGGCAAGCGGTCGGTGGGCGTCGATCTGCGGCAGCCCGCCGGGCGCGATCTGGTGAAGCGGCTGGCGCGCGGCGCCGACGTCGTCATCGAGAACTTCCGCCCTGGCCGCATGGAGTCCTGGGGCATGGGCTACAAGGAGCTGTCGAAGGACAACCCCGGCCTCGTGCTGACCCGCGTCAGCGGCTTCGGCCAGACCGGGCCGTACAGCGGCCGCCCCGGCTTCGGCACCGTCGCCGAGACCGCCAGCGGCTACGCGTTCCTCAACGGCTGGCCGGACACCCCGCCGACCGCGCCCCCGTTCGGCTTCGCCGACTCGATCGCCGGCATCTCCGCCGCGTTCGGCACCGCGATGGCCCTCTACCGGCGCGCCGCCGGCGGCGCGGGCGCGGCCGGCGGGGAGGTCGACATCGCGCTGTACGAGCCGCTGATGTTCATCCTCGGCGACGCCGTGCTGCGCTACACCTCGTCCGGCGAGATCATGCAGCGGCACGGCAACGCGTCCGGCGCCGCGTCACCGCGCGGGATCTACGAGGCGGCCGACGGGGGCTGGCTGTCGATCGCCGCCTCCAACCAGACGATCGCCATGCGGCTGTTCGACGCGATGGGCCGTCCCGATCTCAAGACCGACGACCGCTACGCCACCAACACCGCCCGGATGGCCAACAACGCCGCCCTCCAGGAGATCGTGGTCGGCTGGGTCCGCACCCGGCCGCGCGACGAGGTCCTCGCGATCCTGGACGAGCACGAGGTGGTCGCCGCGGCGGTCAACGACTCCCGCGACATCAGCCGCGACCCCCACTTCACCGAGCGCACGCTGGTCGGGCTGGCGAACACCGTCCTCGGCCCGGCCGCCCGGATGCCCGGCCCGATCCTGCACATGGACGGTTACGCGGGCCCGTCGTACGACGGCGTGCCGGAGGTCGGCGAGCACACGCGCGAGATCCTCGGCCGCGACCTCGGCCTGTCCGCCGCCGAGCTGGCCCGCCTCGCCGCCGACGGCGTGATCAGCGGAGCGGCGGAATGAGCGGGACGGGCGGGACGCCCCGGATGGACCCGGTGCTGGCCGCGATGGCGGAGAAGGCGGCGGCGTCCGGGCTCGCGCCGCTGCACACCATCACGCCGGACGAGGCGCGCGAGCGCGTACGGGCGGGGAACGCGGCCTGCTCGGGCGGCCCGGCCGTCCACTCGGTGGAGGACGCCGCCGTGCCGGTGGACGGGGCCGAGATCGGGGCGCGGATCTACCGGCCGGAGCCGGGGTCGGCGCGCGGGACGCTCGTCTACTTCCACGGCGGCGGCTGGGTCACCGGGGATCTCGACTACTCCGACGAGCTGTGCCGCCACCTCGCGCACGACGCCCGGTGCACGGTCGTGAGCGTGGACTACCGGCTGGCGCCCGAGCATCCGTTCCCGACGCCGTTCGACGACGCGCGGCGGGCGCTGGCGTGGGCGGCCGGGCACGTCGCGGGCGGCGGGCCGCTGGGCGTCGGCGGGGACAGCGCGGGCGGGAATCTCGCGGCGGCGTGCGCGCTGGACGCGCGCGACCGCGGCGGGCCTCCTCTCGCGTTCCAGCTGCTCGTCTACCCGGTCACCGACCACGACTTCACGCGCGGCTCGTACGCGGGCCAGGCGGACGGGTTCCCGATCGGCGCCGCGGCGATGCGGTGGTTCTGGGACCGCTACGTGCCCGATCCCGCGGCGCGGGACGATCCTCGGGCGGCGCCGCTGCGGGCGGCCGACCTCGCCGGCCTGCCGCCCGCGCACGTCGTCGTGGCGGGGCACGATCCGCTGCACGACGAAGGGGTCGCGTACGCGGAACGGCTCCGCGCGGCCGGGGTGCCGGCGACCCTGCGCGACCACGCCGATCTCGTGCACGGGTTCTTCCGGCTGACCGGGGCGGTGCCGGCGGCGCGTTCGGCCGTCCGGGAACTGTCCGGCGTGGTGGAATTCATGCTCTCGGGGATGGTCGAGACATCATCTAATGCTGCGTATCATTAGCGCATCTCATGGCGGCGGCCACGTCGCAGCTGTTCGCTCGGAGGAATCCCATGGCATCGGCCAATTTGCGCCCGAAGAAGACCGCTGAGCTGCTCGCCCAGCGGATCGTCGCCGATATCAACCGGCGCGGCAACACCGTGGGCGACAGGCTGCCTCCCGAGCGCGTCATGCTCGAGAAATACAATGTGGGCCGCGGCACGCTCCGCGAGTCGCTGCGCTTCCTGGAATTGCAGGGCGTCATCTCGCTGAAGCCCGGCCCGGGCGGCGGCCCGGTGGTGCAGCAGCCGGACGCCGGCAACCTCGCCACCGCGCTGACGCTGCTGCTCCAGTTCGGCAACGCCCCGTTCCGCACGATCGCGGAGGCGCGCAGCGGGCTGGAGCCGATGATGGCGCGGCTGGCCGCCGAGCGGATGACGGACGACAGCCTGGCGGCCCTCAAGGCCAGCGTCGACACCATGCAGGACAACCTCGACGACCAGGTGGTCTTCCTGGAGGAGAACAAGCGCTTCCACGACCTCATCGCGCACGGGTCGGGCAACGCGCTGTTCGGGTACGTGGTGGACGCCCTGCTCGGGATCCTGGACGGCTCGGCGATCGGCATCGACTACCCCGAGGTGCGGCGCACGGCCGTCCACAAGGCCCACCTGGCGATCTACGAGGCGATCGCCTCGCGCGACCCGGCGGCCTCGTCCGAGGCGATGACCAGGCACATCGACGAGTACGTGCGGTACGCCGAGCGCAAGTTCCCCGAGGTGCTCGCGGCACCGATCGTGTGGAGCAACCTCTAGCGAGCGGCGAGCGGCGAGCGGCGAGCGTCCGAGGGACGGAAGAAACAGCGAACGAGGGGGCGGGGACCGGTCCGGGCGCCTTCCGGAGCGGGTCCCCGCCCCCTCGTGTCCAGGGGGCGCGGCCCGGCCGCTCACCCGCTCCAGGGCGAGTCGATGCCGAGGACGCGCGCCATCGTGCCGCCGAGGACGAGCTTGGTCTCGTCGTCGGTGAGGCCGAGCGCCTCGATCGCGGCGATCTCCTCGCCGGGGTCGGTCATCGGCCAGTCGGAGCCGAACACGATCCGTTCGGCGCCGTGCCGGCGGATCAGGTTCCGGACCCGTTCCGGGCGGAGCTCCTTGAGGCTCGGCGGCCAGGACGTCTCCAGCACCACGTCCGCGCCCGCCAGCATCTCCTCGGCATCGTCGAGGATCTTGTAGCCGCCGAAGTGGCAGGCCACCAGCCGCAGGTCGGGGAAGCGCCGGGCGATGTCCGCGATCATCCTCGGGCTGGAGAGGGCGTTGGTGCGCGCGTCGCCGCCCTCCCCCACGTGCGTGATGACGGCGATCTCGTCGCCGAACGCCTCGAAGATGTCCCAGAGCCTGCGGTCGTCCAGGGCGAAGTCCTGGAACAGCGGGTGCACCTTTACGGCCTTTACCCCGTGCCGCCGCAGGCTGGCCATGTTGTCCTCGACGGGCAGGCCGACATGGACCGTCCCGAATCCGAAGCGCTTTTCCGAGGTGAGCCCGGCCACAAAGGCGTTGACCTTGTCGACGTGCCGCGCCTCGTTCGCGATGCCGAGGCAGCAGCTCATATCGACGCCGGTCCGTTCCATGGTGGCGGTGAGGCCGTCCACGGTCCCGTCGCCGCGCGCGGTCAAACCCGGCACCCTATTTCCGGCCAGTGCCATTTCGGCGATCCGGTCGGGCCATACATGGCTGTGCGCATCGATGATCATAAAGTCACAACTTTCCGGATTCGCCGCCGTCGACCACGAAGACCGCGCCCGTGGTGAACGACGACAGCGGGGAGACCAGCAGGCAGGCCAGCGGCACCAGCTCGGCCGGGTCCGCGATGCGGCCGGCCGGGATCTTGGCGATCCGCCGCGCCAGCAGCTCGGGCGACTCCAGCACGGCCTTCTGCGCGTCGGTCCGGAACGCGCCCGGCGCGAGACAGTTGACCTGCACGTTCTTGGCCGCCCACTCGGCCGCGAGCGCCTCGGTGAACCGGACGACCGCGCCCTTGGACGTGGAGTACGGCACCAGGTACGGCTTGCCCCGCACCCCGGTGGTCGAGGCGACGTTCAGGATCCGGCCGCCGCCCTGCGCGATCATGTGCCGGCCGGCCGCCTGGGCCAGCAGCATCGGGGCGAGGACGTTGACCGCCATCGCGTCCTTCCAGACCGCCGGGTCCTGGTCGGCGAACTTCCCGGCGGGCGCGATCCCGGCGTTGTTGATCAGGCCGTCGATCCGGCCGTGCCGGGCCACCACCTCGTCCGCCAGCCCGGCGACGGCCGCCTCGTCCCGCATGTCGGCCTCGACGACCGAGATCCGGCCGCCGCCGCGCGCCGCCACGTCCTCCAGGCTCTCCCTGGAACGCGCCGCCGCGACCACGTGCGCGCCCTCGGCCGCCAGCTGGAGCGCGATCGCCGCGCCCAGCCCCCGGCTGGCGCCGGTGACCAGCACCGCCGTGTCCGTCAGGCCGAGGTCCATCAGGACGCCCCCTTCTTCTTGGCCAGCCGGCGCGCCAGCGAGTCGAGCAGCACCTCGGTCGCGCCCTCGTACACCCGCAGCGGCCGCGCGTTGCGGTAGAGCCGCTCGATCTTCGAGCCGCGGACCAGCCCGAACCGGCCCATGATCTGCAGCGACCGGTCGACGACCCGGCCGGCCGCCTCCGTCGCGCTCACCTTGGCGATCGACGAGTAGTCCAGATGGCCGAGCGGGTCGGACTGGGCCAGCGCCGCCGCCCGGTAGGTGATCGCCCGCGCCGACTCCACCTCGGTCCAGGACAGCGCGACGTTCTGCGACACCGCGCCCAGGTCGATCAAAGGCTTGCCGAACTGCTCGCGGGTGGTGACGTGCGCCAGCGCCTCGTCCAGCGCCGCCTGCCCGAGCCCGACCGCCGAGCCCGCGACCGTCACGCGGAACACCGCGAGCGTCTGGAGCATCAGCGAGAACGCCTTGCCCGGCACGCCCAGCCGGTTGCCCTCGGGGACGACCACGCCGTCGAACTCCAGCTCGCCGAGGATGTGCGGCGCGATCAGGTCGGCGCCCGGCGCGATGCGCAGGCCCGGCGCGTCGCCCGGGACCAGCACCATCGAGTACCCGTCGCCCTCCCTGCCGAGCACGCAGTAGAAGTCGGCCGCGCCGCCGTTGGTGATGAACGACTTGCGCCCGTCCACCCGCACGCCGCCCGCGACGGACCTGACCGTCGTCGTCACGCCGCGCAGGTCGGAGCCCACGTCCGGCTCGGTCAGCGCCAGCCCGGCGATCGCGTCCAGCGACGCCACCCGAGGCAGCCACTCGGCGCGCAGCTCGTCCGAGCCGCCGACGGTGAGGGAGTAGCTGCCGACGCCCTGCATGCCGAACATCGAGTCCAGGTGCGCCGAGCCGTACATCAGCGCCTCGCGGACGACCGCGATCGCCAGCGGGTCGAGCACCTCGCCCGCGCCGCCGTACGCGGCCGGAACGACCTGCGCGGCCAGCCCGCTCGCCCGCAGCGCCGCCCGCGTGGCGCCGTGCACGGCCGCGCTCTCGTCGGCCTCGGCGGCGTACGCGTCGACCTCCGCCGCGACGGCGCGCGCGACCTCCTGGATCTCGCGGTGCCGCGGGGAGAGATCGAACATCTGCCCTTGTTCCACGTGGGTGCCTCTCGTTCGGTGCCGGGTCAGCCGCGCTGGTCGAACTTGCGGCCGAGCAGCTCGGACACGATGCGGATGCGCTGCATGGTGGGCGTGCCGCCGGCGATGGCCCAGCCGTGCGCGTCGCGGTGCAGCCGCTCGATGCCGTACTCCTCGGTGTAGCCGTTGCCGCCGTGCAGCTGCATGGCCAGGTCGGTGACGCGCTTGGCCATCTCGTTGGCGGTGCACTTGGCCAGCGAGGTCTGCAGCGGGTCGGGCAGGCCGGTGCCGGCGCTCGCCGCCGCCCGGTCGATCAGCAGCCGGGCCGCCTCGACCTGGAGCAGCATGTCCGCCAGCGCGACCTGGACGGTCTGGAACTCCACCAGCGGCTTGCCGAACTGCTCGCGCTGCTGCACGTACTCCATGGTGCGGTCGAGCGCGGTCTGGCCGATCGCCAGGCTCATCGTGGAGTTGCCGAGGCGCTCGATCGAGAAGACGCCGAACAGCTTGCCGAAGTCGCCGGCCGGGACGACCATGTTCTCGGCGGGGACCCGCACGTCGTCGAGGATCACGTCCGCCGACGGGATGCCGCGGAAGCCCATGAGCCTCTCCTGCGCGCCAAAGCTCAGGCCCGGCGCGCCCTTCTCGACCACGACGGCGCCGATGCCCTTGGAGCCGGGCGCGTCGCTGAGCCGGCAGTACAGGAGGTACTGGTCGGCCTCGCCGCCGTTGGAGATCCACCGCTTGGACCCGTTGACGACGTAGTCGCCCTCGGGGGTGCGCTCGGCGCGGGTGCGCATGTCGGTGGCGGCGGACCCGGCGTCCGGCTCGGAGATCGCGACCGCCATGGTCTTGGCGCCGGAGATGATCGCCGGGAGCCAGCGCGCCTTCTGCTCCTCGGTCCCCAGGTGGTTGATGACCTGGGCCGGGCCGGTGTTGGCCTCGAAGATCTGGAACGCGGCGGGCCGGCAGACCTTCGCGAACTCCTCGATGACCGCGAGCGCCTGCGCCAGCGGTGCGCCGGAGCCGCCGTACCGCTCCGGCAGGGCGATGCCCAGGAAACCGAGGTCGCCCAGGCGCCGTCGCTCGTCGGGCGAGACGGGCGCGCGGGTGGCGTCGAGCCGTTCGGCCATCGGCTCGAACACCTCCATGGCCACCTTGGCCGCAAGCTCGCGGACCTCGTGGTACTCGCCGGTGTCGGCAGTCATTGAACCGTCCCTTTAGTGACCATCGGCATCATGGACTTTCTGATGCATATCATGATAATCAATAGCCATGCACCAGGCGCAAGCACCAACCGAGGTCGTGATCGTCGACGCGGTCCGCACCCCGTCGGGCAAGGGCCGTCCCGGCGGCGCCCTGGCCGGCGTCCACCCCGTGGACCTCCTCGCCCAGACCCTCACCGGCCTCCTGGCCCGGCAGGACGTCGATCCCGGGAGCGTCGACGACGTCCTGATCGGCTGCGTCTCGCAGGCCGGCGAGCAGTCGGCCACCCCCGGCCGGATGGCCTGGCTCGGCGCCGGGCTGCCCGCCCACGTCCCGGCCACCACCATCGACCGCAAGTGCGGCTCCGGCCAGCAGGCCCTGCACTTCGCCGCGCAGGGGATCCTGGCCGGCGCGTACGACATCGCCATCGCGGGCGGCGTCGAGTCGATGAGCCGGGTGCCGATGGGCTCGGCCCGGATGGACGCCGACCCGTACGGCGCCATGGTCGCCGAACGCTTCGCGCCCGGCCTGGTCTCCCAGGGCGTCGCCGCCGAACTCGTCGCCGCCCGCTGGAAGCTGACCCGCACCGACATGGACGCCTACTCCGCCCGCTCCCACGAGCGCGCCGCGCGGGCCGCCGCG
Source organism: Spirillospora sp. NPDC029432 (assembly GCF_040703975.1). Taxonomy (NCBI): domain Bacteria; kingdom Bacillati; phylum Actinomycetota; class Actinomycetes; order Streptosporangiales; family Thermomonosporaceae; genus Spirillospora; species Spirillospora sp. NPDC029432. Next base: position 96,149 of record NZ_JBEZWH010000011.1, read on the forward strand.
TCCGGCGCGTTCGACCGCGAGATCCTCCCGATCCAGACGCCCGCCGGCACGGTCTCCGCCGACGAGTGCGTCCGCCCCGGCAGCACCGTCGAGAAGCTCGCCGGGCTCAAGCCCGCGTTCGCGCGCGACGACATGGCGGAACGCTTCCCGGAGATCTCCTGGAGCGTCACCGCCGGGAACTCGTCCCAGATCACCGACGGGGCGAGCGCCCTGCTGGTGATGAGCCGCGCCCGCTGCGAGGCGCTCGGGCTGCGGCCGCGCGCCCGCGTCCACTCCATGGCCGTGTGCGGCGACGACCCGCTCCTGATGCTCACCGCCCCGATCCCCGCCACGCACCGGATCCTCGAACGCGCGGGCCTGTCCATCGGCGACATCGACCACGTCGAGGTGAACGAGGCGTTCGCCTCCGTGCCGCTCGCCTGGCAGGCCGAGTTCGGGATCGACGAGGACCGGCTCAACCCGCGCGGCGGCGCGATCGCGCTCGGGCATCCGCTCGGCGCGTCCGGCGCGCGCCTGATGACCACGATGCTGCACGCCCTCGAGGACACCGGCGGCCGGTACGGCCTCCAGGTCATGTGCGAGGCGGGCGGCATGGCCAACGCCACCATCATCGAACGCCTCTGAGGGAGCAATGGAAGTCAACGGAACCTCGGCCGTCGTCACCGGCGGCGCCTCCGGCCTCGGCGCCGCCACCGCCGCCCGCCTCGCCGAACGCGGCGCCCGCGTCGTGATCCTCGACCTGCCCGGCTCGGCCGGCGAGGCCGTGGCCGCGGACCTCGGCGGCGACTTCGCGCCGGCCGACGTCAACGACACCGCCGCCGTCGAGGCCGCCCTCGACCTCGCCGAGAGCCGCGGCCCGCTCCGCTCCGTCGTGCACTGCGCCGGCCGCGGCGGCCCGGTCCGCCTCGTCGGCCGCGACGGGAAACCGGGATCGCTGGAGACGTACGAGAACATCGTCCGGATCAACCTGGTCGGCACGTTCAACGTGCTGCGGCTCGCCGCCGCCCGGATGGCCGCCACCGAACCCGTGGACGGCGAGCGCGGCGTCTTCGTCCTCACCGCGTCCGCCGCCGCGTACGAGGGCCAGATCGGCCAGATCCCGTACGCCTCCGCGAAGGCCGGCGTCGTCGGCATGACGCTCGTCGCCGCGCGCGACCTGGCGTCCAGGCTGATCCGCGTCACCACGATCGCGCCCGGGCTGTTCGACACCCCGATCCTGGCCCGGCTCTCCGACGAGGTCCGCGAATCCCTTGGCAAGACCATCCCGCACCCCAACCGGCTCGGCGTGCCGGACGAGTACGCCTCCCTCGCCCTGCAGATCATCGAGAACAGGATGCTGAACGGCGAGACCATCCGGCTCGACGGCGCCATGCGCATGGCCCCCCGCTAGGAGCACCCCATGACCCAAGACCTGCTGGTCGAGGAGCGCGGCCGCGTCCTCCTCCTCACCATGAACCGCCCCGAGTCCCGCAACGCGATGTCGATGGCCATGGCCCACGAGATCGCCGCGGCCCTGGACACCCTCGACTCCCGCCCCGACCTGAGCGTCGCCGTCATCACCGGCTCCGCCGGGACGTTCTGCGCCGGCATGGACCTCAAGGGCTTCGCCCGCGGCGAGCGTCCCGTCGTCGAGGGCCGCGGCTTCGCCGGCCTCGTCAGGAGGCCGCCGCGCAAGCCCCTCATCGCGGCCGTCGAGGGGTACGCCCTGGCGGGCGGGTTCGAGATCGTCCTGTCCTGCGACCTGATCGTCGCGTCCCGCGAGGCGAGATTCGGCCTGCCGGAGGTGAAGCGCGGCCTCACCGCGGCCGCCGGCGGCCTGCTCCGGCTCCAGCACCGCGTCCCGTACCACCTGGCGATGGAACTCGTTCTCACCGGGCGCATGTGGCCCGCCCCCGAGGCCGCGGAGGTCCACCTCGTCAACCGCCTCACCGAGCCCGGCGAGGCGGTCACCGAGGCCCTCGCCCTGGCCGAGGAGGTGGCGGCCAACGCGCCGCTCGCCCTGGCCGCCTCGAAGCGCGTCCTCGTCGAATCGGCCGACTGGACGCTCGCCGAGCAGTTCGACCGCCAGGAGGAGCACGTCAATCCCGTACGGGAATCAGCGGACGCCAAGGAAGGCGCCCGCGCCTTCGTCGAGAAGCGCCCGCCGAAATGGACCGCGACCTGAAACCGGGTCGGTCCCAGGCGGTCACCGGCGTGATCGTATACCGGGATTCACGCCTTGGTCAGCGTTCCCATCGCCCGGTCCGGCTCCCAATGGGCGCGGAACGAGGTGACCAGGCCGTTCTCGTCCACGGTGTAGACGGTCAGGCAGTCGATCGTCATCGTGATGCCGCCGTCCATCGTGGTCGTGATGGTGACGACGTTGGCGCACGCGGGGCCGTTCGCGAACGAGTCCTTCACCTGGAAGTGGAACTTCCGCACCCGGGCGATGTTCTCGTCCCAGAAGCGCGCGCGCCCGTCCGGCCCCCGATGCCCCTTCCCCTCGGGGTCGAGCATCGAGGGGCCGACGGGGTCCTCGACCACCGCGTCCGGCGCGAACAGCGCGAGCCACTCCTCCCGGCGCCCGCCGGCGGCGGCCTCCATCGAGGCGCGCGCCGCCCGGCGCGCGGGGTGGTCACCGTCCGGAGCTTCCCAGCTGACCGTCATGGCGCAAACTGTAACGTGTTCTCGTTTCGAGTCAAGAGACCTTGGCGATCACCGATTCGGCGAACCGCTCCAGGTTCTCCACCTTCTTCGCCAGCGGCTCGGTGTCGGGCCCCTTGATGTACGGCATCCGGAACCCGATGATCACATCGGTGACGCCCTTGTCCTCCAGCCGCTTGACGCCGTCCGCCGAGTAGGCGTCCAGCGAGATCGCGTGGATCTCGAACGGCTTGTCCGCCGTCCCCTCCTCCTCGCGGATCTGCCGCAGCCGCTCCAGCAGCCGGTCGAGCTCCTCGGCCTCGCCGCCGCCGTGCATCCAGCCGTCCCCGAGCCGCGCCGCCCGCCGCAGCGCGGGCTCGCTGTGCCCGCCGACCAGGATCGGGATCGGCTCGGTCGGCGCCGGCGCCATCTTCACCGCGGGCAGCTCGAAGAACTCCCCGTGGTACTCGAAGTACTCCCCGCTCGTGAGCCCGCGGATGATCTCGATGGCCTCGTTCATCCGCTTGCCGCGCCGCTCCCACGGCACCCCCATGACCTCGAAGTCCTCCGGCCACGGGCTGACCCCGACCCCGAGCCCCAGCCGGTTCCCGGTCATGTACGCGATCGAGCTCGCCTGCTTGGCCACCAGCACCGGCGGCCGCACCGCCAGCTTCAGCACGAACGGCGTGAACCGGATCCGCTCCGTCACCGCCCCCATGGCCGCGATCAGCGTGAACGTCTCGATGAAGTCCTTGCCGTCGAGGAACGTCCGGTCCCCGTCGGGCGTGTACGGATAGACCGCGTCGGACTCCCGCGGATAGACCAGCGAGTCCGCCACCGCGAAACTCGCGTACCCCGCCTCCTCCGCCGCCTTGGCCAGCGGCAGGTAGTACGCCGGATCCGTCATGGACTCCACATAGGTGAACCTCATGCGGCGAGGATATAGAACACGTTCCACTTTGGGTATGCCTCCCAGGCCCCCGGTTGACCCGGCACCGACCCGCTTGGTAGATCATTTCGCAGCGTCGCGGTGCGCCCGGCAAGCAGACCGCCGAGGGCATGGAGGCGCCGGAACAAGGGACGACCTTGACGACACCCCACGAGCGCCTGGCGGCGTTCGGTCACCAGCTCATCGAAGTACACCTCTGGCTCCGCGAGGAACTGGAGGCCCTGCGCGAGAACATCGACACCGCCGGCGGCGCACGCCCCCGCGAACTGCGCGCCCACTGCCTCACCTTCTGCTCCGCCCTCGAACGCCACCACACCGGCGAGGACGACGACGCGTTCCCCAGGCTCGCCGAGCGGTTCCCCGAACTGCGCCCGGTCCTGGACGAACTCCGCCGCGACCACCGCCTGGTGGAGGAGTCCCTCCAGCGCCTCCAGGCGCTGCTCGACGCCCCGGACACCGACCCCGCGGTGCTGCGCACGGAGGTCGACAGCCTCGCCGCGCTGATGGAAACGCACTTCACGTACGAGGAGCGGCGGATCGTCGAGGCCCTCAACGCCCTCGACGCTCCCGCGTGGACCCGTTCCCAGCCGGACTTCCTCCTGCGCGACGACCACCGCCGGTGAACGTCGGCGTCCCGCACGCCGCCGGCGGGGCGCGTTCCTCATCGATGTAGGGGCGGTCGTTCGCCGCGCGGAGCGATGACAGCCGGCGGTCGCAGCGGAGGTCGAGGGGCAGCGGGCCGTCATGGCTCTCCCGGCTGCCGATCGCCTGGCCGCGGTCGAGGTCCCGGAGTTCGGCGCCGTCCGATGTGGTGGCGAGGATCCGGCCGGATCGGGCGCTGCCGGTGGGGGCCGGTGGCTGAGATGATGATGAAGGTCGAGTAGACGCGGGTGTTCCTGTGAGGGGTGGCGGTCGTGGAGTCGATGGAGCGGGACGGGACGGTGCTGGCGGGGCGGTACCGGCTGGTCGAGTTGCTGGGGCGCGGCGGGATGGGGGCGGTCTGGCGGGCGCACGACGAGCAGCTCGACCGGGAGGTGGCGGTCAAGGAGCTGCGCCTGCCCGAGCAGCTGGACGACGCCGGGCGGCGGACGTGGATCGCCCGCGTGGACCGGGAGGCGCGCGCCGCCGCCCGGCTGCGGCATCCGGGGATCGTCACCGTGTACGACCGCGTCCCCGGTGAGGACGGGCGCCCGTGGATCGTCATGGAGCTGGTGCAAGGGCGTTCCCTGGAGGAACTGCTGAAGGCCGAGGGGCCGCTGCCGCCGCAGCAGGTGGCGCGGATCGGGCTGCAGGTGCTGGACGCCCTGCGCGCGGCCCACCAGGCGGGCATCACCCACCGTGACATCAAGCCCGCGAACGTCCTGCTGGAAGACGACCGCGTCATCCTGACCGACTTCGGCATCGCGGCCGTCGAGGGCGATGCGACGCTCACCGGAACGGGCTCGGTCCTCGGCACTCCCGCCTTCATGTCGCCCGAGCAGGTGCGCGGCCAGGAGGTCACGGCCGCGTCCGACCTGTGGTCGCTCGGCGCGACGCTCTACACCGCCGTGGAGGGCCGCTCCCCGTTCCAGGGCGCGAGCACCGGGGCCGTCTTCGTCGCCATCGCCACCGAGGACCCGCCGCCGCCCGTCCAGGCCGGTCCGCTCGAACCGGTGCTCAGGACGCTGCTGCACCGGGACCCGGTGCAGCGCCCTTCCGGCGACCAGCTGTACGCCCTGCTCGCCGCGCTCACCCAGGACGGGCCGCCGCTGCCGCCGCCGGTGACCGTCCAGACGCCGACGAAGCGGTACGTTCCGCAGCCGCCGTTCGCGCAGCCGACCGATCCGCAGGCGTCCTCGTCCCGGCCGCCGCGCCGCCTGCCGCCCAAGAAGGCCGCCCTTCTCTCCGTGGGGGCCGCCGTCCTGCTGCTCGTCCTCGCCGGATCGGCGACGCCGCTGCTCATGGAGATGCGGGAGAACGCGCGCTACGAGGCGAACATGGGCATGCTGTCGGGGACGATCCCCGGCGAGGCGACCGACTTCGAGAGACTCAGCAAAGGCCGGGTGGAGGTGGAGGCGATCCTGTGCGAGGACCTCTCGACCTCCTCCACCAGTGTCGGTGGCTGCGACACGGAGCGCATGATCAACGAGTCGGTCGCCTGGCTCCGCGCGCTGCCCGGCGTGCGGTCCGTGATGTTCGGGGATCCCCGATCGGAGTGCACCGATCTCAGCGGCTGCTCACTGGAGGTCATCACCCGGGACTCACTGAAGATCTCGTATGCCGGCATCTCCGCCGAGGAGCAGAGCGGCAGCGACTCGGACCGACAGCTCGTCTTCGAGTTCACCATCGGCTGACGGCTCAGAGCGTCCGGGCGGCCCAGCGGCGGAGTTCGGCGGCGGCCTCGTCCGGAGTGAGGGGGCCGCGTTCCAGGTGCACTTCCTGGAGGTGCCGGACCGCGGCGCCCACCAGCCGGGACGGCGGGATGCCGAGCACCTCCATCACCGCCTTTCCGTCGAGCACGACCGGCACGTCGGCACGCCGGACGTACCGGTCGCGTTCGGCGGCCTCGCGGGCCGCGGCCTCGTCCCGCGCGCGGCGCGCCGCCTCCCAGGCGTCGTAGTCGGCGGCGTCCAGGGCGCGCAGGCCCGCCTCGCGCCACCCCTCCATGTCGCGCTCCCGCCCGAAGCCGACCGTGTCGAAGAGGTCGAACTCGCCCGCCGGGATCGCGCCGAGGCGCGCGAGCACGGCGTTGGTCGGCCACTTCTCGGCCGGGCCCGCCGTGATCCAGGCGTTCACGGGACCCCAGGTGCGGCGGCCGTCCTCCCACAGGGCGGCGGCCTGGTCGCCGCTGCCGCCGAAGAAGTCCGCCTCCACGTACGCGACCGGGCCGCCCCGCGACCAGTCCGCCAGCAGCTCGGCGAGCCCCGGGGACATGAACACGAACGGCTCTTCCACCTGCCGCCGCCCGCCGCCCAGCCCGTCGAAGATCTCGCCGGTCACCGGCAGCAGCCCGAACCGCTGCCGGAGCGGCGCCACCACGGCACGCGGCAACCCCGCCGACAGGCTCCGGAGGCGGTCGAAGTCGCCGACGACGGCGTGAAGCACGTACGACATCCCCGCACCCTAGGGGACCGTCCGCCGCGTGGGGGACGCACGAGTCGGTGCGCCGGATCCGGCGACCGGCACCTCCCAGACGGCGGTACGAGCGGCGGGCCCCGGCCGCCCCGCCCCGCGCTGGGCGCGGAGGCCGCCCGAAGACCAGGAAGAAGGCGGCGAAGGGCAGCACCGCGCGAACCGATGAGGTCTCGCTCAGCGGCCGTACGCCCCTTGCTTGATCCCCTCAACCAGCCCAGCGAACTGATCGACGGACAAGCTCAAGCGCACTCCCTCTGGATCCTTCGAGTCCCTGACCCCCACACCCTGCGCATGACGCCCCACCTCGACGCAGGCCTTGTCGTCCGCCCCGCCGCTGTACGAACTCTTGCGCCACTGCACGATCACGGCCAACTCTCCAAGGCTTCCGGATCAGATCACGCGAAACTTCCTGAGAGTCCAGATTCCCACCCATCCGATCGAACGCCAACCATTGCGAGGCGCCGCGCCGTGGGCACGCAGCAAGCAGGGCACGACGTCAACTCATCCTGCTGAGGCCGAACCAACTCGTCTGAAGGGGATGTTCTTGAACGGTAAGCACTTCCAGCCGCAGGCGACGTCGCGCTCACGGACGATCACGCTGCGGCTGGACGCGCCCCCTCCTCTCAGAGGCCGTACGGCCTCTGCTTGATCCCCGCAACCAGCGCAGCAAACTGATCAGCGGTCAAGCTCAAGTGCCCACCGGTCGGGTTCTTGGAGTCCCGCACCCCAACACCCTGAGCCAGCCGCCCCAGCTCAACGCAAGCATCGTCGTCCACTCCGCCGCTGTGAGAACTCTTCCGCCACTGCACGATCATTCGTATCGCTCCAGATACTGCTGGATGATGTCAAGAGACCCATCCTCGGAGGCGGCTTTCGCCCCGATACGATCGAACTTATCCGCCGCGGCCCTGACCTCGCTCGGTGATTCGATCAGCCGCCCCCCGCCCTGAGCCCCCGCGTACGCGATATCGCGTCCCTCAAGGCTGATGATCTGGAGGGATCCATCCAGTCCGAGGGTCGCGCCTGCCGTGAACGGGACCACGCGCAGAATCACGTTCGGCTCAGTGGCCATCTTCTGCAGGTGAACGAGTTGGGCCTTCATCACCTCAGGCCCACCCACCTGGCGGATCAGAACGCTCTCGTCCAGAAGTATCCAGATGTCTGGAACGCTCTCGCGCTCAAGGATCGCCTTCTTGCGGGCAAGGCGGTCGGCCATCTTGTCCTCACGGTTCCGCGAGGTTGAGGCCTCCACTAGCGCCCAGGTGTACTCATCGGTCTGGAGTGGGAGCGGGACAGCTTGCCCATGAAAGTACCTGAGACAGGACCCCTCTGTTTCGTACTGACTGTACTGGCGGAACCAGTCGGGGTCATGGGCCGTACGGGCATACCAGAGAAGCAGTTGAAACAAAACGCCCGTCTTGTACTTTTTGTCCAGAAGGCGCATTTGGTCGTCATGCGGCCGCTGCCTGCCCGCCTCCATGTTGCAAACAGTCGAGCGGGCGGCACTCATGATTTGTCCGCATTGTGCGAGTGACAGCCCCTCCTTCTCGCGCCACCAGCGCATATAGAAGGCGAGGAAGTGCCACATCGAGATCTTGGGGTCGAGGGGGTCACGGACGATCGGCATTGATCCTCCTGTGTTTCGTTCCTTTCCGGAGACAGGGCAACAGTAGGGCGCTCACGCCAACCTGAGACGCGGAAACCGGAAAGTATGTCGGGGAGGCGACAATGCTGGCACCGAAGACAGACGACCTGTTCATGCCCCTGCTAGCATCACCGGCCGCAATCGGACTGGCGCGGACATTGGCCGGGCAAAGGCTCCACAAATGGGACTATTCACACGTTCTCGATGACGCCATGCTCGTCATCACAGAACTGATCGCCAACGCCGCCGAAGCAACCCCGCTCAGAGAGATCCGCTTCCAGCTCAGCCGGGACATGGAAGGGATCATCATCGCGGTCTGGGACTCCAGCCGGCGGCTCCCGATCCCCAAGCCCGTCGTCGAACTCACCCTCGAAACGCTCGACGTCACAGAGGGGTCGTACGACAGCAACGGCGGCTGGGGCCTACCCCTCGTACAGGCCCTCTCCACGGCCCGCGGCTACACCCGAGACCCCAAGGGTGGAAAGTGGGTATGGGCACGTCTACACCCCTAGCGCCCCAGAAGAGCCCGCCCTGCGATCCACGAAATCCCCATCGAGCTACGGGATCAGATCGTGCCGACCGTACGCACCGCGGATCGCCGCATCGATCGCTTGGCCGATCTCCCGTAGCCACGCGATATCAGCGTCCTGGCAGCCCTGGTCCTCATCCCAGCCTGCCGAGCCGACATGAGATTCCTTCGGTAACTGTCGAGCCGGTTTTCGAGTTCACGCTTTTCCTGCCTCACTTCTGGCAGAGGGCTGGACGCGAAAGGGGCCGGACGGCGCGCGTCCTCGAACCCGGGGCATCCTAGGGGGCGGTCCAGCGGGTCACGGCCTCGGCGTATTCGGCGGGGGTCTCCATCGGCATCAGGTGGCCCGCGCCCTCGATCGTGCGCAGTTCCCAGTCGGGGCGGCGGGCCAGGAGGTGGTCGATCACGGGGCGTTCGATGAGCGGGTCCTGGTCGCCCCAGAGGAGCAGGGTGGGGACGGGCAGGGCGTCGATCGCGTCGAGTACGGGACGCCGGGCGACGAACATGGACTCCGTGGCCGAGGCGAACGCGACGATGGCGGCGGCCAGCCGGTCCGGGCGGTCGAGCATCGCCCGGCGTTCCTCGGCGTGGAGCTCGACCAGTTCGGGCGACACGCGCGTCAGGTCGCCGCCGGACAGGTCCAGCCTGCCGCCGGGCGAGGTCAGCGGGTCGCCCTTGGCGAGCTTGGCCTCCAGAAGCTTGCGGCCGTACAGGCGCAGCGTGCCGCGCAGCACCGGCACGGCCGTGGCCAGCGCGAGCCGGCCGAGGGTCTGCCAGCCGGCCGCCTCCGCGGTGGTGAGGGGGCCGGGGAGGGTCGGGTTCGCCAGGACCAGGCGTTCCACGCCGGCGGCGCGGCTTGCGTACAGGAGGGCCACCAGCCCGCCCATGGACCAGCCGTGGACGAGCGTCCGCTCCAGCCCGAGCGTGCGGGTGAACGCCGCGAGGAACCGGGCGTTGACGTGCGCCTTCGCTGCACGGGGGTGCGGCGTGCCGGTGTGGCCGCTGAACGTGCCGGGCAGGTCCGGCGCGATCACCGTTCCGTGGGGCGCGAGGAGCGGGATGACGTCCATCCAGAACGTCCCGGTCGCGCCCATCGGATGCACGAGCAGCCGTACCGGCGCCTCGGGCGGGCCGGGCGCGCGCAGGTAGTGCACCGGCGTGCCGTGGACCTCGGTCATGACGCTGCGGATCCCGGCCCAGCGCGGCGACCGCTCGCCCCAGTCGTCGTACCGCACGGCGCCCCTCCCTTCGGGTGCGGCAAGGGTAGGCGGGACGGGTCCGGCGACGCGAGAGACTGTGGGCACGGCGATCAGACCGGATGACCGAGCCGGGCCGGCGGCGGCCCCCTGGACGACAGGAGTGCGAGATGACCGACCCTTCCGTGGACACGGCCGAGGAGAAGGCGGGCCCCGCCGCCGCGCGGTCGCGCGCCGAGCGCCGCCGCGACACCGAGCACCGGCTCGCCCACGACGTCGACGTGTGGGTGGCCAGCGCGTCGGCGGACGGCGCGCCGTACCTGGTGCCGCTGTCGTTCGACTGGGACGGCGAGGCGCTGCTGCTCGCCACCCCGGCGGCGAGCCCGACCGGCCGGAACCTGGCCGCCTCCGGGACCGTCCGGCTGGGGCTCGGCCGCACCCGCGACGTGGCCATGATCGACGGCACGGTCGAGGTGCTGGAGATGGGCGCGCTGCCGGCGGAGCGGGCCGAACGGTTCGCCGCGCGGACGGGCTTCGACCCGCGTTCGGCGGGCTCGCCGTACCGGTGGTTCCGCGTGCTTCCGCAGCGGGTGCAGGCGTGGCGCGAGGAGAACGAGCTGTCCGGGCGCGACCTGATGCGCGACGGCCGCTGGCTGGCCTGACGCCCGGAGCGCATACTGCGGGGATGAGCGACTATTCGCTGCGCCTCAGCGACGCCGAGGTCGGCCGGTACGGCCAGATGGCCGAGGCCGCCCGGGAGGACGAGCGGGACCTGTGGGAGGCGGCGGGCGTCCGCCCGGGCGCCCGCGTCGCGGACGTCGGGTGCGGGCCGGGCGCGATCAGCGCCGTCCTGGCCCGGCTCGTCGGGCCGTCCGGCGGCGTGCGCGGGGTGGACCGGGACGCGTCCGCGCTGGCGGCGGCCCGCGAGCTGGCGGCCCGGTCCGGTCTCGCCAACGCGGCGTTCTCCCAGGGGGACGCGGACGCCACGGGGCTGGAGCCGGGATCGTTCGACGTGGTCATGATGCGGCACGTGCTGGCGCACAACGGCGGCCGCGAGCAGGCGATCGTCGACCACCTCGCGTCCCTGGCGCGGCCGGGCGGGACGGTGTACCTGGTCGACGTGGACGCCGGGCGCAGGGGCGCGCCGGTGCTGCCGGGGCTGGAGGACCTCGAAGAGGCGTACCGCGCGCTGCACGCCAAGCGCGGCAACGACCTCACGATCGGCCGCCGCCTCCCCGACCTGCTCACCGCGGCCGGGCTGGAGGGGGCGCGGGCCGACGACCGGGGCCGCACGATCGGGCTCCGGCCCGGCATGCGGCCCCCGTCCTGGGCGGCCCGCGAGGCCCTGGTGAGCGAGGGCCTCGCCACCCGCGGCGACCTGTCCCGGTGGGCCGGGGTGCTCGACCGGCTGGACGGCGAGGGCATGCCGTACGAGATCGAGATCAGCCAGGTCTGCGCCCGCGCCCGCCGCCCGCGCTGAGCCTCAGGCCGGGCCGTACGTGATCGGCATGAGCATCAGCGAGGCGGCGTACCTGTCCATGCTCGCCCGCAGCGGCCGCACCGAGCGGGAGTGGGCCGAGAGCCTGCGGCCGGACGGCGACCCGGCCGGGCTGCGCGAGGCCGGCTTCTCCTACGGCCTCGACCGCTTCCTCGACGGGCTCGCCGCCCGCCTCGCCGCACACTGACCCTGGCCGTACCGAATCTGATTCGGTACGGTCGGGGCATGGGCGACGTCTTCGACGATCTGGCGGCGGAGTTCGAGCACCTCGACGGGGTCCTGGCCGGCCTGGACGCCGCGGCGTGGGCCGCGCCGTCGGCGGCCGGCGGCTGGACGGTCGCCGACGTGGTGATCCACCTGGCGCAGACGAACGAGCTCGCGATCGCCTCGGCCGCCGGCGAGAGCGCCGCGTTCGCCCGCGACGACGGCCTCACGGTGGACGAGGCCGCCGACCGCCTGGTCGCCGCCCAGCGCGGCACCTCCCCCGAGGAGCTGCTGGCCCGCTGGCGGGACGGCGCCCGCGAAGCGCTGGCGGCCATCCGCGCCTGCCCGCCCGGCACCCGCCTGCCGTGGGTCGCCTCGTCCCTGTCGCCCCGCACGCTCGCCACGACGCGGATCGCCGAGCACTGGGCGCACGCGCTCGACATCACCGTCCCGCTGGCCCTCCCCTACCCCGACACCGCGCGGCTGCGCCACATCGCCTGGCTCGGCCACCGCACCCTGCCGTACGCCCTGGCCGCCGCCGGGGAGCGGGCCGGGCCCGTCCGCTGCGAGCTGACCGGCCCGGACGGCGACCTGTGGGAGTTCGGCGACCCGGCGGCCGGGTCGGTGATCCGCGGGGAGGCCGGCGAGTTCTGCCGGGTGGGCGCGCGGCGGCTCCCCGCCGCGGAGTCGAAGCTGGCCGCCGAGGGGCCGCACGCCGCCATCGCGCTGCGCCACCTCCGCAACTACGCCCTCTGACGCTCAACGAGAGTCGGACCTGGTCTGGGCGGTGGGCGCCGACGGCGTTACCGTTCCCGCATGAAGATCACTGGGCGGGGGCTCAACCGGGCCGTGCTGGGACGGCAGCTGCTGCTCGACCGGGCGGCGCTCGGGGTCGCGGACGCGGTGCGGCGGGTCGTGGCGCTGCAGGCGCAGGAGGCGGCCTCGCCCTACGTGGCCCTCTGGAACCGGCTTGCCGGGTTCGACGCGGGCGAGCTGGACGGCGCGCTGGCCCGGCGGGACGTGGTCAGGACGACGCTGATGCGGGTCACGCTGCACGCCGTGCACGGCGCCGATCACCGGGCGTTCCGGGAGGCCATGGAGCCCACGCTGCGGGCGTCCCGGCTCGGTGACCGGCGCTTCGCCGTCGCGGGGCTGAGTGCGGGGGACGTTCAGGCGCTGCTTCCGGACCTGCTGGAGTACGCCGATCGGCCACGGACCGGCGAGGAGCTGCGGGGATGGCTCTCGGAGCGGCTGGGCGCGCCGATGGACGGCACGGCGTGGCGGCTGCTGCGGCAGTACGCGCCGCTGGTGCACGTGCCCGCCGGCGGGCCGTGGTCGTTCGGTGCGCGGCCGTCGTTCGTCGCGGCGGGCGCGCGGCCGGTGCTGGACGAGCCGGAGGCGGCGGACGCGGCGCTGCGGGTGCTCGTCCGCCGGTACCTGGAGGGGTTCGGGCCGGGGACGGTGGCGGACATCGCGCGGTTCGCGACCGTCCGGCGGACGCGGGTCACGGCGGCCGTACGGGCCATGGGCGACGATCTGGAACGGCTGGAGGGCCCCGGCGGGGCCGTGCTGTACGACCTGCCGGGGGCGCCGCGGCCCGCCGCGGACACGCCGGCGCCGCCGCGGCTGATGGCGATGTGGGACAGCGTGCTGCTGTCCCACGCCGACCGCGACCACGTCCTCCCGCCGGAGTACCGGCCGCTCGTCATCCGCCGGAACGGGGACGTGCTGCCGACGCTGCTGGTGGACGGGCGGGTCGCGGGCGTGTGGCGGGCGGCCGGGGAGGGGATCGAGGCCACCGCCTTCCATCCCCTCCCCGAGGACGCCTGGGAGGGGCTCGCGGCGGAGGCCCGTTCCCTGCTGCGCTTCCTGGCGGGCCGGCAGCCCGAGGTCTACCGGCGCTACCACCACTGGTGGGGCAGGCTCCCCGACGCCACCACGCGGACCCTGGCCGGTGGATCAGGCGCGCTCCTCCAGGCGGGTGCCGCCGCGAAGGGGCTCTTCGGCGGGGACGGTCGCCGGCCTGCGGGGCAGGACGGTGAGGGCGGTCAGCACGGCGAGGACGAGCAGGGCCGCCGCCGCGGCCAGGCCCAGGGCGTAGCCGCTGTTGAGGGCCTCGGCGGCCGTACGGGAGCCGGTGCGGTGGGCGGCGAGGCTGGAAAGGGCCGCCAGGCCGACGCAGCCGCCCAGCTGGCGGGCGCTGTTGAGGACGGCCGACGCCGTTCCGGCCTCCTGGGGCGCGACACCGGTCGTGGCGGCGGCGGCCACGGGGCCGAGGCAGAGTCCGAAGCCGATGCTGGTGACGATGGACGGCCCGATGACGTCGGCCCAGACGTTCCCGCCCGGGGAGAGGCAGGCGAACCACGCCAGGCCCGCGGCCGCCAGCAGGCCGCCCGGGATCAGGGACGCGCGGGGCCCCCGGCCGTTGGTCAGGCGGGTCGCGAAGACCGTCCCGACGATGACGCCCAGGGAGAACGGCAGGAAGGCCGCGCCGGTGGCGGCGGCGCTCATGCGCAGGACGTGCTGCATGTAGAGGGAGACGAAGTAGAACGCCGCGAACTGGCCGGCGGCCGCCAGGAAGACGAAGACGTTCGCGCCCGCGACCCAGCGGCTCTTCAGGATGCCGAGCCGCAGGAGCGGGCTGGACGTGCGGGTCTCCGCGTACACGAACGCGGCCAGGAGCGCCGCGGCGACGGCGAGCAGGGGCCATCGCGCGGTGGTGACGCCGTAGACGAGCAGGCCGGTGCCCGACGTCGCCAGGACGGCCCCGAGGAGGTCGAGCCGCCGGCGGATCCCGGGACGGCCGGCGGGCGCCGCTCCGGACAGCGCGAGGGCGGCGCCGACGATCGGCAGGTTGACGAGCATGACCCAGCGCCAGCCCGCGTACTCGGTCAGCAGCCCGCCCGCGAGGACGCCCAGGGCGCCACCCGCCGCGTTCACCGCGCTCCATACGCCGAGGGCGCGGACCCGTTCGCGGCCCTCGGGGAACGTCGTGGCCAGCATGGCCAGCGCCGCGGGGGCGACGGCGGCGGCCGCCAGGCCCTGGACGGCGCGGGCCGCGATGAGCTGCCAGGGGGCCTGCGCCATGCCGCCGGCCAGGGAGGCGAGGCCGAAGGCGACGAGGCCGCCGACGAACAGGCGGCGGCGCCCGTACAGGTCGGCCGCCCTCCCGCCCAGGAGGAGGAACCCGCCGAACGTGAGCGCGTAGACGTGCACGACCCAGGCCAGGTCGGCGGGAGCGAACCCGAGGGACTGCTGCATGGACGGCAGGGCGACGTTCACCACGGCCATGTCGAGGGCGACGAGGAACTGCGCGACGGCCACCGCCGCGAGCACCACGGAGTTTTTATACATGTATAAAAAGTAGCCGAGGAAGATCGCGGCTGTCGAGGCCGCGATGATGGGGGCATGCCGACCGCAGAGCGCAGGACCACCGGAAGGCCGCCCCGCATCTCGCGCGCGGAGATCGTCGGGACGGCCCGGCGGATCGTGGCCGAGCAGGGCGTCGGCAAGCTCACGATGCGCGGGCTGGCCAGGGAGATCGGCAGCACGCCGATGGCGCTGTACCACCACGTGCGCGACAAGGAGGAGCTGCTGCTCCTGCTGCTGGACGACATCGCGGCCTCGGCGCCGCGCCCCGACCCGCTGCCCGCGGACCCGCGCGAACGGCTCGTGACGGTCGCGACCGCCATGCACGACCTGCTGGCGGGCTGCCCGTGGATCGTGGAGGTCCTCACCGCCGACGACCTCATGGCCGAGGCGGCCCTCTGGTACTCCGAGCACATCGTGGACGCCGCCGTCGCCGCCGGCCTGGGCCTGGAGGAGGCCGTCGACGCGTACCGGACGGTCTGGTATTACACCGCCGGCCAGATCATCACCACGGCGACGTCGGCGCGCCGCCGCGCCCAGGACGAGCGCCCCACGTACCGCGACCGCGTCTTCGCCGGGATCGACCCCGCCGCCTACCCGCGGCTGGCCTCCGTGGGCGCCCGCTGGACCGAGCTGACCGCGCGCGACACCTACGCGGAAGGGCTGCGAGCGCTGGTGCGAGGGCTCCTCCCGGAGGGGTGAACCCGGGCGCGTCCGGCCCGACTACCTGCCGGAATCCGCTAGCGTCTTGATGCTCACGGTGGCTAGCGGAAAGGACCACATGGCCGAGAAGGTCATCCTCGTTGACGACATGGACGGCACCGAGGAGAGCGACGTCGCCAAGCGTGACTTCGACGTCCTGGGACGGAAGTTCACGATCGACCTGAGCGACGCGAACGACAAGCGCCTGCGCGACGCGATCGACACGATCGAGGCGTTCGTGGAGAAGGCGCGCGAGGTGAAGGCCGCCGGACGGGGACGCAAGGCGGCCGCACCGGCGAAGATCAAGGGCTACACCAACACCGACGTGCGGGAGTGGGCGCGCGCCAACGACGTCGAGGTGTCGGCCAAGGGCGTCATCGCCGACGAGGTGTACGCGGCGTTCATCGCGGCGTACCCCGACGCCGACCCCAACCCCAGGCCGGAGACCGGCTCCGAGGAGCCGGCGACCGAGGAGTAAGGGTCCGCCGCGGGCGGCACGGGCGGCGCGGCTCCGCCCGTGCCGCCCGTTCGCATCTCCTCCCCGCGGGGGATCCGTCCCGCCTCCACGGGGGAGTCTCCGGGGCGGCGCCGGGCCGGAGGATCGGAAGCGCCCGGGTCAGAGCGGCCCGGAGCGACTCCCCAGGGGGTACGAGATGCGCAAGCTGACGATCGTGGCCGCGACCCTCGCGTTCGCGTCGGTGGCCGGAATGGGCACCGCCGCGTACGCGCTGCCGCAGGAACGCCCGGCCGGGCCCGACACCGCGAGCGTGCGGGGGTCGGCCGACTTCCGGCTGACGTACGCGCCCGACGACGACGTCCGCACCTTCACCTTCGACGCGCGCGCCAAGCCGTACTCGCGCCCGATGCCCGGCCTCCCCGGAGGGCTGCCCTCGGACGCGACCGGAACCGTGAAGGTGTCGCACTACGTCGCGAAGGACAAGGTGACCGTCCGGTTCGAGGCCGTCGTGGACTGCATGACGACCAGCCCGGGGAACGCGGCGCTGACGGCGAAGGTCGTGCGCGCCGACGACGTAGTCAAGGACTGGGTCGGCAAGCGGCTCGGGTTCAGCGTCCAGGACGGCCCCAAGGGACGCGACCGGGTCGGCTTCTCGTGGTCGATCGGCAACGCCGACCAGAACGAGCAGGGCGAGTGGGTCGAGGGCAGGGTCGGCACCTGCCAGGCCCCGGCCGCGTTCGCCCCCGTCACGCGCGGCGGGTACAAGGTCAGGCACGCCGAGCTGGCTCCGCCGCCGCAGGGCTGACGCGCGGGCGGTCGCCGCCGCCGTTCCGGGCGGCGGTGGCGACGACCCCGGCGGACGCGACACTGACGCAGGCGATGGCCGCCCACTGGGACGCCGACAGGTCCTCCGCCAGCAGGACGAGTCCCGCGACGGCTCCGGCGGCGGGCTCCAGGCTCACCATCACGGCCAGGACGCGTTCGGGGAGGCGGCGGAGGGCGGCCAGGTCGAGCGACCACGGGACGACCGCGGAGACCAGGGCCGCGCCCGCCCCCGCCAGCAGGAGGCCCGGGCGGAACAGGTCCGTTCCGGTGGACAGGGGCCCGAGCGGCAGCGTGAGCGCGGCGGCGAAGACCACCGCCCAGGTGAGCAGCGAGCCGTCGCCGGAACGGGCGCCCGCGCGCTTGTTCAGCACCAGGTAGGCCGCCATGAACCCGCCCGACGCCAGCGCGAACGCCAGCCCCGCGAGGGAGGGGATCTCGCCGCCCGGCCGGTAGATGAGGACGACGCCGACTCCCGCCAGGCCCGCCCAGAGCAGGTCGGCCGGACGCCGCGAACCGGTCAGGGCCAGGACGAGCGGCCCGAGGAACTGCACCGTCGAGGCGATCCCGATCGGGAGCAGGGCCATCGCCGGATAGATGAACTGCATCCCGGCGATGGCCGTGCCCAGCGCGGCGACGAGCGGGAGCGCCTCCCGTCCGGGCCATCGGGGCCGCCAGAGGAGCAGCAGGAACGCGGCGGCGAACGCGAGCCGGAGCGTGACGACCCCCAGCGGGCCCGCCTCACCGAACAGCTGCTTGCCGAGCGCCTGGCCCGTCTGGACCGACACGACGCTGCCCAGGACCAGGACGGGCGCCGGCACGAGCGAGGCACGGGACATGTGCCCGAGTCTGCGCAGCCCCCACCGTGCGGGTCCATCGAAAGATCCCGCACCGGATCGTGTTGAATCGCCGCATGATCGATCCTCGGCTGCAGGCGCTGCGCGTGCTGAGAGAGCAGGGCACGGTCACCGCGACGGCGGAGATCCTGCACCTCACGCCCTCGACGGTCTCCCAGCAGCTCCGCCTCCTCGCGCGCGATCTGGGCGTCACGCTCCTGGAGGCCCAGGGGCGCCGCGTACGGCTCACGCCCGCCGCGTACACCGTCCTCGACCACGCCGACGTCCTCTTCGCCCAGTGGGAACGCGCCCAGGCCGACATCGCCGCGCACCAGGACGGCGCCGCCGGGCGGCTGCGGCTCGGCTCGGTGTCGAGCGCCCTGGCCGCGATCGTCACCCCGGCGGCCGTGCTGCTCGGCCGGGAGCATCCGCGGCTGGACGTCCGGATGAGCGAGACCGAGAGCGAGGACGCGTTCCCGCTGCTGCTGGCGGGGCGGCTCGACATCGCCGTGCTCATCCCGACCGCCGACGGCCCCCCGCCGGACGACCCGCGCTTCGAGCAGCACCCCCTGCTGGACGAGCCGCAGGACCTGCTCGTCCCGCCCGGCCACCCCCTGGCGGAACGGCCGCGGCCCGTCCTGGCCGACGCCGCGCGGGAGCCCTGGATCGGCTCCCCCGACCGCGGCGACCAGCACCACCTGATGCTCACCGCCTGCGCCGCGGCGGGGTTCACGCCGCGGATCGCCCACCACGCCAACGAGTGGTTCGCGGTCGCCGCGCTGGTGGCGGCCGGGTTCGGGATCGGGCTGGTCCCCCGGCTCGCGCCGCTGCCGCCCGAGCACCAGGTCCTCCGGGTGCCGCTGCGCGGCGAGCCGGTGCCGTCCCGGCGGATCATCACCTGCGTCCGCCGGGGCGGCGACCGGCGGCCCGCCATCGCGAACGGCCTGGACGCGCTGCGCCGCTCCGTGCCCTAGCGGGCCTGGCGCAGCCCCCGGAAGAACGCGCGGACGTCGCCGGCGAGCAGGTCGGGCCGTTCCAGCGCGGCGAAGTGCCCGCCGTGCTCGAACTCCGTCCAGTGCACGATCTTCTCGTCGCGTTCCGCGAGGGCCCGGACGGGCAGGGCGATGTCGTACGGGAACACGGCGACCCCCGTGGGCACGGTCGACGGCTCCGGCATGCTCCAGCCCGCGTGCGCGAACTCGTAGTACAGCTGCGCCGAGGAGGCCGCCGTGTTGGTCAGCCAGTAGAGGGTGACGTTGGTCAGCAGGGCGTCGCGGTCCACGCCGTCCTCGGTCCATTCGGCGAACTTCTCCGCGATCCAGGCCAGCTGGCCCGCCGGCGAGTCCGCCAGCCCGTACGCGAGCGTCTGGGGCCGCGTCCCCTGGATCGCCATGTAGCCGCCCAGCTCGCCCTGGAAGCGCTCCAGCCCCGCGAGCCGCTCCCGGTCGGCGCCGGTGAGCCCGTCCAGCTCTCCCTCCTGTCCCGACGGGAACGTCAGAAGGTAGTTGACGTGGACTCCGATGAGGTGCGCGGGGTCCACCTTGGCGAGCTCCCGGGACACGCCCGAACCCCAGTCGCCGCCCTGCGCGCCGTACCGGTCGTACCCCAGGCGGGCCATCAGCGCCGCCCACGCCTTCGCGATGCGGCGCAGGTCCCAGCCGTCCTCCCTGAGCGGCGCGGAGAAGCCGTAGCCGGGCAGGGACGGGACGACCAGATGGAACGCGTCGGCGGGGTCCCCACCGTGCGCCCGCGGGTCGGTGAGCGGGCCGATCACGTCGAGGAACTCCGCGACCGACCCCGGCCAGCCGTGCGTGAGGACGAGCGGCGTCGCGTCCGGCTCGGGCGAGCGGACGTGCAGGAAGTGGACGTCCTGGCCGTCGATCTCGGTCACGTACTGCGGGTGGGCGTTGATCCTGGCCTCGTGCTCGCGCCAGTCGTACCCGGTGGCCCAGTACTCGACCAGCTCGCGCAGCTCGCCGGCCGGAAGGCCGCGGTTCCGGCCGCCGCCGGGCACCTCCCCCGGGAGCCGCGTGCGGGCCAGGCGCTCGCGCAGATCGTCCAGGTCGGCCTGCGGGACGTCGATGCGGAACGGGCGGATCTCGTTGTCGCTCATGCCCCGACCCTAGGAAGCGATGCGGCAGGATCCTTGCCGCGATTGCCGGGACAATCGATCCCATGCTGGAAGCCTCGGCACGACTCCTCCGCCTGCTGTCGCTGTTGCAGACGCGTCCCGACTGGACGGGCGCGCAACTGGCCGAGCGCCTGGCGGTCAGCCCCCGCACCCTGCGCTACGACATCGGCAAGCTCCGCGACCTCGGCTATCCCGTCCACGCCGCGCCCGGCGTGCACGGCGGCTACCGCCTGGGCGCGGGCACCTCCCTGCCGCCGCTGCTGCTGGACGACGACGAGGCCGTCGCGGTCGCGATCGGCCTGCGCACCGCCGCGGCGGGCACGGTCGCGGGCATCGAGGAGACCTCCGTCCGCGCCCTCGCCAAGCTGGAGCAGGTCCTCCCCGCACGGCTGCGCGAACGCGTGAACGCCCTGCACGAGTACACGACCCCGCTCCCCACGGGCGCCCCTACGCCTTCCGTACCGGCCGAGGTCCTCACCGCCATCGCCGCCGCCTGCCGCGACCGCCACCGGCTGCGCTTCGACTACCGCACGCACGACGGCGCCGGCCTCGTCCGCGACGTGGAGCCGTACCGCCTCGTGAGCATGGGGCGCCGCTGGTACCTCCTCGCCTGGGACGTCGGGCGCGACGGCTGGCGCACGTTCCGCGCCGACCGGATGGCCCTGCGCGTCCCGCACGGCCCGCGCTTCGCCCCGCGCGAGGACCCGCCGGCCGACCTCGTCCCGCGCGGCGTCGACACCGCGCTGTCCCGCTACAGGGCGGAGGTGACCGTCCACGCCCCCGCGGAGACGATCGCGGCCCGCGTTCCTCCCGCGATCCTGGTCGAACCCCTGGACGAGCACACCTGCCTCGTCCACGCGGGCGGCGACACTCCCCTGCAGCTCGCCCTGCACATCCTCATGCTCGACGCCGGCTTCCACGTCACGGGCCCACCCGAACTCCTGTCCGCCCTGGCGACCCTCTCCACCCGCGCCGCCGACGCTTTCGCGCCATAACAGGGCGCGGAGGGTGGCGGCGCGCTACCATCTCGGAAATGCACGTGCATTAGCTCATGCATCTGCACGGTATTTCGAGCACCGAGGGGTGGCTGTGCGAGAAGTGGCGCCCGCCATGCACTGGGCGATCGTGTACGTGGACGTGGCGGGCTTCGGCGACCGGCGGCGCACCAACCGCGACCAGATCGCCGTGCGCGAGGGCCTCTACCGGGCGCTGCGGCGGGCGCTCAAGCGGTCCGGCGTGCGCTGCGAGGACTGCCGCTGGGAGGACCGCGGCGACGGCGTGCTCATCCTGGTGCCCGCGGACGTGCCCAAAGAGCGGCTCGCGGTCGCGCTGCCGCTCCAGCTGGCCGCCGCCTTGGAGTCCTGCAACGCGAAGGCGCCCGAGACGGCCCGGATCGAGCTGCGCGCGGCGCTGCACGCCGGCGAGGTGCACCACGACGAGCACGGCGTCGCCGGCAGCGCCATCAACCTGGCGGCCCGCCTGCTGGACGCGGCGCCCCTCAAGGACGCCCTGCGCGAGTCCGCCGGCCCCTTGGCGCTCATCGCCTCCGACTGGTTCTACGACGAGGTCGTACGCCACCACCCGGAGAGCGAGCCGGACGCCTACCGGCCGATCCACGTGTCGGTGAAGGAGACCAGGACGCGCGGCTGGATCCGCCTGCCCGGCCCGAGGGCCGCCCGGCGAGCCGAGGGCGCGCGACCGGCCGGACGTCCCGGGCACCGCGGAGTCCGGCATCGCCGCACCGCCGGGCCCGCCGCTCCTCGGGCCACCCGGCTCGTGTCCGGCCGGAGGCTGCCCCTGGCCCTGTGGAGGCTCTTCTTCCTGCGCCGCTACGACGAGGCCGTCCGCCTGCACGGCGAGGCGCTGCGCGCCGGGACGCGCCCGCGCCTCCCGGCGGCCGGGCACGCCTTCCCCATGACCGAGACCGAGGTCGGGGCCGCCGCGCCAGGTCCCTGGACGCGCCGCCGGATCAGACCGCCGCGCGCGGCCGGGCGGTAGTCCGGTCCGCTTCCGCGCGCTCGGCCGCGGCAGGGGGGCGGTGGTGGTGTCCGGGCCCCGGTGCTCTGCCGGGGCCCGGACGGTGTGCTTCAGGTCTGGGAGCGGCCGCGCTCTCCGGTGCGGCGGGGGCCGTCCAGGTCCTCCGGGCGGCGGGGGGCGTCGTCCACGAGGTCGGCGCCGCGCGAGCGCGCCGGGACGGGATCCGCGCTCTCCTGTGGCTCGTGTGGCTCGTCCAGCAGGCCGGCGCTCTCGGCGTACTGGAGGCCACGGGGGGTGATGTCCCACGCGTTGTGGCGCCACTCCTTGCGCTTCCACACCACGCCCGCCGACAGCAGCCGGCGGCCGACCCGGCTGATCTCGGTCTCGTCGGTGCCGAGCTCGGCCGCGAGCTGCTGGTTGGACAGCCCTTGGCGGCGGGCCACGGCGGCCAGGAAGCGCGCCGCGTGGCCGCCCGGCTGGAGGGAGAGCTGGAGTCCGGAGGGCAGGCGCTGCAGGGCCCAGTGCGCACAGTCGATCAGGCCGAGGAGCCGGCCGCGCTGCTCGCGCTGGTCGCCGTCCAGGGAACGGGTGTCGAGGTAGTTGCGGTGCAACCACTGGAGCCCGTCCTTCACCTCGGTGAGGGCGGGCTCGTCGGCGTTGAGGGAGGCATCGGTGATGAGCATCCCGAGCGCGCTGAAGTGCCCCTCGGTCAGCTCCTTGGCGTGTTCCATCGCGTCGATCAGCCGCCGCGCCTCGCTCCTGCGGTCGCGGCCGAGCTGCGGCATCCTCGCCTGCGTCTCTGCCCTCGCGTTCACCGGCTCACCCCATGGTCGTCGAGGAAGGGCGGACCCCTCCAGAGTGCGCCCATGCCAAGTGAATGTCAAGTGACAGCTTCGTCCGATTTCGGGCCGTACCGGAGCGGCCCGTGACCGTTCCGGTACCCAGGATCTCCAACATCCGTGGCCGAATCTGTATCTGATGCCACTGAAGACGCGAACTCGCGAGAGTTAGCATCGATCGACTACCCGTAACCGGCCCTGTCAACCCCCTGGGGGAACATCTATGACCGATCAGTTGGCGGCTCTTGCCCAAGCGGCCCACCCGGCCGAGCCGGCTGATCTCTTCATCCGCCTGTACGACGCGCTCCCGGACCACGTCTTCCAGAGCTGGACCGCGACGATGTGGAACGACGACGCGCGGGTGCGCCGCCGCGCCGCGGAGATCTCCGAGATCGTGCTGGCCCTCGGCGTGCTCGACCCCGACATGACCGAGGAGATCATCGCCGCGGACGGCGACCGCGGCCGGTTCACGATCCTGCTCGGGCTCGACGCCGCCCTCGCGCACGCCAACCCGTACGGGCCGTACCACAACGTCCCCGCCATGAGCGGCGTCCTCATCCAGTACCTCACCGAGGGCCGGTTCAACGGCGACGAGAGCGAGGGGGCGCTGCTGCCGCGCTGCGCGTTCCCCGGCCGGCCGCTCGGCCGCCGGACCAAGGCCGAGTTCTTCGGCGTGCACCGCGTCCCGCCGGAGGAGTGGGACCGCGTCGAGCACCGCGTGCTGCCGTCCGTCCACGACCCCCACTTCAGCCGGGACGAGCCGGTGCGCGTCGGCTGCGCGCCGATGCTGGAGAACTTCGACGACATCGAGATCGAGTTCGAGACGCGGAACGGCATGACCGTCTACCGGCTGTGCCCGCGCGACTCGTCCAAGATGCACACCCGCGTGCGGTCGGTCATCCGGCGGCTGGACGAGGCCGGCGCGCAGGTCGCGGTGATGCCCGAGATCGCGCTGTCGGACTCCCTCCTCGAGCACTGGAAGGAGGTCGCGTTCGACACCGCCGGGCGCGACCGGCACCGCCACCCGCTGCGGTTCATCCTGCTCGGCAGCGGCCCGCTCGGCCCGGACGACCCGCCGCCCAACCGGGCCGTGCTGCTGGACCGCTGGACGGGCGAGGAACTGCTCGTCCAGGACAAGCTCTCCGGCTTCACCCTCACCGCCGGGCAGATGGCGCTGTGGCGGCTGCCCGGCGCGCCCGCGAGCGGCACGGCCGACGAGTACATCGCCCCCGGCACCCGGGTCGGCGTGCTCGACACCGCACTCGGCCGGCTGGCCGTGCTGATCTGCGAGGACCTCGGCCGGTCCGTCGGCTGGGAGCGCGAGCTGCTGGCCTGCGGCGTGTCGCACCTGCTCGTCCCGATCTTCTCCAAGCCGATCCTGCGGTACCGCTGGGAGCAGCAGGGCGCCGAACGGCAGATCGCCGCCCTGGGCAGCTGGGTCACCGTCTCCAACAGCCTGGTGATCAGCAACGCGATCCCGGACGAGGACCTGGCGGGCGACCGCTTCACCTGCCTGGTGGCGGGGCCGATCAGCCCGGAGCGCGACACCTACAGCGAGTCGGCCGTGTTCGCGGCCTCGCACGCCGGCGACCGGCCCGCCGTCCTCAACACGGCCGATCCCCGGTCGCTGCCCACGTTCCTGCCGGGCGCGGCGTACGAGCAGTGGCACGACCACTGGCCCGACCCGGCCTGACCCGGCCCGGCGGACACGGCCTCAGGCGACGGTGAAGTCGGCCGGGCTGGTGGCCGACCCGGCGGGCGTGGTGACGACGAGCCGGCCGGTGGACGCGCCCGGCGGGACGGTCGTCTGCAACCGGGTGTCGGTGACGTCGGTGACCGCCGCCTCGGCCGCGCCGAACCGCACGGCCGACGCCGAGCCGAGCCCCACGCCGCGCACGATGACGACGCTGCCGACCGGCGCTCCGGCCGGCTCGACCGCGTGGACCCGCGGCGGCAGCGCCTGGTCGCGGCCGGCCTTGGCGGGCGAGAGCAGCGTCTGGAACACCGCGCGCAGCTTCTCGGCGGTCTCCTGCGAGAACAGCCCGACCAGCGCGGCGATCGCCG
Organism: Spirillospora sp. NPDC029432; assembly: GCF_040703975.1. Taxonomy (NCBI): domain Bacteria; kingdom Bacillati; phylum Actinomycetota; class Actinomycetes; order Streptosporangiales; family Thermomonosporaceae; genus Spirillospora; species Spirillospora sp. NPDC029432. Next base: position 121,103 of record NZ_JBEZWH010000011.1, read on the forward strand.
CCATCCCGTACGGGTTGACCTCGGTGAACCCGCCGGCCGGCGAGGTCAGCCCGCCGCGCAGGACGAGGTAGACGATCAGCCCGAACAGGGCGCCGGTGACCGGGAGCAGCAGGTACATCATCAGCCAGCTGCGGCGCAGCGAGCGGTTGCCCACGTACCAGTACAGCGAGCGCAGCGCGTGGACGACGGCGCCGAGTGCGCCCGCCGCCATCACGATGACGAAGAAGCTCGCCTCCCGGCCGATCACCGGCCGCCAGCCGAACAGCCGCAGGGCGACCGACTTCGCCGGCGCCTCCGGCCGCCCGTCCGGGGCGATCTGCGGCGCGGGCGGCCACGCCTGCACGAGCAGCGTCAGGAGGGCCGCGGTGAGCAGCAGCAGGAACGCAGCCATGAGGACGATGTCGCGCGTCCGCGCGTACCGGGTGCCGACCGACGATTCGTCCCCCACCAGCGCGCCCCCGCCTCTCGACCGACCTCTCCCCGCGGCAAGGTCATCCTGTTCATCGCCCCGGCCGCCGGCGGCGTTTCCCCGGCGCGCCCCGCTCCGGGTGTTCATTACGAATCGGTGGAGTCTTCACGAATAGGTGGCTGATGGGCGATACGCCCGGCTTAGCCTCCGGCCCATGCGCCGTACAGCAGCAGCACTCTCCACCGTCCTGGCCGTCACCATGGCCGGCACCGGGGCGGCCCGGGCGGAGCCGGAACCCGGCACCGCCGCCTGCGGGACGCCCGCCACGCACGAGATCGCCCAGGTGCAGGGAACGGGCGCCGCGACGCCTCTCAACGGGCAGACCGTGCGCGTGGAAGGCGTCGTCACCGGCGACTTCCAGGCGGCCGGCGAGCTGAAGGGCTTCTTCGTCCAGGACCCGACGCCGGACGCCGATCCGCGCACCTCGGACGGCCTGTTCGTCTACTCCACCCGGGCGGTCTCCCCCGGCGACCGGGTCCTGGTCACCGGCCGGGCCGTCGAGTTCGGCGGGCTGACGGAACTGTCGCCGGTCACCGCCGTCGACGTGTGCGGCGGCGGGAACGTCCGGGCGCAGGCCGCACGGCTGCCGATGGACGGCGCGGAGCGCGAGGCCCGCGAGGGCATGCTGCTGCGGTACGGCCAGCGGCTGACGGCGACGGAGACGTACCAGCTCGGGCGGTACGGGGAGCTGACGGTGTCGGCGGGCGGGCGGCTCTTCCAGCCGACCGGCGGCCACGGGTCGACGCAGGAGGAGAACGACCGGCGCCGGCTGCTGATCGACGACGGCTCGACCGTGCAGAACCCGGACGACGTGCCGTTCACGACCCCGCGGGCGGTGCGCGTCGGCGACTCCGCGGCCGGGGTCACGGGCGTGCTGAGCGAGGGGTTCGGAAGCCACCGGCTGCAGCCGACCCGCACGCCGCGCTTCGCCCGCACCAACCCGCGCCCGCCGCGTCCCGCGCGGGTCGGCGGCGATGTGAAGGTGGCGAGCTTCAACACGCTCAACTGGTTCACCACGCTCGACCGGCGCGGCGCGGACACCGCCGGGGAGCAGGAGCGGCAGCTCGCCAAGCTCGTCGCGGCGCTCAGGGGCCTCGACGCCGACGCGGTCGGCCTGATGGAGGTCGAGAACAACGGCGACACCGCGATCAAGGCGCTGGTCGACCGGCTGAACGCGGCCGCGGGCGCGGGCACGTACTCCTGGATCCGGCACCCGAACCCGGGGACCGACGAGATCCACGTGTCGCTGATCTACAAGAGCGCGAAGCTGCGGCCGGTGGGCGCGGCCCGCTCCTCGGACGACCCGGTCTTCGACCGGCCGCCGCTGGTGCAGGCGTTCCAGGGCCGCACCGGCGCCCCGTTCACCATGATCGTCAACCACTTCAAGTCCAAGGGCTGCGACGGCGCGACCGGGCCCGACCGGGACCAGGGCGACGGGCAGGGCTGCTTCAACGCGCGCCGCGTCGGCCAGGCGCGGGCGATCGCCGGGCTCGCCGCGGGCGAGCGGCAGCCGATGGTGCTCGGCGACCTCAACGCCTACTCCGCCGAGGACCCGGTGAAGGTGCTCGCCGCCGCCGGGCTGGCCTCGCAGACCGAGCGGTACGTGCGGCCCGCGCAGCGCTACTCGTACGTCTTCGACGGCCAGTCGGGCGAGCTCGACCACCTGCTGGCCGGGCGCGAGCTGGCGCGGCGGATCACCGGCGCGACCATCTGGCACATCAACGCCGACGAGCCGCTGATCCTGGACTACAACACCGAGTACAACCCGGCCGGGCTCTACCGGCCCGACGCGTACCGGTCGTCCGACCATGATCCGGTTCTGGTGGGCCTGCGGCTGCGGTGAGGCATATGATCCGGGTCACAACTGAACGACCCGGAGGACGCCATGACCATTCCCGTCATCCCCACCGCGTTCGAGCCCCGGCGGGCGCCGGGGATCGGGCCGGACGGCACCTACACGCTCGGCGGGCAGATCGTCGCGTTCCTGCTCGGGCTGTACGCCATGGTGGTGTTCTTCCCGGCGCTCATCATGGCCGCGCTGCTCTACACCTGGGCCGAGGGGCGCTTCGAGCGCGACCCGGCCGGCGCCCGCACGCGGGTGATCTGGTCGTGGGTGTGCGTCTCGGCCGGGCCGATCGTGGGCCTGGCGGTGGCGCTGCTGGTGTACGGCATCGTCCGGCTGGTCACGGGCTGAGCCGCGCGTGGGCCGGGGACGCCGGGGTGGTGCGCTGAGCCACACGCGGGCCGCGGCGGGAAGACGCGCGCCGGTCGCGGGGTTGCACGGATCATGAGCGTCCCCTTCTCGGTTCTCGACCTGTCCCCCGTGGTGAGCGGATCCACCTCCGCCCAGGCCCTGCGCAACACCCTGGACCTGGCCCGGCATACCGAGGCGCTCGGCTTCCACCGCTACTGGCTGGCCGAGCACCACACGATGCCGGGCATCGCCAGCTCCGCGACCGCCGTGCTCATCGGCCAGGTCGCCGCGGCGACCGAGCGGATCCGGGTCGGCTCGGGCGGGATCATGCTGCCCAACCACGCGCCGATGGTGGTGGCCGAGCAGTTCGGGACGCTGGAGGCGCTCTACCCGGGGCGGATCGACCTCGGCCTCGGCCGGGCGCCCGGCACCGACGCGAAGACGGCGCGGGCGCTGCGGCGCTCGCCGGACGCGCTGTCGGTGGACGACTTCCCCGAGCAGGTGCACGAGCTGCGCGCCTACTTCGGCGAGCACAGCACGGTCACCCCGGCCGCCGGGAACGAGCCGCCCGTCTGGCTGCTGGGCTCCAGCGGCTACAGCGCCCGCCTGTCCGGGCTGCTCGGGCTGCCGTTCGCGTTCGCGCACCACTTCTCCGCCGAGAACACCCTCCCGGCGCTCAAGCTCTACCGCGAGTCGTTCCGGCCGTCCGCCGAGCTGGAGCGGCCGCACGCGATGATCGCGGTGTCGGTCACGGCGGCCGACACCGACGAGCGGGCGCGGGAGCTGGCCGCCCCGAACGCGCTGTCGTTCCTGCGGCTGCGGCAGGGCCGTCCGGGCCCGCTGCCGAGCCCGGAGGAGACGGCCGCGTACCCGTACACCCAGGTCGAGCGGGAGATCGTCCAGTCGCGGCTGGCGGGGCAGGTCATGGGCGGGCCCGAGACCGTCCGCAAGCAGATGGACGCGCTGCTGGAGGAGACCGCGGCCGACGAGGTCATGGTGGTGACCTCGGTGTACGAGCACGCGGACCGGCTGCGCTCGTACGACCTGCTCGCCGGCCTCTACGACCTCGAGCCCGCCGGGGCGGCCGTCTAGCCGGGCCGGCTCACAGGTAGTTGCCGACGGCGCCGGCCCGGCCGCCGCCGTCGGCCCGCTCGGGCTCGGGGAGGTCCTCGACCAGCAGCGTGACGACGTCCTCGGTACCGGGCCGCTCGCCGGTGGCGAGCCGCTGGGCCTGCGCGCTGATCGTCGCGTCCAGCAGGTTCCGCATGAACCTGCCGTTCCCGAACGCGGGGCCGCGCCCGGCCCGGCGCAGCAGGTCGAACAGCGCGCCGGTCACCCCGTCGGCGAGCGCGAACCCGTCCACCGACGCGGCGTGCTCGAAGATGCCGACGAGCTCCTTGTCGCTGTAGTCGCGGAAGCGCAGGTGCTTGGCGAAGCGGGAGCGCAGGCCCGAGTTGGCGTCCAGGAACCGCGTCATCTCGTCCTCGTATCCGGCCGCGATGACGATCAGGTCGGTGCGGTTGTCCTCCATCAGCTTGACCAGCGCCGCGACGGCCTCCGCCCCGAAGCGGTCCTGGTGCAGCGCGTACGCCTCGTCGATGAACAGGACGCCGCCCATCGCCTGCTCCACGACCCGGTGGACCTTCGGCGCGGTGTGGCCGAGGTACTCGCCGACGAGGTCGGCCCGCGTGACCTCCACCAGGTGCCCGGACGACAGCAGCTCCAGCCTGGCGTAGATGCGCGCGATCAGTCGGGCCACGGTCGTCTTGGCGGTTCCGGGGTTGCCGGAGAACACCATGTGCCGGGTCGGCATGGGCACCCGCTGCCCCGCCACCCGGCGCGCCTCCAGCACCCGCGCCTCGGCCATCAGGGCGCGGACCTCGGCCTTGACCTCGTCGAGCCCGACCATGGCCGCCAGCTCGGCGAACGGGTCGCCGTCGGCGACCGTCCGGGTCGCGCCGCTGAGGGAGTCGGGGATGTCCTCGGGCAGCAGGATCGCCAGGTCCTTCTCGCCGCCCCCGGCGTTCAGCACCCGGTCGGCCTGGAGGGGGAGCGCCCGCTGGCACAGGTTCCGCATGACCCGGGCGTTGCCGAACGACTTGCCCCGGGGCGCCCGGCGCAGCAGGTCGGCGACCTTCTCGCGGGCGCCGTCGCCCAGCCGCAGCCCCGCCTTCGCCGCCTGCCCGACGAAGATCTCCACCAGGTCCTCGTCGGTGTAGTCCGGGAAGTGCAGCGTGACGGGGAACCGGGAGGCCAGCCCGGGGTTGGCGGACAGGAAGTCCTGCATCTCCCGCTGGTAGCCCGCCGCGAACACCACGAGGTCGTCGCCGTGGTCCTCCATCAGCTTGACCAGCGTGGCGACCGCGTCCGCCATCGAGTTGGAATCTCCCCGGCCGAGCACGTACGCCTCGTCGATCAGCAGCGCGCCGCCGATCGCCCGTTCGATCACCTGGCGCGGCTGGCCGTAGTTCTGGCCGACCAGGTCGGTGGGGGTCACCTCCACCACGTGCCCCGACGACAGCAGGCCCAGGTCGGCGAACACGCGCGCCAGCAGCCGCGCCACCTCGGTCTTACCGGTGCCGGGGCCGCCGGTCAGCACCATGTGCCGGGTCGGCGGGGTGACGGTCAGCCCGGCGGCGGCGCGCGTCTCGGCCGCCCGCGCCTCGGCCAGGACCAGCTCGACCTGCCGCTTGACGGCGGCGAGGCCGGTCAGGGAGGCCAGCTCGGCCAGCGGGTCCCCGGTGGCGCCGGTGACGTCGAGGCTCGCCGGGATGTCCCCCCGCCGCACCACCGGTGCCGCGCCGCCGGGGGTGCGGCGGCGGGCGCTCTCGACGACCGTCCCGGCGAGCCGGTTCGCCAGCCGGGCGTTGCGCATGTTGCGCACCGGCCTGGTGCGCAGCAGCAGCTCGGCCGCCGCGTCCAGCGCGGGCCGGGTGGCCGAGGCGCCGGACCGCCGGACCGCCTTGTCGAACAGCTCCCGGTACCCCGCCGCGGTGAACGGGCGGGACCGCACCACCGTGAACCGCAGCGCCAGCGCCGGGTTGATCTCCCGGATCCGCTCGTCGCCGCCGGTCTCGCAGAGCGCGATGATGTTCAGGTCGGGGAACAGGTCGATCGAGCGGTGCAGCTCCTCGACCACCGCCTCGCCGTTGAACGGCTCGCGGGCGGCGGCGTCCAGGCCGTCGATGATCAGCACCCGCTGGCCGGCGCTCTCCCGCGCGACGTCGGCCAGGTAGGTGGTGGCGGAGAAGATGTTCATGCCGTTGAGGTAGTCGGCCGCCAGCCAGAACGGCGCCTCCCGCACGGACCCCGGCCGCGCGGTGACCAGCTCGTTCATCCGCTTGGCCGCCCGGCGCTTGCCGGTGCCGTCCGGCCCGGCGATCAGCAGCCGGACGGGGCCGGACCCGTCGGCCACGTCCTGGATGGCCGCCGCCAGCTCCGGCTGGTCGATGGTCCTGTCGTCCGCCTGCTCTTCGGCCGCTGGAGCGGTGCCGGCGCCGCCTCCCGCGCTGGCGGTGCCCGCAGGTCCATCGCCGGCGGCGATCGGGTTGGGCGGCGCCGAGCGGTACGGGCCCCAGATCTCCCGCAGGTCCGTCTGGAAGTCGCGGAGGAGGTCGAGGTAGGGGGTCGCGTGGAGCCCCAGGGGCGCTCCCTTCCGCACGGTGTCCGCGGTGGCGGCGGTCGCGGCGGTCGTGGCGGCGGCGAACCGGACCGCGAGGTCGATCCAGGCGCGGCAGGCCCCGGCCTCGCCCGCCCAGAGGAGCCGCCGCAGCCACGCCCGGGTCCGGGCCGCCCACTGGGCTCCGGCGGGCACGGGGGAGCCCGAGGCGACGTCGTCGATCAGGGTGCCGAACCGCTCGGACGGCAGCGCCGCGAGCAGGGCGTTCGGCACGGCGGCGAGCTTGGCCGCGAGCAGGAGGTCGCGCAGCAGGTACGGCTCGTCCCAGGTGGTGGAGGAGGCGGCGCACAGCCTCCCGTGCACGGCGAACAGCCCGCCGCAGATCCACTCCAGGTAGCCGGTGTACCCCGCCGCCTCGGGCAGCACCGCCAGGACGCCGTCCCCGGCATGCGCCGCCCACCCGTCCCGCCAGGCGCGGCCGCGCGCGTCCCCGATGCCGGGCGGCGGGTCGGCGAACAGCTCCAGCAGCGCCCGCCGGCGCGGCTCCAGCGGCTCCAGCCCCTCGACCGCCGCCAGCAGATCGCGGACGATCTCGAACGCCTTCTCGGGCCCGTACCGCTCCCGCAGCAGGCGCAGTTCCGGGACGCTCACGGCCTCGGACAGGTGGTGGTCCGGCACGGCCGCGCGGGGTGACAGGAAGGGCCGCAGGATCCCGCCGGCCAGGTCGCCGTACGCGCCGCCGCGCGCACCGGCGCCGGACAGCAGGTCGAGGAGCGGCCGGGACGCGGCCAGCACGACGGAGCCGGGCTCGCACGCGCCGTCCCAGCGGCCCACGACCTCTTCGAGCCGCCTCCGGACGTCCTCGGCCGTCCCGTCCGGCACCCGCCATGGAGGCCGCGAGTACAGGTCGAGCACCGGTTCGTCGGTCAGCAGCACCCGCAGCTCGTCCGGCAACGCCAATGCGATCCCCCACGATCCCCCGAAACACCAGAATCTCCGCGACACCCGTCGATCGGTCCGAGCAGCCTAGAGGCTGCCGGACCGCCCGGACCGGCCAACGTGATCTTTACGGCATATCAGGTGATCGCCGGAACGCACCCCGGCTAACCGGCGGCGAACGCCTCCTCCAGGACGTCCAGGCCCTCCTTGAGCAGGTGCTCGGGGATGACCAGCGGGGGCAGGAAGCGCAGCACGTTGCCGTACGTGCCGCAGGTCAGCACCAGCAGGCCGGCGGCGTGGCAGCGGCGCGCGATCTCGGCGGTCAGCGCGGCGTCCGGCTCGGTGGTGCCCGGCTCCACCAGCTCGATCGCGAGCATGGCGCCGCGGCCCCGCACGTCCCCGACGGCGGGATGGCGGTCGGCCAGCGCGCGCAGGCGGGGCAGCATGATGTCGCCGATCGCGCGGGCGCGGTCGGCGAGCTTCTCGTTCTCGATCTCCTCCAGGACGGCCAGCGCCGCCTGGCACGCGACCGGGTTGCCGCCGTAGGTGCCGCCGAGCCCGCCGGCATGGATCTTGTCCATCAGCTCGGCGCGGCCGGTGACGGCGGCCAGCGGCAGCCCGCCCGCGATGCCCTTCGCGGTGGCGACGATGTCCGGCACGATGCCCTCGTGCTCGCAGGCGAACAGGTCGCCGGTCCGCGCGAAGCCCGTCTGCACCTCGTCGGCCACGAACACGATCCCGTTGTCGCGGCAGAACGCGGCCAGCGCCGGCAGGAACCCGGGCGCCGGGTCGATGAAGCCGCCCTCGCCCTGGATCGGCTCGATCACCAGGGCCGCCACGTTCGCCGCGCCGATCTGCTTGGTGATCTGGTCGATCGCCTGCGCCGCCGCCTCCGGCCCGCAGTCCTCCCGGCTCCCCGGCCAGCGGAAGGGGTAGGCCATCGGCATCCGGTAGACCTCCGGCGCGTACGGCCCGAAGCCCTGCTTGTACGGCATGTTCTTGCTGGTCAGCGTCATGGTGAGCAGGGTCCGGCCGTGGTAGCCGTGGTCGAACACCACGACCGCGTCGCGGCCGGTCGCGTACCGGGCGATCTTGACGGCGTTCTCCACCGCCTCCGCGCCGCTGTTGACCAGGATCGACCGCTTCTCGTGGTCGCCCGGGGTGAGCCGGTTGAGGGACTCGCAGACCTCCACGTACGACTCGTACGGCGCGACCATGAAGCAGGTGTGCGTGAACCGGTCCGCCTGCGCCCTCACCCGCTCGGCGACGCGCGGGTTGGCGTTGCCGACGTTGGTCACCGCGATGCCCGAGCCGAAGTCGATCAGGGAGTTGCCGTCGGCGTCGACGACCACGCCGCCGCCCGCGTCGGTCACGTACACCGGGAGCACGCTGCTCACCCCCGGCGCGACGGCGGCCGCCCGGCGCTCCTGCAGCGCCCGCGAGCGGGGTCCCGGGATCTCGGTGACGACACGGCGTTCCTGCGGCGGATTCTGGCTGCTCATGGCGCGAACATAAGCCGGTCCTGACCTACGCTGAACCGTACGGACCGGCGAATCCCGCCCGTCCGGTTGGACACCGTGCACAGGAGGGTCCGCGAGATGCCGCCCACGCTCGGCAGAGTCGCCGCGCTCCCGGGCCTCGGCCTGCGCCCGCTGACCGAGGTGCCCCGGGACGCGCCCGTCCGCTGGGTCGCGGTCAGCGAGCTGGAGGACCCGACCCCGTTCCTGGAGGGCGGCGAGCTCGTCCTCACGGTCGGGATGCGCCTCACGCCCGAGAACGCCGGGCCGTACGTGACCCGACTGGTGGAGCGCGGCGTCGCCGGGCTGGGCTTCGCGGTCGGCGTCATCCACGGGTCCGTGCCGCCGGAGCTGCTCGCCGCGGCGCGCGCGCAGGGCCTGGCGCTGCTGGAGGTGCCGCGGCCGACCCCGTTCATCGCCGTCGGCAAGGCGGTGTCGCGGCTGCTCGCGGCCGAGGAGTACCGGGACGTCACCCGCTCGTTCCAGGCGCAGCGCGAGCTGACCCGCGCCGCGCTGAAGGGCCCCGGCGCCCTGATCGCCCGGCTGGCCCGCGAGCTGGGCGGCTGGGCCCTCCTCCTCGATCCGGCCGGCGGGGCCCGCCACGCCGAGCCGTCCCGCGCCCGCAGGCACGCCGAGCACCTCGCCCGGGAGATCACCCGCGTCCGGCCCGCCCGGGACGGCCGGCACCCGGCCGAGACCGCCGACCCGGCGGGCGGCGGCGCACCGGGCGGGCCTGCTCGGGGGCCGGTGAGCATCGCGCTGGCCGGGGCCGACGGGCATGTCGTGATGCAGTCGATCGGGGTCGGCGGGAGGCCGCGCGGCTACCTGGCGGTGGGGACGGAGGAGCCGCTGCCGCCCGCCGCGCACACCATCGTGGGGGCGGCGGTGTCGCTGCTGACCCTGCAACTGGAGAGCCCGCGCAGCGGGCGGCGGGTGCGGGCGGCGCTCGGCGGGGTGCTGCTGGGGCTGCGGCCGCCGGGGGCGGCGCCGCCGGAGCCGCCGCTGCGGGTGCTGGCGTGCGGCGGCGAGGTCCTGGACGCGCTGGAGGCCGACCCGGCGGGCGAGCGGTGCCTGGCGGTCCCGGCGGGCGACTGCACCGCGGTGATCGTTCCGGACCGGCTGGCGGGCCAGGTGGGCGCGCTGGCGCGGGCCGGCGGGCCGGTCGGGGTGAGCGCGCCCGCCGCGGACCTGGAGTCGCTGCCGCGCGCGCTGGAGCAGGCCGGGCGGGCGCTGGCCGCGGCGCGGCGGGTGCGGGAGGGGGCCGACAGCCCGTACGGGCTGATGCGCTACGAGGACCTGCCCGGGCAGGGGCTCCTCGGGCTGCTCCGCGACGACCTCGCCGAGGGGTTCGCCGAGGCGCTGCTGGCGCCGCTGCACGCCGAGGACCCCGCGCTCGTCGCGTCGCTGCGGGCGTACCTCGCGGCGAACGGGCAGGGCGAGGCGGCGGCGCGGGCGCTGGGCGTGCACCGGCACACGCTGCGCGCCCGGATGCGCAAAACGGCCGAACTCCTCCATCGCGACCTGGACGATCCGGCGGTCCGTGCCGAATTGTGGGTCGCGCTCGCCGTGGCGTCCAACCGGGACACCCCGATTGGACACGCTGGAGGCTTTCCCGGCGGGCCCGCGGGGATAGCGTGAGCGCATGGACGTGACCCCATTCTGGCTGGCCGGTCGGCCCGCGACCGGTGACGAGGAACTGACCGTTGCCCACCCGTACGACGGCCGCGTCGTCGGGACCGCCGCCGTACCGACCCCGGATCAGGTCGAGGAGGCCGTCGCCGCCGCGTACGCGCTGCGCAAGGAGGCCGCCGCGCTGCCGCTGCACGTGCGCGCCGAGGCGCTGGCGCACGTCTCCCGGAGGCTCGCCGAACGGTCCGAGGAGATCGCCCGGCTGATCACCGGCGAGAACGGCAAGCCACTGCTGTGGGCGCGCGGCGAGGTGACCCGCGCGGTCTCCACGTTCCGGTTCGCCGCCGAGGAGGCCCGCCGCTGGAGCGGGACGACGCAGCGGCTCGACACCGACCCGGCCGCCGCCGGCCGGATGGCGTACGTGACGCGCGTCCCCAAGGGCGCGGTGCTCGGCATCTCCCCGTTCAACTTCCCGCTCAACCTGGCCGCGCACAAGATCGCCCCGGCGATCGCGGTCGGCGCCCCGATCGTGCTCAAGCCCGCCCCCGCCACGCCGCTGTCGGCGCTGCTGCTCGGCGAACTGCTGGCCGAGACCGACCTGCCCGCGGGCATGTTCTCGGTCCTGCCGGTGCCCAACGACCGCGCGCCCGCGCTGGTGGACGACCCGCGGCTGCCGATCGTCTCGTTCACCGGGTCGGTCCCGGTCGGCTGGGCGATCCGCGACCAGGCGCCGCGCAAGCACGTCACGCTGGAGCTGGGCGGCAACGGCGCCGCGGTCGTGCTGCCCGACGCCGACCTCGACTGGGCCGCCACGCGGATCGGGCTGTTCTCCAACTACCAGGCCGGCCAGAGCTGCATCGCCGTGCAGCGCGTCCTGGTCGACCGCCCGGTGTACGACGAGTTCGTGCCCAAGCTGATCGACGCGGTGAACGGCCTCGTCACCGGCGACCCGTGGGACGACCGGACGCAGGTCGGGCCGCTGGTCAGCCAGGACGCCGCCGAGCGCGTCGAGTCCTGGGTGAAGGAGGCCGTCGAGGCGGGCGCCCGGGTGCTGGCGGGCGGCGCGCGCGACGGCGCCGCGTACGCGCCGACCGTGCTGGCCGACGTCCCCGCCGACGCGAAGATCGCGCGCGAGGAGGTCTTCGGGCCGGTCATGCTCGTCCAGCCGGTGGACGGCGTGGACGAGGCGTTCGAGGTCGTGAACGACTCCACCTTCGGCCTCCAGGCGGGCGTGTTCACCCGGAACCTGGACATCGCGTTCCGCGCCCACCGCGAGCTGGACGTGGGCGGCGTCGTCATCGGCGACGTGCCCTCGTACCGCGCCGACCAGATGCCGTACGGCGGCGTGAAGGACTCCGGCGTCGGGCGCGAGGGCCTGCACTCGGCGATGACCGACTACACCGAGGAGAAGGTGATGGTCCTCACCGGCCTTCCCCTCTGAGCCCGCCCAGCCCGCTCAGCCCACTCAGCCCGCTGATCCCGCTGATCCCTCTGCCCCCAGGAGGAGACCCCCTTTGACCGGCGTTGCGTACGAGGAATGGCTCGCCCGGGCCGACCGGCTCGACCCGTGCACCGAGCACCACATCGACGGCGCGCCCTCCCCCGGCGAGGGGACGGCGCCCGTGGTGTCGCCGCGCGACGGCCGCACCATCGCGCAGGTCGCGTCCGCCGGCACGGCGGACGTGGACCGCGCGGTCGGCGCGGCGCGGCGCGCGTTCGACGACGGGCCGTGGCCGCGGCTGCCGCCCGCCGAGCGGAAGGCGGCCCTGCTGCGCTGGGCCGACCTCGTGGAACGTGACAGGGAAGAGCTGGCGCTGCTCATCAGCCTGGAGATGGGCAAGCCGATCTCCGAGGCGGACGGCATCGAGCTGCGCGCGGTGATCGGCTGCCTGCGCTGGTACGCCGAGGCCGCCGACAAGCAGCTGGACGAGTCGCCCCGCACCGACGCCGGCTCGCTGGCGCTGGTCACGCGGGAGCCGGCCGGAGTGGTGGCGGCCGTGGTGCCGTGGAACTTCCCGCTCACCATGGCCGCCTGGAAGTTCGCCCCGGCGCTGGCCACCGGCTGCACGGTCGTCCTCAAGCCCGCCGAGGAGTCGCCGCTGTCGGCGCTGCGGCTGGCCGCCCTCGCCGCCGAGGCGGGGCTGTCGCCCGGGGCGTTCAACGTCGTGAACGGGCCGGGCGAGGTCGCGGGCCGGGCGCTGGGCGAGCACCCCGGCGTGGACGTCGTCGCGTTCACCGGGTCCGGCGAGGTCGGGCGGCACTTCCTGCGGTACGCCGCCGGCTCCAACCTCAAGCGGGTCTGGCTGGAGCTGGGCGGCAAGTCGCCCAACATCATCCTGCCCGACGCGCCCGACCTGGACGCCGCCGCCGACACCGCCGCGTGGGGGATCTTCTTCAACGCCGGCGAGATGTGCAGCGCCCCGTCCCGGCTGCTGGTGCACCGCTCGATCACCGACCGCGTCCTCGACCGGATCGTGGCGCGCGCGGAGACGCTGCGGGTCGGCGACCCGCTCGACCCGGCCACCGAGATGGGCCCGCTGGTCTCGGCGCGCCACCGCGAGCGGGTGCTGTCGTACGTGGAGGCGGGGCGGGCCGAGGGCGCCCGGCTCCGGACCGGCGGCGCGGGCGACGGCCTCTTCCTGCGGCCGACGGTGTTCGACCAGGTCAAGCCGGGGATGCGGATCGCCCGCGAGGAGATCTTCGGGCCGGTGCTGTCGGTGCTGGAGTTCGACGACGCCGACGAGGCGGTCCGGCTGGCCAACGACACCGAGTACGGGCTGGCCGCCGCCGTCTGGACGGGCGACCTGTCCGCGGCGCACCGCATCTCCCGCTCGCTGCGGGCCGGGATCGTCTGGGTGAACTGCTACGAGGAGGGCGACATGAGCGTCCCGTTCGGCGGGATGAAGCAGTCCGGGCACGGGCGGGACAAGTCGCTGCACGCCCTCGACAAGTACACCGACCTCAAGACCACCTGGATCACCCTGTGAGCAGGCCGCTCATCGCCCTGCCCGCCCGCTTCTCCAGCAACGCCTCCGCCCTCCGGTACGCCGCCGAGGTCGCGGCGCGGGCGCTGGTGGAGGCGGTCTGGCGGGGCGGCGGCGAGCCGTTCATCATGCACCCGGCCGACCCGTCCGGCGCCGCGGAGCGGCTGGAGCGCTGCGACGGCGTCCTGCTGCCCGGCGGCGGCGACCTGCACCCCCGCCACTACGGCGCGGCAGACGAGCACGAGGCCCTGTACGACGTGGATGAGGAGCAGGACGCGTTCGACCTCGCCGTCGCCCGGCACGCCCTTTCCGCCGGGATCCCGCTGCTGGCCGTCTGCCGGGGCCTCCAGATCGTGAACGTCGTGCGCGGCGGCACCCTCCGCCAGCACATGGACGCCGAGCACCGCCATCTCGTCCACCCGGTCGCGGTCTCCCCCGGCACGCTGCTGGCCAAGATCCTGGACGGGACCGAGACCACCGCGTCCTGCTACCACCACCAGGACATCGACGTCCTCGGCGGCGGCCTGGAGGTCACGGCGCGGGCCGCCGACGGGACGATCGAGGGCGTCGAGGGCGTCGAGGGGACGGGGCAGGCGGGCGCGGGCTGGTTCCTCGGCGTCCAGTGGCATCCGGAGGACACCGCCGCCACCGACCCGGCCCAGCAGGCGGTCTTCACGGCCCTGGTGACGGCGGCCGGGGCGCGTCAGCGGTAGCGGGCCGTCCGGCGGGCGAGGCGCTCCGCCGGCGGCAGCGCGGCCAGCGCGGTGAGCGCCTCCCCGATCGCCGCCGCGGTCCGGCGGCAGAACGCCTCCGGTTCCTCGGCGGCGTCGGGGCGCTCGTCGACCAGGGCGTCCACGATGCCGTTCCCGAGCAGGTCCGCCGAGCGGACGCCCTGCGCCGCCGCCATCTCCGGCGCCCGGTCCGGGGTCCGGTGGACGATCACCGAGGCGCCCTCGGGCGGCAGCGGGGACAGCCAGGCGTGCCGGGCGGCCAGCACGCGGTCGGCGGGCAGCAGCGCCAGCGCCGCGCCGCCCGTCCCCTCGCCCATCAGCAGGCACAGCGTCGGCGCGGACAGGGTGATCAGGTCGGCGAGGCAGCGGGCGATCTCCCCCGCCAGGCCGCCCTCCTCCGCCTCCGCCGACAGGACGGCGCCGGGCGTGTCGACGACCGTGAGCAGGGGCAGGCCGAGCTCGGCGGCCAGGCTCATGCCGCGTCGCGCGACCCGCAGGCCCGCCGGGCCGAGGAGATGCCCCTCGCGCTGGCTGCGGCGGTCCTGGCCGACGACCACGCACGGCGCGTCCCCGAAGCGGGCCAGGGCGAGCAGGACGCCGGGGTCGGCCTCGCCCTGCTGCGTGCCGGACATCGGCGTGACGCGCGCCGCCCCGTACCGGAGGAGTTCGCGCACGCCGGGACGGTCGGGACGGCGGGAGCGTTCGATCGAGTCCCACGCCGGCCCCTGATCGGGCGGCCGGACGGGCTCGCGGCGCTCCGCGGGCGGAGGCGGCGGGGGCGGTGACGGGGGCGGGGTGCGCGCGCAGAGGACGTCCAGCGCCCCGGCCGCGACCGCGCCCAGGTCGTCGACGCCCACGACCGCGTCCACCAGGCCCTTGTCGAACAGGTTCTCCGCCCGCTGGACGCCCTCGGGGAACGGCTCCCCGTACAGGCCCTCGTAGACGCGGGGCCCCAGGAAGCCGATCAGCGCGCCCGGCTCGGCCGCCGTCACGTGCCCCAGCGAGCCCCACGACGCGAACACGCCGCCCGTGGTGGGATGCCGCAGGTAGACCAGGTACGGCAGGCCCGCCGCGCGGTGCCGGGTGACGGCGGCGGTGATGCGGGCCATCTGCGCGAACGCGAGCGTCCCCTCCTGCATGCGCGTGCCGCCCGAGGACGGCGCCGCCACCAGCGGCAGGCCCTCGGCGGTGGCCCGTTCCACCGCCGCCACGATGCGGTCCGCGGTCGCCACGCCGATCGAGCCCGCCAGGAAGCCGAACTCCGACACCACGTACGCGACCCGGCGGCCCCGCAGCAGGCCCGCCCCGGTCGCCACCGCCTCGTCGCGGCCGCTGCGCTCCCGCGCCGCCGCCAGCTCCCGCTCGTACGCCGAGCCCGGCGCCGCCACCCGCCGCGGCGGCACGTCCCAGGACTCGCGGCCGGCCGCGTCCAGCACCCGCCCCAGCAGCTCCTCCGCCCCCGCCCGCCCGCCCGGCATGCCCACCTCCGTCGAATCCGCGTCCTTCAACCTAGCCCGCGCCGATCATCCCGGTTCAGGCCAGGGGGAGGCGGAGGACGAGCCGGGCGCCGCCCGTGCCGTCGGCATCGCCCACGACCAGGTTGCCGCCGTGCGCGATGGCGATGTCGCGGGAGATCGGCAGGCCGAGTCCGGTGCCGCCGGCGTCGCAGCGGCGGCCCTCGGCCAGCCGCTGGAAGCGCTGGAAGACGCGCTCGCGCTCCTCGGGCGGGATCCCCGGGCCGTCGTCGGCGACCATCAGCAGGGCGTGCCGCCCGTCGGTGCCCACGGCGACGCGCACCCAGGTGCGGGCGTGCCGGTCGGCGTTGTCCAGCAGGTTGGTCAGCAGCCGGATGAGGTGCGAGCGGGCGCCGTGGACCAGCACGCCCTCGTCGGTCTCCAGCTCGATCGGGACGCGGCCGCCGCGGCGGGCCGTCTCGGCGCGGACGAGCTCGCCGAGGTCGATCGTCTCCTGCTCGCCGAGGACGCCCGCCTCCAGCTTGGCCATCACCAGCAGGTCGCTGATGATCCGGTGCAGCCGGTCGGCGTCGACCAGCGCGGACCGGGCCGCGCCCGGCCAGTCCTCGTCCTCGGGATGCTCCAGGGCCAGCTCCAGCTTGGCGCGCAGGCCGGTGAGCGGGCTGCGCAGCTCGTGCGAGGCGTCGGCGACCCAGGCGCGCTGGCGCTCGTTCAGGCGTTCCAGGCGGCGCAGCGTCCGGTTCACCGCGCCGGCCAGCTCGGCGACCTCGTCGTGCCCGGCGGGCACGGTGACCTGGTGGAACGTACGGTCATCGCTGATCGTGTCCAGCTCCCCGGTCATCGTCCGGACGGGACGCAGCGCGCGCTTGACCGCGTGCCACACCGACCAGGCCACCGCGGCGAGCGCGACGGCGAAGCCCAGCAGCAGGAACGTCAGATCGCGCGGGGCGTCGTGGAAGTGCCCGGCCGGGGCCAGCGCGTAGAACACCGCCATCCCGGCGGCGAGGAGCACCGCGACCACGACGGTCGCCATGCCGGTCACCCTGGCCTCCACCGACCAGTGCCGGCGCAGTACCGGATTCCGCATTCCCGGCACCCTCCCGTTCCCGGTCCCGCGCGGTGCGCACCGCGCTTCCCACGCCTGGGGGGTGAGCGGAATGTTCGTCTCTACCTGGCCTAGAACTGGTTGTAACCATCCCATTGCCGTGCGAAACACGAGGTGGCCCGGGACGGGCCGTGCCTCCGCCGTCCCGGGCCACTCGTCCCGGCCGTCGAAGCGCCCTGGACGGCGGGGACCACGCGGACCATCCTGGCCCCGATTCCCTATAAAGTCAACCGACTTTATAGGGAATACCGCGAAACCGATGTCCGCGCGGAACGGTGCCTCCCACCCCTGGGGTACCGACCGCGCGGACATCGCCTTCGGTGCCGCCAACCCCCGGCCCCGCGCGCCGAGGAGGATCCACCGGAGCCGGGCGGTTGCCGAACTGGAGATAACTCTGCCCTGTCCGGATGCCATCGGGGCTACATCGAGGTGACGAACACGTTTCCTACAACCCGTGTTCATGCGGCACCATACTGTGCACACGATCGGGGACAGGACGGACTGAGCCGACGAAAGGGGTCGAGGGGACAGCATGGACGGGCACGCCACCGGGTCCCCGCCGGACCACGCACATCCCCTCGAAGCGAGCGATCCGCCGATGGTGGGCGGCTACCCCCTGATCGGCCGGATCGGCGCGGGCGGGATGGGAACGGTCTACCTCGGGCACGAACCGGGGTCGGACGCGCGGGTCGCGGTCAAGACCATCCACCCGCACCTGGCCGCCGACGCCGCGTACCGCCGCCGGTTCGACGACGAGGCCGTGCTGGCGGGCCGGGTGGCCTCGTTCTGCACGGCCCGCGTCCTCGCGCACGGCGAGGAGGACGGGCTGCCGTACATCGTGAGCGAGTACGTCGGCGGCCTCTCCCTCCAGCACCGGATCAGCGCGAACGGCCCGCTGCCCGCCGCCGACGTGCACGGCGTGGCCGTGGGCGTGATGTCCGCGCTGGCGGCGATCCACTCCGCCGGGCTCGTGCACCGGGACCTCAAGCCCGCCAACGTGATGCTCACCCTCTCCGGCTGCCGGGTGATCGACTTCGGGATCGCCCGCGCGCAGGACGCCGCGGGCACGCTCACCGGCTCCGGAACGGTCCTCGGCACCCCGGGCTGGATGGCCCCCGAGGTGCTCACCGGCGGCGCCGCCGGCCCGGCCGCCGACATCTTCGCCTGGGGCTGCCTGATCGCGTACGCGGGCACCGGGCGGCTGCCGTTCGGCGACGGTCAGCCGATCGCGGTCGCCCGCCGGGTGATCCGCGACGAGCCCGACCTGGCGGGGCTGCCGGGCACGCTGCTCCCGGCCGTCCGGGCCGCGCTGTCCAAGGACCCGGAACGGCGGCCGTCCGCCGCCCGCCTGCTGCTCGCGCTGGTCGAGCAAGGCGGGCAGGGCGGGCTGGGCGAGATCCCGGCCGTGCCCGCGCCCCGGCCGGCGTCCCGGTCGGGGGTCCGGTCGGGGGCCCGGAAGAAGGCCGCCGCGCCCGTCCCCGAGCCCCGGCGCGCGCCCGGCGGCGACGGGCCGGACACCGCCGCGTTCACCGTGATCACGCATGTCGGGGCGCGCTCCACCACCCGGGTACGGCTGCTCGCGGCGGCCGGCGCGGCCGCCGCGACACTGCTGGTCGGCGGCCTCATCGCCGGCATGGGAGGCGATGAGGGCGGCGCGGCCCCCGTCCGGCAGACCACGACGACGGCCCCGGTGGACCCGGCGGCCTCGCCGTCCCCCACGCGGACTCCCGTACGGCGCGCCGTGCCCGTGCGGAAGAAGAAGCCCAAGCTCCGGCCGAAGACCGGCACGACGTCCAAGCAGAAGGCCAAGGGCAACGGAAAGAAGAAGGCGCGCGGGCGCTGAGCGTCAGGTGCGCCAGATGAGGATGAGGGCGCAGTCGTCGTCGCGTTCGGCGGCCATCGTCTGGACCAGCTCCCTGGCGCCCTTGCGGAACCCCTCCGGGACGAGCCGTTCGGCCTCGCCCAGCAGCCGGTCGATGCCCGCGTCCAGGTCGCGTCCGGGCGACTCCACCAGCCCGTCGGTGTAGAGGAGCAGCGCGTCGCCGGGGCGGAGCTGGCCGTGCTCGGGAACGCAGCGCAGATCGGGCACGACGCCCAGCACCACGCCCTTGGCCGGGCTGACCTGCCAGGTGCCGCTGCCCGCGTCGAACTGGACGGCCGGCGGGTGGCCCGCCGACTCGACGGTGTACTCGCCCGTCGCCAGGTCGAGCACCAGGTGGACGGCCGTCACGAAGCCCTCGTCCCAGCGCTGCCGCTGCAGGTAGGTGTTGGCGGCCGGGAGGAACTGCTCAGGCTGGAGCGATCCAAGCAATCCACCGAAAGCACCCGAAAGCATCAGGGCCCGCGTCCCGGCGTCGGTGCCCTTGCCGGACACGTCCACCAGCGCCAGCTCCAGCGTGTCGCCCTCGCGGGAGGAGACGACGAAGTCGCCGCCGAACGACGAGCCGCCCGCCTGGAGCAGCACGACCTGGGAGTCCCACCCGGCGGGCAGCTCGGGCATCTGGCCCTGGCGGTGCAGCCGGTCGCGCAGCTCCAGCAGCATCGAGTCGCCGCGCAGGCCCTGCACGCCGAGCTGCTGGCGGGTCCGGGCCAGCGTCAGCGCCAGCACCGCGGTGATCACCAGCGTGGCGATCATGCCGGGGCCGACCTCGCGCGGGTCGTGCCAGTTGTTGTACGCGACCATCGCCGCGACCACGCCCAGCAGGACGGCCAGGCTGCGCAGCTTCAGCAGCAGCCCGCCGCCGAGCACGGTCAGCACCAGCGCGCTCGGCGGCGCCCAGGCCCGCGACACGGTCGCGCCGATGCCGAGCACCACCGCCAGCACGGCCAGCGCCACGAACACGTTCCGCTCGCGCTTGAGCCGGCCCATCCGGAGCCACCGGTACAGCCGCACGAGGGGAGGGATCCGGCGCAGGAACGCGCGGACCCCCGGCGGGAGGAGGTGGACCAGACGCTGCAGCATGACTCCGGCACTGTATCGAGCATCCACCTCGGCGGGCGCGCATCCGCGCCACCGATCATCCGTTGCAACGGTCCAGCGGCGGTCCGATCCCCAGCCACCGGGCCACCGGACGGGTTCGTCCGGGTTTCCGCCCGGCCCGGCCCGGCGAGAATCAGGGGAACGGCGAGGCGAGGGAGGCGGCGCGATGGGCCAGCCCGGCATGCGGATCACGCTGGACGCGGCGATGCGGGCACGCGAGGTGTCGCGGCCGCGCCCGGACGGCACCGGATCGCCGCCGCCGCCCAAACCGCCCGCCGCGCCCGACGAGCAGACCGCCAGGCGCGGCAAGGCCGCCAAGAACGAGCGCCGCCGCCTCGGCAAGCGCGGACCCCGCCGCCCCGCCGCCCCCTCGGCGGCCGAGAACCTCTGATCGGGGATGGATCACCGCTGCCCGGTGAGGCGGCGCCTCACCGGGCGGGCCGGGACTTCCAGTGACGTGTCCTAGGAGTTGGGGAGCGGCGGGAGCTCGCCGGTGGTCTCGTAGTCGCTGAGCATCGTGATGCGGCGGGTGTGCCGCGGCTCCTCCGAGTACGGCGTCTCCAGGAACAGCCGGACGAACTCCGTGGCCGTGTCCTGGTCGTGCTGGCGCGCGCCGATGCTGATGACGTTGGCGTCGTTGTGCTCGCGGGCGAGCTTCGCGGTGTCCTCGTTCCAGACCAGCGCGGCCCGGACGCCCTTGACCTTGTTGGCGGCGATCGCCTCGCCGTTGCCGGAGCCGCCGAGCACGACGCCCAGCGAGCCGGGCTCGGCGGCGGTCCGCTCGGCCGCCCGCAGCACGAACGGCGGGTAGTCGTCGACGGCGTCGTACTCGAACGCCCCGCAGTCGACCGGCTCGTGGCCGTTCGCCTTCAGCCAGGCGACCAGGTGCTCCTTCAGCTCGAAGGCGGCATGGTCGCATCCAAGAAACACGCGCATGCGCCGATTCTCCCAGGTGCGGCGCACCGCCCGGGCGCCGGGGCGCGCCCTCGCGCCCCCCGATCAGCCCGCGCTCAGCCCCCGGTCAGCCCGCGACCGGTACGGGGAACCGGAAACCGTGGTCGACCTGGGCCTCCAGATCCTCGCCGACGGCCCGGTTGGCCCAGCTCCGCGCGTTCTTCACGTGGAACTCCACGCCCTGCCGGCGGAACCGGTCCCAGTCGCGCTCGCGCGCGTCGACGGCCGCGAGCATGCGGTCCAGCGCGGCCTCGTTCGCCGGCTCCAGCGGGACGCCGCCGCGGCCCTGCTCCAGCGCCCGCACGGCGGCGGACTGCCCAAGCCACGTCAGCAGGTCGTCGCCGACGTGCTCGCGCAGGTACGCCACGTCGCCGTCGCCCTGCACCTTGTTCCCCACGACGGTGATCGCGACGTCGTAGTCGCGGGCGTAGTCGGTGTACTGCCGGTAGACGCCCACGCCCTTGCGGGTCGGCTCGGCCACCAGGAACATCAGGTCGAACCGCGTGAAGAGTCCGGAGGCGAACGTGTCCGCCCCGGCGGTCATGTCGACCACGACGTACTCCCCCGGCCCGTCGACCAGGTGGTTGAGGTAGAGCTCCACCGCGCCGGTCTTGGAGTGGTAGCACGCCACCCCGAGATCGTCGTCGTTGAACGGGCCGGTGGCCAGCAGCGTGATGCCGTCGACGTCGTACCCCAGCGCGTGCACGGGGTCGTCGCCGCCGACGCGCAGCAGCCGGGACCCGGCGCCGGGCGGGGTCGTCTTCACCATCGCGGCGGCCGAGGAGATGCGCGGGTTGTCGCCGCGCAGCCACTCCTTGATCTCGGGGAGCCGGTCCCCCATCGCGGGCACCTCGGCGGCGCGCGCCTCGTCCAGCCCGAGCGCCACGCCCATGTGCTGGTTGATGTCGGCGTCGATGGCCACCACCGGCAGCCCGCGCGCGGCCAGATGCCGGACGAACAGCGACGACAGCGTCGTCTTGCCGCTGCCGCCCTTGCCGACGAACGCAACCTTCACGAAAGCCCCCGTTCCGGATTGATTCGGGTCGATTTGGATATGAAAACCGTTGCCATTCCGGAGACGAGTTTCCCCAACCGCACCGATCGAAGCAAGCGGAACGGCCGAACTCCCCCGACTCAGCTCCGCCGGCTCGGCTCTCCCCCGGCTCAGCTCCGCACGGCGCCGGGATCGAACCCGAAGGGGAGTTCCAGGCGGTGGGCCGCCAGGAGGTCCGCGTCGGACAGGAGGTCGAGCGTGGGGGCGTCCGCCGCTATGACGCCGCCGGAGAGGATCAGGGCGCGGGGGCACAGCTGCGCCGCGTACGGGAGGTCGTGGGTGACCATCAGGACCGTGACGTCGAGGGAGAGCAGGACCTCGGCGAGTTCGCGGCGGCCGGCCGGGTCGAGGTTGGAGGACGGCTCGTCCAGGACGAGGATCTCCGGCTCCATCGCCAGGACGGTCGCGACGGCGACGCGGCGGCGCTGGCCGAAGCTGAGGTGCTGCGGCGGGCGGGCGGCGGCGTCCAGCATGCCGACGGCGGCCAGCGCGCGCTCCACCCGGGCGTCCAGCTCCGCGCCGCGCAGGCCGAGGTTCGCGGGGCCGAAGGCGACGTCCTCGCGGACGGTCGGCATGAACAGCTGGTCGTCGGGGTCCTGGAAGACGATCCCGACCCGGCGGCGGATCTCCCGCAGCGATCTCCTGTCGGCCGGGTCGACGGGGAGGCCGCCGACGCGGACGGAGCCGAGGCCGCCGTGCAGGATGCCGTTCAGATGCAGGACGAGCGTCGTCTTGCCCGCGCCGTTGGGGCCGAGCAGCGCGACCCGCTCGCCGCGCTCGATGGCGACGTCCACGCCGTAGAGGGCCTGGGTGCCGTCGGGATAGGCGTACGCGAGGCCGCTCACCTCCAGGGACTTCATGGCACCGTCCAGGCGGCGAGGGCGATCAAGGCGGCGGCGAGGGGCAGCGCGGACGCGGCCGACCACTGGCGCGCCGAGGCGGGCACGTCGTGCAGGACGGGCATGCGGCCGTCGTAGCCGCGGCTGACCATCGCCAGGTGGACGCGCTCACCGCGCTCGTACGAGCGCAGGAACAGCGCGCCGAGCGAGCGGGCCAGCACGCGCGCGTCGCGCGGGCCGCGCGGCTCGAAGCCGCGGGCGGCGCGGGCGGTCCGCATGCGGCCCAGCTCGGCGGCGACGACGTCGCCGTACCGGAGCATGAACGCGGCGATCTGCGTGATCAGCTGCGGCATCCGGAGCCGCTCGATGCCGTGCAGGAGCAGGCGCGGCTCGGTGGTCGCCGCCAGCAGGACGGACGCGACCACGCCGAGGGTGCCCTTGGCGAGGATGTTCCAGGCGCCCCAGAGGCCCTCCACGCTCAGCCGGAGGCCGAGGACCGCGGTCTCCGGCCCGGTCGCGACGAACGGCATGGCCAGCGCGAACGCCACGAACGGGATCTCGATCATCGTCCGGCGCAGCACCGTCCCGTACGGGATCCGGGCCGTCGCGACCACGGCGGCGAGCAGGACCGCGTACGCCGCGAAGGCCCAGACCCGTTCGCGGGGCGTCGCCACCACGACGAGCACGAACGCCAGATGCGCGACGAGCTTGCACTGCGGCGGAAGCCGGTGCACCGGCGAGTCGCCTCGCACGTAGAGCCGGTGCACATGGCCCGCGCCCATCTAGGAGTCCTGGGGCGAACGGCGCCGCAGGCCCCAGAACAGGCCCCCGCCCACGAGCAGCACGGCGCCGACGCCGATGACGCCGGACAGGCCGCCCGAAAGGCGCGCGTTCTCGATGCCCTTGACGCCGTAGTCGCCCAGCGGGGAGTCCTTGAGGGCGTGATCCTTCTCCTCGGCGCTGATGCCCTTGTCGCCGGCGACCTTCTCCAGGCCGTCGGGGCTGGAGCTGGCGTAGTGGCTGACGATCCCGGCCAGGATGAGCGTGACCAGGAGTGCGGCGGCGAAGAAGCGCCTGGTGCTCATACGGCCGCCTCCCTGGTCCGGAGCTCCGGGCGTCCGATCAGGCCGCGCGCCCCGTACACGAGGTCGGGCCGGACGGCCAGGACGCTCGACACGGCCAGCGCGGTGATCAGCCCTTCACCGATGCCGATCAGCACGTGCACGCCGACCATCGCGGCGGCGACCGTGCCGATCGGGACGTCGGTCGTGCCGCCGACCGCGTAGATCAGCGTGAACGCCAGCGCCGAGGCCGGCACCGAAAGGGCGGCGGCCGCGAACGCGGCCCCGCCCGCCGCCGTTCCGTTCTTCGGCAGCACCCGCAGGAGCAGCCGGAACAGCCCGTACCCGACGGGGACGGTGACCAGCGCCATCAGCGTGATGTTGACGCCGAGCGCGCTGACGCCGCCGTCCGCGAAGAGGAGCGCCTGCAGGAGCAGCACCACCGACACGCACAGGACGCCGGCGTACGGCCCGACCAGGACGGCCGCCAGCGCGCCGCCGAGCAGATGCCCGCTGGTCCCGGCGGCGACCGGGAAGTTGAGCATCTGCGCGGCGAACACGAAGGCGGCGGTCAGCCCGGCCAGCGGCGCCGTGCGGTCGTCCAGCTCGCGCCGCGCGCCGCGCAGCGACACCGCCACGCCCGCGACGGCGACCGCGCCCGCCGCGAGCGAGACCGGCGCGTCGATGAATCCGTCCGGTACGTGCATGATCGCCACCATCCCTACCGGCATGCCGAGACATGACCAGTTTGCGGGGGCGACACCGCTATTGCAATAGAGTCGCAATAGCCGATCTTTCGCGGGAACGGGCGCGGCGCGTCAGTCGAAGATCGGGTCCCGGTCGCGGGTGCGCTTGAGCTCGTAGAAACCGTCGGTCGACGCGACCGCGAGCACGCCGTCCCAGAGCTTGACGGCGGCCTCGCCGCGCGGGATCGGGGTGACGACCGGGCCGAAGAACGCGCTGCCCTCCACCTCGATGACCGGCGTGCCGACCTCCTGGCCGACCTTGTCGATGCCGACCTTGTGCGAGGCGCGCAGGGCCTCGTCGTACGCGGTCGAGTCGGCGGCGTCGGCCAGCGCCGGATCCAGGCCCGCCGCCTCCAGCGCGGCGGCGAACGTCTCCTTGGTCTTGGGTAGCTTCTCGTGGTGGAAGCGGTTGCCGAGCTCGGTGTAGAGCCGGCCGAGGACCTCGGAGCCGTACTTCTGCTCGGCCGCGATGCAGACCCGCACCGGGCCCCAGCCCACGTCCATCAGGTCGCGGTACTTCTCCGGCAGGTCGCGGCCCTCGTTCAGGACGGACAGGCTCATCACGTGCCAGCGCGGCTCGATCGGCCGCAGCTTCGCCACCTCGTGGACCCAGCGCGAGGTGATCCACGCCCACGGGCACAGCGGGTCGAACCAGAAGTCGACGGGCGTACGCGATTCTTCGGACGGCAAGGCGGCCTCCCATAAGCGGACCTGGTCAGGATTCCTTCAGGGCAACCCAGGAGGACACACCGCCATTCCCGGGTACGAGGTGGCCGTACCCGGCCCCTCCCAGCCGCCACACCGGAACCGATGGACGCGCCTCGGCCCCACGACCGGCAGGGCGGTTGGTAGACATGGAGCGACACCTTTCAGGACACCCAAGGAGTACATGTGGCAGGCAACCTCACGCGCGACGAGGCGCGGGAACGGGCCCGGCTGCTCACCGTCGACTCGTACACGGTCGAGCTCGACCTCACGACGGGTGAGGAACGGTTCGGTTCCACCACCGTGATCCGGTTCGGCAGCGCCGAGGCGGGCGCGTCGACCTTCGTGGACCTGCACGGCGCCGTCGTGCGCGAGGCCACGCTGAACGGCACCGCGCTCGACCCCGCGTCCTACGACGCCGAGAAGGGCCGGCTGCCGCTGCCCTCCCTGGCCGAGTCCAACGAGCTGCGCGTCGTGGCCGACTGCGCCTACTCCCGTTCCGGCGAGGGCCTGCACCGGTTCGTGGACCCGGTGGACCGGAGCGTCTACCTGTACACGCAGTTCGAGACGGCCGACGCGCACCGGATGTACACGTGCTTCGACCAGCCCGACCTCAAGGCGACCTTCGAGTTCGCAGTCACCGCGCCCGAGGACTGGCAGGTGGTGACGAACGAGGGCGCCGACCGGAGCGAGGGCGGCTCCTGGCACTTCCCGCCGACGCCGCGCATCTCGACGTACATCACGGCGCTGATCGCGGGCCCGTACCACGTCGAGACCGACGAGTACCGGCGCGCGGACGGCAGCGGGATCCCGCTGGGCGTCTACTGCCGCGCGTCGCTGGCCGAGCACCTGGACGCGGCCGCGATCGTGGACGTGACGCGGCAGGGCTTCGCGTACTTCGAGGAGGTGTTCGGGCGGCCGTACCCGTTCACCAAGTACGACCAGCTGTTCGTGCCGGAGTTCAACGCGGGCGCGATGGAGAACGCCGGCGCCGTCACGTTCCTGGAGGACTACGTCTTCCGGTCGCGGGTGACGGACGCCGCGTACGAGCGCCGCGCCGAGACGATCCTGCACGAGATGGCGCACATGTGGTTCGGCGACCTGGTCACCATGCGCTGGTGGGACGACCTGTGGCTGAACGAGTCGTTCGCGACGTACATGAGCGTGCTGTGCCAGGCCGAGGCCACCAAGTGGACGGGCTCCTGGACGACGTTCGCGAACCTGATGAAGGCGTGGGCGTACCGGCAGGACCAGCTGCCGTCCACGCACCCCATCTCGGCGGACATCCCCGACATCCAGGCGGTCGAGGTCAACTTCGACGGGATCACCTACGCCAAGGGCGCGAGCGTGCTCAAGCAGCTGGTGGCGTACGTGGGCCGGGACAACTTCCTGGAGGGCGTGCGGCGCTACTTCCGGCGGCACGCGTGGGGCAACACGGTCCTGTCGGACCTGCTGGACGCGCTGGAGGAGACCTCCGGCCGCGATCTGGCGTCCTGGTCGAAGGAGTGGCTGGAGACGGCGGGCGTCAACACGCTGCGCCCCTCGTACGAGGTGGACGCGAACGGCGACTTCACGTCGTTCGCCGTGCTCCAGGAGGCCAAGCCGGACTACCCGACGCTGCGCTCGCACCGCGTCGCGATCGGCCTCTACGACCGTACGGACGACGGGATCGTCCGGCGGGAGCGGATCGAGCTGGACGTCGTCGGCGCGCGCACCGAGGTCAAGGAGCTGGCCGGCCGGAAGCGGCCCGACCTCGTCCTGGTGAACGACGACGACCTCACGTACGCGAAGATCCGGCTGGACGACCACTCGCAGGCGACGCTCGTCTCCGGCATCGGCGACATCAAGGACGGGCTGCCGCGCGCCCTGTGCTGGTCGGCGGCGTGGGACATGACGCGGGACGCCGAGATGGCCACCCGCGACTACGTCAAGCTCGTCATCAGCGGCATCCGCGGCGTCACCGACATCTCGGTCGCGCAGACGCTGCTGCGGCAGACCCGTACCGCGCTCCAGCAGTACGCCGACCCGGGCTGGCGCGCCACGGGCCTCGGCCTGCTCGCCGACGCCCTGTACGAGCTGGCGTCCGGCGCCGAGGCCGGGTCGGACTTCCAGCTCGCCTACGTCCAGGCGTTCGCCGGCACCGCGGTCTCCGACCGGCACCTGAACGTGATCGCCGGGATGCTGGACGGCTCCGAGGTCCCGGCGGGGCTCACGGTCGACACCGAGCTGCGCTGGACGCTGCTGCGCCGCCTGGTCGTGACGGGCCGGGCCGGCCAGGCCGAGATCGACGCCGAGCTGGAGCGCGACCCGACCGCCGCCGGCGAGCGGCACGCGGCGGGCTGCCGGGCCGCGATCCCGACCGCCGAGGCCAAGGCCGCGGCCTGGGAGTCGATCGTCGGCGGGAAGCTGCCGAACGCGGTGTTCCGGGCGACGCTGGGCGGGTTCGTGGAGCCCGACCAGGCCGAGCTGCTCGTCCCGTACGTGGACAAGTACTTCGCGGAGGTCGGCCGGATCTGGAAGGAGTGGAGCGGCGACATGTCCCAGACGTTCGCCGAGGTCGCCTACCCGTTCCTGGTCGTCGACCAGTCCACGATCGACCGTACCGAGGCCTACATCGCCGAGAACCGGCCGCCGGCCGCCCTGGTGCGGCTGCTGTCGGAGGGCCGCGACGGCGTCGCCCGCGCCCAGCGCGCCCGCGCGAAGGACGCCGCCTCCGCCTGACGCGGGGAGGCATGCCCGTGACCGCGCCCGCACGGCGCGGTCACGGGCCGCGGGGTGGAAGGCTGGGACGGTGAAGACCGCGCGGGACGTACTGACGGAACTGGCACGAAGGCATGCGTTCGGGGACATCGAGGCACTCGTCTCGAGCGGTCCCGTACTGGACGGGGACACGACGCGGGTGGCGGCGCTGTGCGCGTTCGGGCAGCGGGTCCTCGACCTGGACGCCGAGGACTTCGGCATGCCCGAGGAGGTCGGCGAGGTCCCCGAGGACCTGCTCGGGCGCGCCCTCTCCAGCCGGATGCCGCAGCGCCCCCGCGAGTATCCGCGGGGCGCCCTGGCGAGCCTGCGCCCGGCGTACGGGCTGCTGCTGGAGGTCATCGCGATCCGCTGGGAGCGGCGCGAGATGGCGGCGCTGGTGGCGGCGGTGCACATCGCCAGCGAGTACGCCGCCCTGCTGGCCTGGGAGCCCGTGCTGGGCCACGCCGGCGACCCGGCGCGGCTCAAGGAGGCCGTCACGGGCCCCGGCAGCCGCTTCGGCGTCGCGCTCGAACCCGGCGAGGCGCGCATCTGCGACCACACCCGCCCGGAGCGGTCGGCGTGCGACCGCGCCCTGCGCGTCGCCAACGAGCCCCCGCCCGGCTGGCGCGCCTACCTGGACCGCCAGCACAGCCAGGTCGCGCAGGCGCTGGGCGACTGCGCGGCCCGCTGCCGCACGCCCTGCTCGGTCATGGACCGCCTGGACGCCGGCGTGCGGGCGGACCTGGAGGCGCGGTGCAAGCTCGCCGCGGAGTTCACGGAGGGGGCGCTGGTGAGGCTCCGGCACGCCGCCCCGGTCGGGCACGGTTTCGGCGTGCCGTCTCCCGAGGAGGTGCAGACGGCGTGGGCTCGTGCGCGCGCGTCGTTCAAGCGCCACGCCTTGGGGAGGGACGTTCTCGCCTCCGCCGAGGACGACCCGTACCCGCTCGCAGGGCTTCCGGCGCTGTTCTCGGCGATCGCCGCCACCAGGATCGAGCCCGACACGCTCCTAGACGACGTCTCGTCCCGCCTCGTCAAGGCCCTGTCGTGAGGGGCTGAACGGCGCGAGCGCCGCCTGGAGGGACGCCGACGACGGCAGGTCCTCCATCATCACGGACTCGCCGCCGGAGCCGGCCATCGGGACGCGCCAGTTGGGGTACTCGTCCACCGTCCCGGGCTGGTTCTGCGTGCGGCGCTCCCCGACGGCGTCGGCCAGGGAGACGCCGATGAGGCGCGCGGGCGTACGGCACAGGAAGGCGTGCAGGGCCGCCGTCACCTCCGCGTCGTGCGAGGTGTCGCCCGCCTCCACCGCCCGCAGGACGTCCTCGGCCGGCGTGGCGAGCAGCCCCTCCTCGTGGAGCAGGCGCAGCCAGTCGGACAGCTGCGCCCGGTGGTCGGCGAGCTCCGTCTCCACCGGGCGGGTGAGGAGGTCGAGGCGGTCGCGCAGCTCGATGTGGTCGGCGTGCAGGAATCCCGTGATGGGCGGCATGTCGTGCGTCCCGACGGTGGCCAGCGACGCCTCCCGCCACTCGGACGGCCCGCGCGGGCGGCCCTCGCCGTCCCGCTCGAACCACAGGAGCGAGGTGCCCAGGACGCCCCGGTCGGCGAGGTCCTCGCGCACCTCCGGCTCCACCGTCCCGAGGTCCTCGCCCACGACGACCGCGCCGGCCTGGGCCGCCTCCCAGACGAGCGTGGACAGCATCGCCTCCCGGTCGTACGCGACGTACGTGCCGTCCGCGGGCGAGCCGCCCTCGGGCACCCACCAGAGCCGCGAGACCTGCATCGCGTGGTCCAGGCGCAGGCCCCCGCCGTGCCGCAGGGCCGCGGCGAGCATGCCGCGGAACGGCAGGTACGCCGCCTCGGCGAGCCGCCCGGGATGCCACGGCGGCTGCCCCCAGTCCTGGCCGCGCTGGTTGAACTCGTCCGGCGGGGCGCCGACGCTCATCCCGGGCGCGAACATCGGCCGGTACATCCAGGCGTCAGCGCCGCCCGGATGCACGCCCACCGCGAGGTCGTGCACGATGCCGACCGGCATGCCCGCCGCGCGCGCCACCGCCTGCGCCTGCGCGAGCTGCTCGTCCAGCTGCCACTGGAGCCAGGCGTGGAAGTCGACGCGGTCGGCGAGCCGCTTGGCCGCGTACGCGACCGCCGGGTTCTCCGCGTCGCGCAGCTCCGCCGGCCAGCGCCGCCAGTCCGCGCCGTGCTCCTCGCTCAGGGCGCTCCAGGTCGCGAACGCCATCAGCGGCGCCCCCTCGCGATGGCGGTACCAGTCGAACGCCTCCTGCCGGGCCGTGCCGCGCGGCACCGCGTACACCGCTTCGAGGGCCTCGCGCTTCGTCTCCCAGATGGCGTCCCTGTCGAGGGGCTCGACCGTCATGGCGGCGAAGCGTTCGCGCTCCCGGCCGGGAAGGGCGGCGTACTCCGCTACGTCCTCCACGCGCAGGTACAGGGGGCTCGCGAAGCGGCGGCTCATGGGCGAGTACGGAGAGGGCGTGACGGGCGGCACCGGCTCGGTCGCGTGCAGCGGGTTGACCAGGAGGAAGCCCGCGCCCATCTCTTGGCCGCTCCACGCGGCGAGGTCCGCCAGGTCGTGCAGGTCTCCCATGCCCCAGGAGTTCTCGGAGCGCACGGAGTACAGCTGGATCGTCAGGCCCCACGCCCTGGCCGGGGGTTCGAGGCGCTGCGGCGTGACGAGCAGGGGCGCGCTGACCTCGCGCCACTGGCTCCGGACGCGGACGCGCACCCGGTGCCAGCCCTCGGGCGTCCCCGGAGGCAGGTGGTACTGCTTCAGCAGCCCCTCGGACGAGCGCACCGTCGTGCCGTGCAGCTCGACGCTGCCACCCGTGGACATGTCCAGCCACACCTCGTCGGCCCCGCGCGTGCCCCACGGGATCCGGATCCCGCCGGGACGGCCCGCGCGCTGGAAGAGGATGGGCGGGAGCAACCGGGTGCGCCGCTCCTCCTCCAGCCGGGCCAGGGTGTCCCGTACCGCCAGAGGCGTGGACACGTCCGCGCCCAAGGCCGTGAGGACGGCCTTCAACGTGTCCTCGGAGACGTCGGTGTCGCGTCCCCGCCAGTCCGTGTAGCGCGTCGCCACCCGATGCGCCCGGGCCAGCCTGTTCAGTTCCGCATCCGCCACGCTCTGACCCTGCCCCTCAGTCCGCGGCCTACTGCCTTCCCTGCGCCCCCTTACGCAATACCTCTGAACCCTGATACCCCCGTCAGGGCCCCTAAGCTCCCGCCGCTCCTGGTCACTCGTTCCAGATGGGAGGCTTGCGGTCGATCCAGGGGCGCGCCTCCTCCAGCTGCGCCGACAGGGACAGCAGGGTGCCCTCTCCCCCGAGGCGGCCCGCGAGCATGACGCCGATGGGCAGGCCGTCGGCGTTCCAGTGGAGCGGCACGCTGACGGCGGGCTGGCCGGACACGTTGTACGGGGCGCAGAACGGCGTGAAGTGCTTCTGCCGCTCGAAGTTCTCCGCCGGCTCCTGGTCGTGGAAGTGGCCGACCGGCACGGGCGGCCCCGCGAGCGTCGGATGCAGGATCGCGTCGAACTCGTTCATCACCGGGAACGCGGCGCGCAGGGCCGCCTGGAGCGTCGCGTGCGCGCCGAACAGCTCGGGGGCGGACGTCGCGTGCCCGCGCTCGCGCAGCCAGCGGGTGAGCGGCTGGAGGAGGTGCTCGCGGGCCGGGTCGACGGGCGTGATCGTCGCCATCACGCCCCAGAGCGTCTCGAAGATCGGCACCAGCTCGGGGCCGAGCACCTGCGGCAGCTCGACGACGTCGTGCCCGAGCTCCTCCAGCAGCAGGCTCGCGTCCTCGTACGCGGCGACGCAGTCCGGGTGCACCTCGGCGCCCGGGACGGCCGGCACGCGGCTGCGGGCGATGCGCAGGCGGCCCGGCGGGCGCTCGGTGTGGGAGAGGAAGGACCCGTCCGCGGGAGGCGCCAGGTAGAGGTCTCCGGGCATCGGGCGGGCCATCACGTCGAGCAGGAGCGCGGCGTCCCGGACCGTGCGGGCGATGGGCCCGTTGGTCGACAGGCCGAACAGGTCCGGGACGACCGGCCCCGCCGAGACCCGGCCGCGGGTCGGCTTCAATCCGAAGAGCCCGCACGCGCTGCTCGGGATGCGGATCGAGCCGCCGCCGTCGCTGCCCTGGGCGACCGGCGCCAGCCCGGCCGCCACCGCCGCGGCCGCGCCGCCGCTGGAGCCGCCGGCCGACCGGGAGAGGTCCCAGGGGGTGCGGGCGGCGGGCGCGACGGCGCTTTCGGTGTAACAGGGCAGGCCGAATTCGGGGGTCGTCGTCTTACCCGGAAGGACAGATCCCGCTTGCCTCAGCAGGAGGACGACATTGTCGTCGGCGAACCCGGTCAGATCATGAAAAACCGCGGAACCGAAGGTCATCGGCACGCCGTTCACCATGTTCAGGTCCTTGATCGGCACCGGGACCCCGAGCAGCGGCGGCAGCTCGGCGGGGTCGGCCGCCTCCGTGACCTGCTTCTCGGCCGCGCGCGCCTCCTCCTGGAGCCGCTCCCCGGTCACCGTCACATAGGCCCCGACCTGGGGATTCAGCCGTTCGATGCGGTCCAGGTAGTGGTCGGCCACCTCGACGGGGGACAGCTCGCGCGCACGGATCGCGGCGGCCAGCCGGATGGCGCTCAGATCATGGGTATGAGTCACACAGCGGAACGCTAGACGGCGGATGGCCCAGCATCAAAGATGGGCAACGGCGACCAACCGCGAAAGAGGGGACGCGAAGAGCTAGAGGACGGCCGTACCCGGTCATGCCAACAACCAACCCCATCGCGGCGGCGACAAAAGTATTAACCCGGCATGGCTAGTCTCCGAACGCGGAAAATGATTACTCTGCGCACGGAGGATCATGCCTGCCCGACGAAAGGAACACGGAGCGTCACTCATGGCGATCATGGAGCGGGGCGACACCAACGGGGCGCGGGGGCAGCCTCAGGAAACCTCTGTCGGCGGGCCGCAGGGCCGGCCGCCCGGGCGGGGGTCGTTCGACGAGCTGCTCAAGCAACCGCGCGTGCGCCTGTGGCTCTGGCGCGCCGGCGGGGCGATCGCGCTGGCCCTGGTGGCCTCGATCCTGTTCAGCGTGCGGATCGGGATCACCGTCGCCGTGCTGGCCGTCATCGCCGACGTGGTGCGCTGGTCCCGCAAGGACTCCAGCGTCCCGGCGTGGCAGAAGTCCTCGGCGGCCGAGCGGCGCACCGAGAAGCAGCTGCGCTCGCTGGAGAAGGGCGGCTACCACGTGCTGCACGCGCGCGCCGTCCCGCGCGACGACGAGGGCGTCAGCGACGGCCGGATCGACCACCTGGTGATCGGCCCGAGCGGGGTCTACGCCATCGACTCCGAGAAGTGGGACAAGCGGCTCCCGGTGCGGACGCTCTCGCACCGCAAGCTCTTCCACGGCCCGTTCAACAAGAAGGACCGGCTGGACGAGGCGCGCTGGGAGGCCGAGCAGGCCGCCAAGATCATCGGCACCCGGGTCGGGTTCGACGTCCCGGTCCAGGCGTCGGTGGCGATCTACGGCCCGTCCATCCCGTGGAAGGTCATGCGGGTCCGGGACGTCGACGTCTACGCCGGCAACCGGGCGCGCGGCTACCTGCGCCGCAGGCCCAAGGTGCTGACCGAGACCGACATCATGCGGATCTACCAGGCCGCGCAGAAGGCCCTTCCGCCCAAGTATCCCGACGCGGCCGCGCATCTGGACAGCGCGCCGACCGAGACGGCGCCCGCGCAGCCGGCCGCCGCGGAGGCGCAGTCCGTGCGGGCCTCCGAAGGAGACAAGTAAGGCCGTCCAGGGGCGGCCCTACCTTCCCCAGGGCCGCCTGACCAACCGAAGGCGTCCGCCGTACGCATCCGCCGTACGCACCCGGCGTGCTCACCTGTGAGCGGTTGATACCATCGAGCGATACGGGCCGGCCCTACACGACCTCTGCCGAGCCGGCCGCAGCGCCGCGATCCGCCGCTGCACGCACGTATCGGAACAGCCCCGGAGATCTTGATCGTTCCGCCCGCCGCGAGGACGCGGCCGCCGGACGTACGATCGATGCCGGAGCACGTCACAGGTTGGAGAGGTCTCGGATGCCGCCGCTCAGGTCACGTACGGTCACCCACGGCAGGAACATGGTGGGCGCGCGCGCCCTCATGCGGGCCAGCGGCGTGGAGCGGGAGGACTTCGGCAAGCCCATCGTCGCGGTCGCCAACAGCTTCACCCAGTTCGTGCCCGGCCACGTCCACCTGCGCGAGGTCGGCGACATGGTCGCCGCCGCGGTCAAGGAGGCCGGCGGAGTCCCCCGCGAGTTCAACACGATCGCCGTCGACGACGGCATCGCCATGGGCCACGGCGGCATGCTCTACTCGCTGCCGTCCCGCGAGCTGATCGCCGACGCGGTCGAGTACATGGTCAACGCGCACTGCGCCGACGCGCTGATCTGCGTCTCCAACTGCGACAAGATCACCCCCGGGATGCTGATCGCCGCGATGCGGCTCAACATCCCCACCGTCTTCGTCTCCGGCGGCCCGATGGAGGCCGGCAAGCCGGTCGAGGGCGTCAGCAACGGCCACAAGCTCGACCTGATCGACCCGATGATCGCCTCCGCCGACGAGTCGGTCTCCGACGAGACGCTCGCCAAGATGGAGGAGGCCGCCTGCCCGACCTGCGGCTCCTGCTCGGGCATGTTCACCGCCAACTCGATGAACTGCCTCACCGAGGCGCTCGGGCTGGCGCTGCCCGGCAACGGCACCGTCCTGGCCACCCACACCGCCCGCAAGAAGCTGTACGCCGACGCGGGCCGCACCGTCGTGGAGATCGCCAAGCGCTACTACGAGCAGGACGACGACGCGGTCCTGCCGCTCAACATCGCCACCCGCGACGCGTTCGAGAACGCCATGGCGCTCGACATCGCGATGGGCGGCTCCACCAATACGATCCTGCACCTGCTGGCCGCCGCGCACGAGGGCGCCGTCGACTTCGGCCTCAAGGAGATCGACGAGCTCTCCCGCCGCATCCCCTGCGTGTGCAAGCTCGCCCCCGCCACCCCCGAGTACCACGTCGAGGACTGCCACCGCGCCGGCGGCATCCCCGCCCTGCTCGGCGAGCTCGACCGGGCCGGGCTGCTCAACCGCTCCGTGCACGCGATCCACTCCCCGTCCCTGCCGGAGTGGCTGGCGGCGTGGGACGTCCGCTCCCCCGACATCGCCCCCGAGGCCGTCGAGATGTACCACGCGGCGCCGGGCGGCGTCCGCACCACCCAGGCGTCCGGCCAGAGCGCCCGCTGGGACGCCCTCGACCTCGACCGGGAGCGGGGCTGCATCCGCGACGTCGAGCACGCCTACACCACCGACGGCGGCCTGGCCGTCCTGTACGGCAACATCGCGCCCGACGGCGCCATCGTCAAGACCGCCGGCGTCGAAGAGGAGCTGTGGACCTTCACCGGCCCCGCGGTCGTCTTCGAGAGCCAGGACGAGGCCGCCGAGGGCATCCTCGGCGGCAAGGTCAAGGCGGGCGACGTCGTCGTCATCCGCTACGAGGGCCCCAAGGGCGGCCCCGGCATGCAGGAGATGCTCTACCCCACGAGCTTCCTGAAGGGCCGCGGGCTCGGCAAGGCCTGCGCGCTGATCACCGACGGCCGGTTCTCCGGCGGGACGTCCGGCCTGTCCATCGGGCACGCCTCCCCCGAGGCCGCGGCCGGCGGCGACATCGCCCTGGTCGAGGACGGCGACAGCGTCGTGATCGACATCCCGCGCCGGGTCCTCGAACTGGACGTCCCGGAGCACGAGCTGGCCGCCCGCCGCGAGAAGCTCCAGGCCGACCTCGGCGGCTTCCGGCCCCGGGACCGGCAGCGGCCGGTCAGCGCCGCGCTCCAGGCGTACGCGGCCATGACCACGTCGGCCTCCACGGGCGCCGCCCGCGACATCGGCCAGCTCGGCCGCTGACGGCCGCCCGGGCCGCCCGCCGGCTCAGCCGCAGCAGCCGCCTCCGCAGCAGCCCCCGCCCGACGGCTGGGGCGCGGGGGCGGCGGCGCGGGAGCCGCCGGTGACCGCGATCGTGGACAGCAGCTTGACGGTGTCGTCGTGCCCGTCGGGGCAGGACGCGGGCGCGGAGGACTCGCTCATGGGGCGGGAGACCTCGAAGTTCGTTCCGCAGGCGCGGCAGCGGTAGTCATAACGTGGCACGCCACCAGGATAGGGCGGCGTGCCACGCGGCGGAACGGCCCGTTCAGGCGGCCGGCTCGCTGACGTAGGCGGCCCACTGGGGGTCGCCGTCGTTGACGATGCCGATCAGTCTCCAGTGGGCGCCGCGCGGGACGCCGGGCGTGACCTTGAGGGTCCAGCCGAGCTCCTCCAGCAGGCGGTCGGCCTTGCGGTGGTTGCAGGGCGTGCACGAGGCGACGCAGTTCTCCCACACGTGCTGGCCGCCGCGGCTGCGCGGCTGGACGTGGTCGATGGTCTCGGCCCGGTGGCCGCAGTAGGCGCAGCGGAAGTTGTCGCGCCGCATCAGCGCCGCGCGGGTGAGCGGGACGCGGGTGCGGAACGGGATCCGGACGTACCGGCGGAGCCTGATCACCGACGGCACCTCGATGGACATCGCGGCCGAGTGCAGGACCGCGCCCGAGGCGTCGGTGTGCACGACCTCGGCCTTCTCCCGCAGGATCAGGCAGACGGCCCGCCGCATGGAGAGCGTCGTGAGCGGTTCATAGGTGGCGTTCAGGAGGAGCACCTGTCTCATCGGGCGCCCTCCGCCCGGCTCTGCATAGCCTCGGCGGACGCGCGCGGACGCGCCTCCCACCGAGGCCCGAGTATTATCTCCGGCACCTGCGAACCCGCCATGAGGACCTCCTCAGGGGCGAACCGACCCGCAATCAGTGTGGCGCCTGAGAAGGCGGTCCGCTACCCCATTAATCCCCCCAAGCGCTGCGAATTGAACGCGCCTTGACCTGATCCGTGGTAGTGATCGGCGTTTCAGGGCACCCGCTGAACGGCGTTCAGGTTCGGCCTCGGCTCCGGGCCGTCCTCCCGTTCGGGCGGCGTGACCGCGGTGGCGGCGCCCTCGTTCGGCACGGGCGCGGCGGGCGCTCCCGAGGTGGGCGAGGACTGCGCGGCCTGCGGGGCCGGCGAGGCCGTGTCGGTGGCGGGCGCGGTGCCCTGCCGCCAGGTCACCCGGCCCTTGATCTCGACGGCGCCGGAGGCGCCCTGCGGCAGGTCGGCGACCAGCACGCCGCGCTTCTCGCCGTTCGGCCGCAGCGCCGCGTAGTCGCACTTC
This sequence comes from Spirillospora sp. NPDC029432, assembly GCF_040703975.1. Taxonomy (NCBI): domain Bacteria; kingdom Bacillati; phylum Actinomycetota; class Actinomycetes; order Streptosporangiales; family Thermomonosporaceae; genus Spirillospora; species Spirillospora sp. NPDC029432. Next base: position 158,122 of record NZ_JBEZWH010000011.1, read on the forward strand.
ACGACCTCCTGGCGCACCCGGCAGGGCGCGCTCACCGAGGAGACCTTGAGCCGTGGCGTCAGCGTGTGGGTCAGCTTGATGTCGTTGACGGTCTTGGCGCCGCGGTTGCGGATCGTCCAGCGCCAGGTGACCTGGTTGCCGGACTCGGCGAACTCCGGGTCGGAGTACCGGAACTCCACCTCGGCGGCCCTGGGCGGCGCGGCCTGCGCGGGCACGGCCGCGAGCGGCGCCGCCGCGGCGGCGGCGAGGACGGCGAGGCGAGCGGGCGCGCGGCGCCCGCCGACGATGCGTTTCATGATCAATCCCCCGATGATCGAATCCGCTGTCCTCCCCACTACTACCAAGATGACCTGCGCATACACCCACCGACACGGGCGTGCCGCCAGGTCACCTCAGCGCTTTGCCGGAAAGCTTCCCGACTCGCCGGAAACGGCCGTCCTGAATCGGCCGCGGGGACGGCGCGGGCAAGGACGGGAGCCGCATACAGTGCAGATCATGAACCGACCGCCGTACCCGCCCGCCCAGCGCGAGGACATCGTCGACGATCTCCATGGGCACCAGGTGGCCGACCCGTACCGCTGGCTGGAGGACCGCGCGGGCGGCGACACCGAGGCGTGGCTCGCGGCCCAGGAGCAGCTGTTCCAGGAGCGGATCGGCGGGCTCCCCGGGCGCGAGCGCCTCCGCGAGCGGCTCACCGAGCTGCTGTCGGCCGGCAGCGTGGGACCTCCCGTCTGGCGCGGCGAGCGGTGCTTCTTCACCCGCCGCGGCGCGGACCAGGAGCACCCCGTCCTGTACACCGCCGGCCCGGACGGCGCCGAGCGCGTCCTGATCGACCCGATGGCGCTCGACCCCGCCGGCACCACGACCCTGGACGGCTGGCAGCCCGACAAGGAGGGCCGGCGGCTCGCGTACAAGATCTCCAAGGGCGGCGACGAGGAGTCGCTGCTGTACGTCATGGACGTGGCCACCGGCGAGCGGATCGAGGGCCCGATCGACCGCGGCCGCTACTCCGCCGCGGCCTGGCTGCCCGGCGGCGAGGCGTACTACTACGTCCGGCGGCTGCCGCCCGGCGCGGTCCCCGAGGGCGAGGAGCAGTACCACCGCCGCGTCTACCTGCACCGTGTCGGCACCGACCCGGAGACCGACGACGTCCTGATCTTCGGCGACGGGCGCGACAAGACCAACTACTACGGCGTCGGCGTCAGCCGCGACGGCCGCTGGCTCACGATCTCCGCCTCCCAGGGGACGGCGCCGCGCAACGACCTGTGGATCGCCGACCTGCACGCCTCCGCCCCGGAGGCGCCCGCGCTGCGGGCCGTCCAGGAGGGCGTGGACGCCGAGACGAGCCTGCACGTGGGCCGCGACGGCCGCGCGTACATCTTCACCGACCGCGGCGCGCCGCGGTCCCGGCTGTGCGTCGCCGACCCGGCCGACCCGGCGTACGAGAACTGGCGCGACCTCGTCCCGGAGGACCCCGAGGCGGTCCTCACCGACTACGCGCTCCTGGACGGCGTGCTGCTGGCCGGCTGGACCCGGCACGCGATCAGCGAGATCACCGTCCACGACCTGGCCACCGGCGAGCGGACCGGCACCGTCCCGCTGCCCGGCCTCGGCACCATCGGCGGGCTCGTCGAGCGGCCCGAGGGCGGCCACGAGGCGTGGTTCGCCTACACCGACAACGTCACCCCGACCGGCGTCCTTCGGTACGACTCCCGCACGGGCGAGGCCGGCACGTGGGCCACCGCCCCCGGGACGGTCGACGTGCCCGACATCGAGTCGCGGCAGGTCACGTACACCTCGTACGACGGCACCGAGGTCCGGATGCTGGTGCTGTCCCGGCCCGGCGCCAGCGGCCCCCGCCCCGCGATCCTGTACGGCTACGGCGGCTTCAACATCTCCCTCACGCCCGCGTACTCCGCGAGCATCCTCGCCTGGGTGGAGGCCGGCGGCGTCTACGCCGTCGCCAACCTCCGCGGCGGCTCCGAGGAGGGCGAGGAGTGGCACCGCGCCGGCATGCGGGAGAACAAGCAGAACGTCTTCGACGACTTCCACGCCGCCGCCGAGAAGCTCATCGCCGACGGGCTGACCACGCCCGCGCGCCTCGCGATCTCCGGCGGGTCCAACGGCGGCCTGCTGGTCGGCGCCGCCCTCACCCAGCGGCCCGACCTCTACCGCGCCGTCGTCTGCTCCGCGCCGCTGCTCGACATGGTCCGGTACGAGCGCTTCGGCCTCGGCCAGACCTGGAACGACGAGTACGGCACCGCCGCCGACCCCGAAGAGCTGGGCTGGCTGCTCGCGTACTCGCCGTACCACCGCGTCCGCAAGGGGGTCGCCTACCCGGCCGTCCTCTTCACCGTCTTCGACAGCGACACCCGCGTCGATCCGCTGCACGCGCGCAAGATGTGCGCGGCGCTCCAGCACGCGACGTCCGGCGACGCCCCGATCCTGCTGCGCAACGAGGCGGAGGTGGGGCACGACGCCCGCTCCGTCAGCCGCTCGGTGGGGCTGATGACCGACACGCTGTCGTTCCTGGGGGCGCAGACGGGGCTGTTCTGACGGACGGTTCGTAAGGTTCGTCACACTGTGAGTGAATGGCGGGCATCGAGTAATTGACGCGTGGTCGAATACGTGGGTGAACGCCTCGATGCTGAGCGGCCGTGCCGTGCGGGAGCGGATCCTCGGGCTGCTGGACGCGCCGCCGGCCGTACCCGACTTCGCCCCCGGCTACCTCGACCTGCTGCCGCCGAGCGAGGAGGCGCCGCCCAGCCTCGCGCAGCGGGTGATGGAGTCGGCGTTCCTGCCGCAGATCTACGAGCGGGTGTGGCGGCCGGTCGGGTTCAACCTGGCCAAGGGCTGGCCGATCGGGCCGGACACCGCCCAGGAGCACGCGCTCGCGCGGACCTGGCTCGGACTCGGCGCGGAGCGCCCGAACGCGAACGTCCTGGACGTGGCCTGCGGCCCGGGGAACGTCACCCGCGCGCTGGCCTCCGGCGTCGGCGAGGACGGCCTGGTCGTCGGGCTGGACCTGGCCGAGGGGATGCTGGCGCGCGCCGCCCGGGACACCGCCGACCCCAGGGTCGGGTACGTCCGCGGCGACGCCGTGGACCTGCCGTTCCGGGACGGGTCGTTCGACGCGGTCTGCTGCTTCGGGGCGCTCTACCTCATCGACGATCCGTGGCGGGCGCTCGACAGCATGGTGCGGGTGCTCCGGCCGGGCGGCCGGCTGGTCGTGCTGACCAGCCGGCGGCCGGGACTGCCGCTCGGCCGGCTGGGCGGCCGCGCGATCGCCGAGGTGTCCGGCCTGCGGCTCTTCGGCGACGGCGAGATCACCGGCTTCCTCCGGACGAGCGGGTTCGAGGAGATCAGGCAGCGCCGCTACCCGGCCATGCAGATGGTCGGCGCCACCCGGACCTAGGCGTGTCCCCGCGGCCGCCCGCGGGAACGCCGCTCAGCGCAGCCGTTTCTCCAGGTAGACGTTCACGATGCCGCCGATCGGCTCGCGCCGCGTCACCGACCAGCCGAAGCGGCGGTAGAGGCTGAGCGCGGGCCCCTGGAGCTCGGTGGTGTCGGCGCGCAGGACGCGGTAGCCGTACTCGGCGGCGCGCTGCTCCAGGGCCTCGACGACCGCGGCGCCGTAGCCGCGGCGCTGGAAGCCGGGGCTGACGCGCAGCCGGACCATCTCCACGGCGTCCAGGGCCGGGCCGCCCAGGATGTAGCCGCCGAGCGCGCGGTCCTGGCCCGCGGGGACCAGGTCGGCGCGGCGCAGGCCGCCCATCGCGACGATCCGGCCGTCCACCTCGCCGACCAGGAACTCGCCGTCGTTGCGCAGGTAGATGTCCTCCATCCGGAAGAAGTCGTGGTCGTAGTAGACCCCGTCGCCGGGGCGCAGGCCGACCTGCGCCAGGCCCTCCCGGTGCAGGTCGAGCACCGTGCCGTGGTCCTCGGCGCGGTAGCGGCGCAGGTAGAGGTCGCCGAAGCCCCAGGCGGGCGGCTCCGCGCGGAGCCGGACCAGGGTGCCGGCAGCGTCTCGGGACGCCATGTCAGACCTGCTTGGCCGGGGGGACGGCCGGGTCGGTCGTCGGGCTGGTCACCGAGGGGCCCGCGAGCGCCTCGTAGAAGTCCTTGAGACCGGGGAAGCCGGGGTGCTTCGCGCCGACCGCGGCGCCGATCTGCCGCGCCCGGTGCACCAGGATGTCGGAACGGTGCTCGGGGGGCAGGTCGAGGATCGCGTCCCGGCCCGCGTGCAGGGCCGCGTCGGGATTGCCCGCGTGCAGCTGGCAGGTCGCCCGGTCGAGCCGGACGAGGGTGCGGTCCACCCGGTCGGTGGGCGAGTACAGCGTCAGCGCCCGGCTCAGCACCTCGTCACCGTGCCGGTGATCGCCGAGATTAGTGAAGGTGTCACCCTCGTAGAAGGCCATCTGCCGGTCGGTGAAGCCGAACGCCAGGTCACCGGTCTGCTCGGCGCTGAGCTGGTCGAAGACGGCCCGGCCGCGCACCAGGGCGCGGCGGGCGCTGGGCGCGGCGTCGCCCCGGCCCCGCATCGCCAGCAGGCCGAGCGCGCGGGCCTCGACGGCGGGCGCCATCGCGGCCGCGACCCCCGGGCTGCGGCCGGCCAGGTCCTGGGCCTTGCGGGCCAGGTGCAGCGCCTCCCGCGGGTCGCCGTAGTACATCGGGACCAGCGACTCGCGCACCGTCACCCAGGCGCGCAGGTGCCGGTCGCCGGTCTCGTCGGCGGCCGTCCGGGCCGTCCGGAAGAACGAGCGGGCCAGCCGGTGGTCGCCAAGGTTGATCATGATCAGGCCGGACAGGCCGGACAGCTGCGCGGCGATCCGGCACAGCCGCTCCTGCAGCTCGACCGGCTGCCGCTTGTCGGCCATCCGCCGGACCTCGCTGAAGTCCAGCAGCACGTCGCACAGCATCCGCAGGGACGGGGTGGCCTGGTACTGGCGGCCGTAGCCGAGCGTCGTCTCCTCCCACTGGTCGAGCATCGTCGGCGAGACGGTGGCGCTGACCAGGGTGTCGTCCATCTTGCGACGAAGGTTGTCGACGGCGCCGAGGAACTGGCCGTCGAGCGCCACGCCCGCTCCGGCCAGCAGTTGCAGAAGGGTTCTACGAAGCACGATGTCCTCCTCTCCCACATCGATGGAGACGGGGCCACCGGCGCGGTCAGGGCCCCGCAGTTCACTGACGGAGATCCAATGGTGGTCGTCCGGCTGTCCGACGACCGTGCCCTCGAGCGGTCGGTCCGGGACCGGAGCGAGAGGGGGGCGCTCCGGCACGGGGGGTCGCTGTGCGGCCACGGCGGCGGTCGGCCCGGCCGCGTGGCCGCGGCCGCAGATGCACGGGCTCTGGTACCCGAGCTCGTCCGGTTCCACCCTGTAGACGGCACAGAGGTAATGGAGGTATTCCGGTCCCGGTCGCTTGTAGCCGCTCTCGTACGCCGACAGCAGCGTCTCCCCGAGACGGGGCAGGGGCTTGCCGTCGACCTCGTACAGCGCCTTGACCTGCGCCACGACGTCGGACAGGGCGACTCCGTGCGAGAGCCGGTGAGCCTTGACCCGGCTCGTCCCGAAAAGCGGCCCGCATTCATCGTGGATGCGCTCCGCGATCTCTACGGGACATTGCCCTCGGGCCAGACCACGCGCGCGTATTTGGCGCGCAATGTCGGTTTCTTTCCTGGGGGGATCCGACATCGGTTCCGGCCTCCTCACCGCTGGGGCCGGAAGAGGGCGGAAATCACCCCGCCTCCGGACACGGCGACCGGTTTTCTAGATGGCCACGACAGATAACTTGCTGCGCACAGAGCGTAACTCTGACGGCGAGGCCGGCCAAGCCATTCCGGGGAAACTCCGGTGCTGGGGAGTGCGTCCCGGATACCGAGGTAGAGATTCTTCCTCCGAAGAGGGGGATCCTCTTCCCGCGGATGAGGTGTACCGCCCGGCTCCGGCGAGGTCCCCTTGACCGCGGGGTGTGAGAGTTGCAATTCTCGCGGCGTGTAACGGAGTGAATCCACAGAGTTCGATCTTCGACCTCGCGGATCGGGGACGGGCCAGTGTACAGAACGTGAGCGGTCTTCATGACGGAGGGGGTGGGCAGGGTGGTCACGGACAGACGCACGGGCTACCTCGAGGAGCTGGAGCACGAGCTCGGCACGCGGGGGCTCGTGGCGAGGGTCGTCCGGACCCGCTCGGGGCCCGCCTTCCTGCGGGTGGTCAACCCCGACGCGGCCAGCCTGGCCGAGGACGTCACCTGCGCCCCCGGACCGGAGTCCCCCGACCACTACTTCTGGTGGTCCTGGGGCGAGCGCATGCACCGGGTCGACGACCCGGACGGCGCCGCCTCCAAGCTCGCCGACGTGCTGCGGCCCCTTCCCCGCCTCCGCGGCAGAGAGTTCCCCAGGGAGCAGTTCAGCGGGGAGGCGTTCCCTGGGGAGCATTACCGACCGCCGGAAACGGCTGTGGAGTGGCCGGCCGGCCACTCATAGAGCCGGGCGTGTCCCGCGGGGTCGCGGCCGGAACGGCGCGGCAGCCGCCGGCCCCGCGGGACACGTTCGCCCGGTGCGCCCGCGGCGGGCCTTCCGCACGGAACGTCCGCCGCGGTCCACCGGCCACACCCGTCCGTGCTCCCGGACGGCCCACGGGCCGCCCCGTCCGGCGCCCGGCCCCGGCCGGTCGCCTCACGCGGGTTCGGGGAAGGGGAGCACGGGCGGGCAGGCCGCCGCACCGCACGGCCCGCCGCACGGCCGCGTCAGCCCGCGTCAGCCCGTGTCACCCCGTGTCACCCCGCGCCCAGACCACGCCCGCGGACCCGACTTCCTCACACCCGTATCGCCGGGTCCGCGGCCTTCCCACCAGCCCCTCCCCGGCCGGGTCGCCGCTCGTCCGGCGCGTACGAACCGCTCGTCACGTCCCCTACGATCGGCTCGTACCGCCGCGGGTCCACGGCGAGTCGACGCGACGTCCACGAACCGGCCGGGGAGGGTCTGCCCGATGTCATTCACGCTGGGTCCCCTGCAGCTCTTCGCGCAGGAGGGGACCCCGGAGGCCGCCTGCAACAGCAAGAGCCCCAGTGTGGCCTGCCGCATGGTGTGGAACGTCTCGCACAACACCGACTTCACCCGGTTCTTCCACAACTGGCTCGACCGGCCGCTGACCACGCTCTTCTGGATCATCATGATCCTGGTGATCGCGCTGGTGCTGCGCTCGATGGCGCACCGCATGATCACCAGGATCACCCTGCGGATGGCCGAGAGCACCATGTCGGCCAAGGTCCGCGAGCACTCCCGCACGGTGTTCGACGGCAGCCCGGCGCTGCTCAACCAGCGGCGCGCCCAGCGGGCCCAGACCATGGGCTCGGTGCTGCGCAGCATCGCCTCGATCGTGATCATGGGGCTGGCGTTCTTCAGCGTCCTCGGGCAGATCGGCCTCAACCTCACCCCGGTGCTGGCCAGCGCCACCGTGATCGGCATGGCGGTCGGCTTCGGCGCGCAGAACATCGTCAAGGACTTCCTGGCCGGGCTGTTCATGCTGCTGGAGGACCAGTACGGCGTCGGCGACGTGATCGACGTCGGCAGCGCCAAGGGCACGGTCGAGGCCGTCACGCTGCGGGTCACCCGGATGCGCGACGTCAACGGCGTCGTCTGGTACGTCCCGAACGGCGAGATCAAGAAGGTCGGCAACGAGTCCCAGAACTGGGGCCGCACCGTCCTGGACATCCCCGTCGACATCGGCGAGGACGTCGAGAAGGTCAAGGAGATCATGAAGCGCACCGCCGACGAGCTGTCGGTGGCGGCCACCTGGGACGAGATCATCCTGGAGGAGCCGTCGGTGTGGGGCGTCCAGGCGCTGGCCGGCGACGCCGTGATCGTCCGGATCGTCCTCAAGACCGCCCCCGGCCGCCAGGCGGACGTGGCGCGCGAGCTCCGCGAACGGGTCAAGAAGGCCTTCGACGAGGCCGGTATCGCGGTCGCCAGCCCCGCCGCCGGTCCGTGACCGGCCCGTCCGCGGGACGTTAACGATCTTTCCTCGCAACCGCCGTGATCTCGCATAGGGTGGACAGCGCTATGGCTGAACAGGTGACGTTTTACGAAGCGGTCGGCGGTGAGGAGACCTTCCGGCGCCTGGTCCACCGCTTCTACGAGGGCGTGGCCGAGGATCCGCTGCTCCGCCCCCTCTATCCGGAGGAGGACCTCGGGCCGGCCGAGGAGCGGCTGCGGCTCTTCCTGATCCAGTACTGGGGCGGGCCCGGCACCTACAGCCAGCGGCGCGGCCATCCGCGGCTGCGGATGCGGCACGTCCCGTTCGTGATCGGCGAGGCCGAGCGCGACGCCTGGCTCCGCCACATGCGGGTCGCGGTCGAGGAGCTGGAGCTGCCCGAGGAGCTGGAGGACATGCTCTGGCGCTACTTCTTGATGGCCGCCAAGAGCCTGGTGAACGCCCCCTCCTGAACGAGAGAGCGCCGGCCGGCCCTCGCTGGGCCGGCCGGCGCCCTGCCGTCCTGCCGGGCTACAGCGGCGGGCGCTGCCGGAGCATCGGGTCCTCGGCGTCCGCCGGGGTCGACAGGATCCCGGCGCGCTGCTGCGTGCCGGCCCAGCGCATCAGGTCCGCGACGGCCCGTGCCCGCTGCTCGGCGGGGAGCCTGTCGATGAGGCGGCCGCTGTGGTTCATGCCCGGCGCCTCGTACACGGCCGAGTCGCGGCTCCCGCGGCCCAGCCTGAACCGCTCGGAGCCCCACGGGTCGTTCTCGCCGTACAGGAACATCAGGCGGCTTCCGTGGTTGCGGACCCAGCGGTCGATGTCCCGCATGGCCCGGCCCTTGTCGAAGCGCATCGGGATGTCGCGCGGCACGTACGTCCTGGGCTGGTAGCTGTCCTCGTACCGCAGGAGGGGGCGCAGGTGGGTGAACTGGGGCTTGCCCCAGCCGAGCTGCGTACCGGCCTGGTAGTAGTACGGGATGTACGGCTCAAGCCCCTGGTCGGTGTAGAACGACAGTCCCGCGATGGCGTCCAGGCTCGCGTAGAGGGCGTCGTCGGAGGCGTCCAGGGCGGGCAACGAGGCGCAGTCGGACTGGAGCTGGTACTGCCAGAAGCCCCACTCGTAGTCCATCACCGAGTTCTCGAACGCGCGGTCCGGGGTCTTCAGGATGTCGAACGTCCAGCCGTTCTCGGCGGCGGCGGCCTCGAACCTCTCCAGCATGGCCGGACGGCGCTTGAGGAACTCGCGGGCGAGGCTCTTGATGTGCGCGCGGCACCGGTCGTCGGTGCCGACGGTCGCGAAGAACCGGTCGTAGCGGCTGTCCTCGTCGTTGTCGACGTCGTGGGGCGCGACGTAGACGACGCTGCCGTCGACGTCGTTCGGGTAGAAGCGCTTGTGGTAGACGGCGGTCATGCCGCCCTTGCTGCCTCCGGTGGAGATCCACCGGCCCTGGTAGATCTTCTTCAGCGCCCTGATCAGCCGGTGCTCGTCGGTGGCGGCCTGCCAGATCGTGTCCTTCGTCCAGTCCGTGGGGACGGGCCTGGACGGGGTGAAGTACCGGTACTCCACCGAGATCTGGTTGCCGTCGACCAGCGCGGTCGGCTCCGACCGGAACATCGTCGTCGGGGTGCCGTAGCCGCTGGTGTAGAGCACCATCGGCCGGTCGGCCGACCTGTGCTGGAGCAGCACCCGCTGCTCGAACCACTGGCCGTTCGGGCGCCGGTGGTCGACCGGCTGCCGGTAGCTCAGCCAGAACCAGCGGTGGCCGGGCAGCGTCGAGGCCCTCTCCTCGACCTTCATGCCCGGGATCGCCTTCAGCTCGGCCGCGATGTCCGCCGCCGCCGCGGGCTCGGTCCGGGTGGGCTCCCGGGTGGGCTCCGCCGCCCATGCCGTGGTGCCGGCACCGGACAGGCCCGCGACGAGCATGAGCGCCGTCGCTCCGCGTGAGACGCGCCGCATCCTTCCCCCTTCCTCCGTGGGATCGCCACGATCGCGAGAGGACAGTAGAGGGAAATGTCCAACCAAAGCGGACAGCGGTGGCGCTCGTTACCGATCCGTGACGGCGAGCGTCAGAACGTGCGGGCGGGTACGGGCCCGCCCGCGCGGGTCAGACCCAGCCGCCGGTGACGAGATGGGCCACCAGCCACACCAGGCCCACCAGCAGCGCGAGCCGGCGCAGCTGCCAGCCGGCCGGCTTGCCGCGCACGGCGAAGACGTTCCAGATGACCTCGGAGAGCGTGTCGCCGCGCTGCCGGTTGAACAGCGCGGGCAGCTCGATGGCGAAGAACATCATCACCCAGAAGATCCAGGCGGCGAGATAGGGGGACATCGATCACCTCACTCGGGGGGAGTTCCTTACTGGTTACTCCCCGTAAGTGATGATCGTCACCCCAGGTCAGACCATCGAGGTCATGCGCGCGGCGCCGCGTACCGGCCGATGAACTCGCGCTCCTGCGGCGTCCAGCGGCGCAGCCGGTTCGCCTCGACGTCGAACGCGACCAGGGTGGAGGTCGCCTCGGCGTACACGTTGTCGTCGTCGCGCACCTCGTAGGCCAGCTTGAACGAGGCGGCGCGGGCCTCGGTGACCCACGTCTCGACCCTGATCGGGTAGACGGTCGGCAGCAGCGGGAGCCGGTAGTCGATCTCGTGGCGGGAGATCACCATGCCGCGGACCGGCTGCTCGCCCTTGCGGACGGGGTCGCCGTGGAACATCTCCAGCCGGGCGTCCTCCAGGTAGCCGAGGAACTTGACGTTGTTCACGTGCCCCTGGGAGTCGATGTCGCCGAACCGGACGTGGAACTCGTACACATGGCGGTACTCGGCCGGGGGCAGGGTGTTGTCGGGCATGTCCTCGCCTGGGGGTTCGTGGCAGCGGTCGCGGGATCGCGCCGATGTTACCCGCCCGTTCGGCCCGTTCCGTTCCCGGCCCCGCGGGCGGTACGTCACGGAACGGCCGGATTCGCCCGGGTATGCCTTTCCCCGATATCGGCGCGCGGGCCGTCCCCGGCGAACGGAATGCGAATACCGCTGGATGCGGCAAATGCCGCAGTGGCCCTATCGAACGGCTTTCGACCCGTTATGCGGGGAACGGCGGAGCGCCGCACCCGAAAGGCGGGTACGGCGCTCCGGAGAAAGGATCAGTCGCGCTTGAGCTTGCGGTGCGTGACCCGGTGCGGGCGCGCCGCGTCCGCGCCCAGCCGCTCGATCTTGTTCTTCTCGTAGTCGGCGAAGTTGCCCTCGAACCAAAACCAGTTCGAGCCCTCCTCCCACGCCAGGATGTGCGTGGCGATCCGGTCCAGGAACCACCGGTCGTGGGAGGTGATGACCGCGCAGCCCGGGAACTCCAGCAGCGCGTTCTCCAGCGAGCTCAGCGTCTCGGTGTCGAGGTCGTTCGTCGGCTCGTCCAGCAGCAGCACGTTGCCGCCCTGCTTCAGGGTCAGCGCCAGGTTCAGCCGGTTGCGCTCGCCGCCCGACAGCACCCCCGCCGCCTTCTGCTGGTCCGGGCCCTTGAACCCGAACGCCGCGACGTACGCCCGGGACGGCATCTCGACCTGGCCGACCTTGATGTGGTCGAGCCCGTCCGACACCACCTGCCACACCGACTTGTCCGGGGCGATGCCGCCGCGGCCCTGGTCGACGTACGAGATCTGCACGGTGTCGCCGATCCGGAGCGCGCCCTCGTCCGGCTGCTCCTCACCGACGATCATGCGGAACAGCGTGGTCTTGCCGACTCCGTTCGGGCCGATGACGCCGACGATGCCGTTCGGCGGCAGGTTGAACGACAGCTTCTCCATGAGGAGCCGGTCGCTGAACCCCTTGGTGAGGTCCTCGGCCACGATCACCGTGTTGCCCAGGCGCGGGCCCGGCGGGATCTGGATCTCCTCGAAGTCCAGCTTGCGGGTCTTGGCCGCCTCGGAGGCCATCTCCTCGTACCGCGCCAGACGGGCCTTGCTCTTGGTCTGCCGGGCCTTGGGGTTGGACCGCACCCACTCCAGCTCGTCCTGGAGGCGCTTCTTGCGCTTCGCGTCCTTGTTGCCCTCGACCTTGAGGCGCTCGGCCTTCTTCTCCAGGTACGTCGAGTAGTTGCCCTCGTACGGGAACAGCCGCCCGCGGTCGACCTCGCAGATCCAGCCGGCCACGTTGTCGAGGAAGTACCGGTCGTGGGTGACGGCCAGGACGGTGCCCTCGTACTTCTCCAGGTACTGCTCCAGCCACTGGACGCTCTCCGCGTCCAGGTGGTTGGTGGGCTCGTCCAGCAGCAGCAGGTCGGGGTGCTCCAGCAGCAGCTTGCACAGCGCCACCCGGCGCCGCTCGCCACCCGACAGCTGCGTCACCGGAAGATCGCCGGCCGGGCAGCGCAGCGCGTCCATCGCCTGCTCCAGCTGGCTGTCCAGGTCCCAGGCGTTGCGATGGTCGAGCTGCTCCTGCAGCTTGCCCATCTCCTCCATCAGCTCGTCGGAGTAGTCCGTCGCCATCTTCTCGGCGATCTCGTTGAACCGGTCGAGCATGCCCTTGGTCTCGGCCACGCCCTCCTCGACGTTGCCGAGGACCGTCTTCTCCTCGTTGAGCGGCGGCTCCTGCGCCAGCAGGCCCACCGTGTAGCCGGGCATGAGCCGGGCCTCACCGTTGGAGGGCTGCTCCAGGCCGGCCATCATCCGCAGCAGCGTCGACTTGCCCATCCCGTTCGGACCCAGGACGCCGATCTTGGCCCCGGGCAGGAAGCTCATGGTGACGTCATCGAGGATGACCTTGTCACCGTGCGCCTTGCGCACGCGCTGAAACGTGAAGATGTACTCCGCCATGTTGTCAAGCCTAGGGCCTCGCGGGCACCGGTCGTCCCAGCGCTGACCGGCACCGAGATCGTTTCAGCCTCCGGACGCCTTGGGCCCCTCCACCGCGGGCAGGCAGACGCGGTCCCGGCCCGACTGCTTCGCCCGGTAGAGAGCGAGATCGGCCGCCGCGAGCAGCTCGATCAGATCCTCCCCGTGCATCCGGAAGAGGGCCACCCCCACCGAGATGGTCACCGCCACCGTGCCGTCCTCCGCCGGAACGGCCAGCCGCCGGATCCGGCCCCGGAGCCGCTCCGCCACCCGGCACGCCTCCACGGTGTCCGCCCCCGGCAGCAGCACGACGAACTCCTCGCCGCCGAACCGGCCCACCACGTCGTAGTCGCGCAGCTGGCCGCAGAGCGTCCCGGCCACCCCGACCAGGACCTGATCACCCACCAGGTGCCCGTGGGTGTCGTTCACCCGCTTGAAGTGGTCGATGTCGATCAGCAGCAGGGCCAGCGGGTCGTGCGTCCGCTGCGCCCGGGAGAGCTCCGTGTCGGCCTCCCGCTGCCAGGCCGCCGCGTTCAGCAGCCCCGTCTTGGCGTCGGTACGGGCCGCCGCCTGCAGCTGCTGGTGCATCAGGCTCCGCTGGAGCAGCACCACGGGCGGCAGCGCGAGCAGCAGCAGGCCCAGCGAGAGCGCGCACGCGATCGCCACGAGCATGCCCAGGCACAGCTCGACGACATCGAGCAGCAGGCTCTCGCGGTTCCACAGCACGTCCCGCCAGCCGCTCCCCGGGTTGGCCGCGTGCGCCGCCACCGCCACCAGCAGCGCGTTCAGGATCGTGAAGAGCGCCGCGCAGCCCACCGCCACGAGCACGTCCGGGAACCCGTCGAGCACCCACAGCGGCCGCTCCAGCGGCTCCGGCACCACCAGGTGGAACACCACCGACGCGGCCGCGCCAGCGACGCCCAGCGCCGACATGACCAGCATCCGCCGGTAGAGCAGCGTCCGCCGCACCCGGAACTGCAGCAGGATCTGCAGCGGCACCGGCGTCAGCAGCGCGTACAGCGGCGGGAGCAGCAGCACCACCGGCAGCCACCACGCCGACAGCATGTCCCGCGCGACCCCCGCCGGCACCCCCAGCCGCCGGGTCGCCTCGATGCAGGCGGCCCCGCACGCCACGAGCGCGGCAAAAGTCAGTAGATCATCGGCGCGCGGAACGGTGTTCAGCGATCCGGCGACGATCAGCGCCAGATGCAACGCCACGACCATCGGCACATAGACGGCCAGCAGGGACGGACGCGCCAGAAGCGCCCGCCGCCGGGGCCTCGGGGCCAACTCCCCACCGCGATCCTCGGCGGACGACTGCACGGCCGTCATCCTTCCCCCTTATGCCTCACGTTGTGTAACACGATAATTGCAACGTGTGCGGAGCGGGCCGGAAACCGGTACCTTCGATAACGCACATGTGGGTCTCCCAGCGGAGGACTCACCGCAGGACCAGCGAAATCGCTGACCGCAGCACATCCAGAGGGGGAATACACCATGCGCGGCGTTTCCTGGATCTAACCCGTCCGCGACCCGGCCCCACCCGGTGAACCGAACCCCGCCCCCGGGATCTCCGCCTGCCCTCCCCCGCCCCGAATCGATCACTCCGCGCCCGTTTCCCCCCGGGCATGTCGCCTCGCCGCGCGCCCCTCCCCGGCGTCGGCGTCAGGCGGCCTCTTCCGTGGAGGCCTCGGTGGATCCCAGGGCCGCCCACTGCTCTGCCACCGCCTGGACTTCGCGGCGGTCCTCGCCGGTGGAGGCGCCGCCGCGCCGGACGGGGTGGAAGGCGGCGGTGCCGCGGGTGAGGTCGTGGCCGAGGGTGGATGCCTCGACCTCGGCGGCGAAGCGCCACTGGCCGTCCCTCTCGAACTGGCGGATGCGCAGCCTGCCGGTGACGACGACCGGGTGGCCCCGCCTGAGTTCGGAGGCGTTGACGTTGTCGGCCAGGGCGCGCCGGCAGTTGACGGTCAGGAACATCGTCTCGGTGTCGTGCCACTGGCCCGTCCGGCCGTCGTAGCGGCGCGGGGTGACGCCGACCCGTACCGACAGGAACGGGGTGCCGTTGCCGGTGACGGTGTAGTAGGGCTCGGCGGCGATCCAGCCGGTGACGGTGAGGTGCGCTTCGTTCATGGCTCAACGGTGGCGCCGAGCGGGCTTCCTCGGGAAGGGGAAGCCAGATTGTGGATAACTCAGCGGGCCAGCAGGCTGCGTACTTCCTCGCGGAACTCGGCGTAGCGGGAGAGCTCCTCGGCGACCGGGGCCAGGACCTTCTCGTCCGCGACGGTCTCGATGCGTTCGCGCATGTGGGACTCCATGCGCTCGCCGTGCTTGGCCGAGGAGAGGGCGACCAGGTTGCGGCAGGCGGAGGCCGTGAGGGCGCCCATGCCCAGGGTGCAGACGACCAGGACGGCGACGTACGGGATCAGGCCGGCCTCGCTCAGGAGGACGTTCCCGGTGTCGGCGCCGAGGACGGCGGACGCGGTGAGCACGGCGATCCACAGGATGCCGAGCCCGCTGACCAGGACGAGGAAGTACTGCCAGGTCTTGACCAGCCACCACCAGCCGGGGACCTGGTTGAACGCGGGCAGGGCGTCCTTCAGGGAGACGCCGAGGGCCTCGGGGAGTTCGGCGGCGTGGGTGCGGGCGGCGGCGCGGACGGAGCGCGCCCACGGGGCGGGCAGGTCGGCGGTGACGCCGTCGGTGACGCCCTGGAGGGCGTTGTCGACGTCGCCCTGCTGGGCGCCGATGGGGCCGGTGAACGCGTTGCGGAGCTCCTCGCGGAGTTCGGTGAGGCGCATCCGGCGGAGGGGGTCGCTGCGCAGGCGGGTGACCATGGCGCTGACCGGCCAGCCGACGAAGTCGGCGGCGCGCAGCTCGTAGGCGCTCTCCATGGCCTCGGCGACGGCGGGGGCGCCGGCGGCGTCGGTGAGGGACTGGACGAGCTCGGTCCGGCGCTCGGCCCCGATCCCGGCGGGCGGGTCCGTCTCGCCGCGGAAGTCGGCGAACCGCTCGGCGATCTTGTCGATGTCGGTGTCGAGCCGGGAGTCGCGGGCGCGGCGGGCGGCGACGGTGTCGACGAGGACCTCGCGCAGGCCCTCGACGCCCTCGTCGCTGACGGCGGAGGTGGTGACGATGCGGGGGTCGGCCAGGCCCTCGGCCTCCAGGAGGCGGCGCAGGTCGGTGACGCAGTCGTCGATCTCGGCGGGCTGGAGCCGGTCGACCTGGTTGAGGACGATCAGCGTGACGTTCGCGTGCCGGGCGAACGGGACGATGTAGTTGCGGTGCAGGGCGGCGTCGGCGTACTTCTGCGGGTCGACGACCCAGATGAGCAGGTCGGCGATGCCGACGAAGCGGTCGACCTCGGCGCGGTGCACGGCCTGGATGGAGTCGTGGTCGGGCAGGTCGATCAGGACGAGGCCGTGCAGGGACGCGTCGGCGCGTTCCAGGTCGAGGGCGCTGGCGCGGGCGTACCGGTGCCGCTTGTCGACCTCCAGCCAGTCCAGCAGGGGGCCGGCGCCGTCGAGGCCCCAGACGCAGGCGTGCGCCTTGGACGTCATCGGGCGGCGCATGCCGGTGGGCGAGAGTTCGAGCCCGCAGACGGCGTTGAACAGGGACGACTTGCCGCTGCCGGTGCCGCCGGCGAGGGTGACGACGGTGTGGTCGCCGGACAGCCGGAGGCGCTGGCCGGCGCGGTCGAGGAGGACCCCGGCCTCGTCGAGGAGGCCCGCGTCGAGCCGGCCGGTGCCCGACCGGACGACGCGTTCGAGGCCGTCGAGGCGGCCGGCCACGCCGGGGCCCTCGACGCTTCTGGGGATGGCCGACGTGGTCATCGGGCGACCTCGAGGTTGTAGGTGGCCTGGTAGAGCTGGACGGGTACGGTCTCGTCGGGGATGCCGGCGGCGTCGATGGCCTGCCCGTACCGGATCGACTCCTCGTCGAACAGCATCCCGATGCGGGAGCGGAGGTCGGCGCGGGCCTTGGCGCCCATGCCGCGCAGCGACTCGGCGCCGAACAGGGCCTTGAGGAGGCGCTGCGGCACGGCGCTGGTGCCGCCCTCGACGTTGACGTCGGACGTGCCGTACCCGAGCAGCCCGACCATCAGGACCAGGGAGACGGCTTCGGAATCGAACGACACCAGCTTGGCGACCGAGCGCTTGGTGACGCCCTCGGTGCGGATCAGCTCCTGGACGTGGTCCTGCCAGGAGCTGACGGCGCGGGTGACGCGGCGGGACAGCTCCGGGGAGGCGTGGCCGAGGCCGGCGCCGGGCCCGGCGAGGACCTGCCGGCCGGCCGGGTGCTCGCGCCAGCGGGCGACGGCCTGCTCGGCGCCGTGCTCGGCGGACGAGATGATCAGCGATTCGAGGCCGCTGCGCAGGGCGGCCTTCAGCGCCCGGACGCGGGCGGGGCTGCGGTGCCGGCGGTTGGAGCGGCGTCCCGGCCGGCCGCGCTGGACGCGCAGCGAGCGCAGCAGGTCGCCGGTGCCGGCGAAGTCCTGCCAGCGGGCGAGGACCTCGCCGCGCAGCAGGGAGCCGTTGCGGGTGGCCTCGTCGAGCTCGGCGAGGGCGGTGCCGTACGCCGACTCGACCTCCTGCGCCAGCTCGGCGCGCTTCTCGACCTGGAGTTCGACCTGCTTGGCCAGCTCCGGCACGCGGGTGCGGAAGCTGTCGAGCACGCCGGCGAGGGTGTCGCCGATGACGATGGTGCGGTCGTCGGCGTTCTCGGCGAGGCCGACGAGCCAGTCGCGGACCTCCTCGACGGCCTCCTCGGGCAGCCGGCTGTCCTCGACCTTGGTCTCGGGGACGGTGAAGCGGCGGGCGTCGCCGACGCCGTGCTCGCCGAGCATCTCGCCGAAGTGCTCGACGACCTCGGCGGGGCCGGAGCGCCCGGTGGCCTGCGGTACGCGCGACAGCACGACGCCGATGGTGGCGCCGTTCTCGCGGGCCCGGCGGAGCATGTCCCAGACCTGGGCGTCGGCGTAGCGGGCGGCGGTGGTGACGCACAGCCAGAGGTCGGCGGCGGCCATCAGCTTGGTCGCGAACTCGTAGTGGTCCTCGAAGACCGAGTCGAAGTCGGGGCTGTCGAGGAGGGCGAGGCCGGGCGGCAGCGCGTCGCTGCCGATGATGACCAGCTGGTCGCCGGCGATGGCGTCCGGGGCGGGGCCGCGGACGCGGCCCATGCCGGGCAGCATCGGCCCGTTCAGGAACCAGTCGGTGTAGTCGGGGTGGCACACCAGGATGGGGCTGCTGGTGGTGGGCCGGAGCACGCCGGTGGCGCTGACGCGGGCGCCGACCAGGGTGTTGACCAGCGTGGACTTGCCCGCGCCGGTGGAGCCGCCGAGCACCACCAGCATGGGGGTCCCGGCGGCCTGGATGCGCGGCAGCACGTAGTCGTCGAGCTGGTTCCTGATCTCCAGCCGGGCCTCGCGGGCCTCCTCGACCCCGGGCACGTCCAGCAGGAACTCGAACGCGTCGAGCTGCTCGCGCAGCGCCTCCAAGGCGCGGATCAGCTCGCCCTGGCGCACCTGGACGCCCCCCGCGTCATCGGGTGCCGCGGGGGGCGCGGCGGGGCCGCGGCCCTTGCGCCGGCCGGGCGCGTCCTCGCCCCGCGCCTCCGGGTCCTGGGCGGCCTGGTTCTGGGCGGCCTCGTCGGCGCGGCCCGCCGCCTCGTGGTCGTCCACCGCGCTCTGCTCTGCCGGGGGTGTCACGGATCCCGTCCCATGTCCGCTCGAATCGTGTCGATCTCTCGTGCCACGTTCACCACGTCGCCCACGACGACGATCGCCGGCGGCCGGACCCCGGCGGCGTCCATCTCTCCGGCCACCGTGCCCAGGGTGGCCGACAGCGTCCGCTGGCCCGGGAGGGTGCCGTCCTGGACCACGGCGACCGGCGTGTCCGGGGACCGACCATAGCGCATGAGGGCATCGGCGATGAGGGTGATCCGTTCCACCGCCATCAGCAGCACGAGGGTGCCCTGGGCGCGGCCCAGGGCGGGCCAGTCGACGGTGGAGGCCGGGTCGCCGGGGGCGACGTGGGCCGAGACCACGTGGAACTCCTGCGTGACGCCGCGGTGGGTGACCGGGATGCCGGCGGCGGACGGCGCCGCGACCGCGCTGGTGATCCCCGGGACGACCGTGACCGGAATGCCGTGCTTCGCGCAGTGCAGCACCTCTTCGGCGCCGCGCCCGAACACGAACGGGTCGCCGCCCTTGAGCCGTACCACGAACCTGCCCTGCCGCACGTGCTCGACGAGGTAGTCGTTGATCCGGTCCTGCGTGACCGTACGCCCGTACGGGATCTTGGCGGCGTCGACGACCTCGACGTCGGCGGGCAGCTCGTCGAGCAGCTCGCGGGGCGCGAGCCGGTCGGTGACGACCACGTCGGCCTGGGCGAGCAGCTGCCGGCCGCGCACGGTGATCAGCCCGGGGTCGCCGGGCCCGCCGCCGACCAGCGCGACCCCGACGGGCTTGTGCCGGGAGTGCCGGGCCTCCAGGGTCGCGTCGCGCAGGCCGTCGACGACGGCGTCGCGGATGCCGGCGGCGCGGCGCGGGTCGCCGCCCGCGAGCACGCCGACGGTGGTCTCCCCCACGCTGCCGGAGGCGGGCGTCCAGGCGGCGGAGGCGTCGGCGTCGTCGGCGCGCACGCACCAGATCCGGGCGGCCTCGGCCTCGGCGGCGACGGCGGCGTTGACCTTGGCGTCGCCGGTCACGGCCTGCACCAGCCAGGCGCCGCGGCAGTCGCCCTTCTCGTACGCGCGGCGCAGCCAGGTCAGCCGACCTCCCGCGCCCCGGTCGCGGGCCGGGCGCGGGCCCGCCTCGCCCGCGGCGATCTCCCCGCCCGCGGCGACCTCCACGGTGCCGATGTCCGTGCTGACCAGGTCCTCCAGCGACGGCGTGATCTCGGGCGCGACCATCACGACGTCGGCCCCGGCCGCGAGCAGCGCCGGCACCCGGCGCTGGGCGACCCGGCCGCCGCCGACGACCAGGACGCGTCGTCCGCCGAGTCGCAGACCTAGGAGGTACGGGGGCACGTCGGTGTTCTCTCGTTCGGGGCTGTGCGGTCGTCCGCTGAGGCCATATTCGGACACGTGTCTATGGGGACCAAAGGTACTCGGGTCGGCGCGTGCTTGGAGAGGGCTCCCGCGCAGTCGATAGCCGAGCGTGACTCATACCGTGATCATGTCGTGACTCCGCCCGTGCCCTTCTCGCTCACCCCGGCCGAGTCGAAGGTGGCGACCTCGTGCAGGACCCGTACCGCGCCCTGGACCAGCGGCAACGCCAGCAGGGCGCCGGTGCCCTCGCCGAGCCGCAGCTCCAGGTCGACCAGCGGGCGCAGGCCCAGGTACTCAACGGTAGCGGAGTGTCCGGGCTCGGCCGAACGGTGCCCCGCCACGCAGGCGCCGAGGGCGTCGGGGGCGATCGCGGCGGCCGCCAGCGCCGCCGCGCCGGCGATCACGCCGTCCAGGACGACGGGCACCCGCAGCGCCGCCGCCGCGAGGACGAACCCGGCGAGCGCGGCGTGCTCCAGCCCGCCGACGGCGGCGAGGACGGCGAACGGGTCCGCGCCCTCCCGCGGCAGGCCGTGCCTTTCCAGAGCGGTCCGCACGACCTCGACCTTGCGGGCGTGGGTGGCGTCGTCGACGCCGGTGCCGCGGCCGGTGACGCGCTCGGCCGGCAGGCCGGTGAACGCGGCGATCAGCGCGGCGGAGGCGGTGGTGTTGGCGATGCCCATGTCGCCGGTGAGCAGGCAGCGGGCGCCGCCGTCCACCAGGTCGCGGGCCGTCTCGATGCCGGCGGCCATGGCGTCCCTGACCTGCTCCCCCGTCATCGCGGGGCTCCGCGCCAGGTCGGCCGTCCCGTACGCGATCTTGCGTCGGCGCAGGCCGGGGGCCGCGTCCAGGTCGGCGGCCACGCCCACGTCCACGACCGTGACGGTGGCGCCGACCTGCCCGGCGAACGCGTTCACGACCGCGCCGCCGGCGAGGAAGTTGGCCACCATCTGGGCGGTGACCTCCTGCGGCCACGGGGAGACGCCCTGGGCGTGCACGCCGTGGTCGGCGGCGAAGACCGCGACGGCGGCGGGCTCGGGCAGCGGCGGCGGGCACTGGCCGGTGAGCCCGGCGATCCGTACCGGCACCTCCTCCAGCACGCCCAGGGAGCCGGGCGGTTTGGTGAGCCGGGCCTGGTGGGCGCGGGCGTCGCGCATGGCGGCCTCGTCCAGGGGCCGGACGGCCGCGATCGTCTCGTCGATCGGGTTCACGGGGTGCCTCCTCAGATTCCTCAGATCCCCAGGTCGCCGAGGACCTTGAGCAGGTCGTCGTTCGCCGCCCGGTCGCGGACGGCGACGCGCAGCCAGTCGGGCCCGAGCCCGGGGAAGGTGTCGCCGCGCCGCACCGCGTACCCGCGCTGGCGCAGCAGGGCGCGGATGCCCAGGCCGTCCGGTACGCGCAGGCACAGGAACGAGGCGCGCGCCTCCGGGACGATGTAGAGCCCGCGCGCGGTGAGCTCGGCGGCGAGCCGGTCGCGTTCGGCGGCCATCGCGGCGGCCCAGGCGTCGGCCTCGGCGACGGCGGCGGGCGCGGAGCACTCCTCGATCGCCACGAGCGCGGGGGTGGACACCGCCCAGAGCGGCTGCGCCTCGGCCAGCGCGGCGATCAGCCGCGGCTCGGCCAGCACGTAGCCGGCGCGGAGCCCGGCCAGGCCCCATGTCTTGGTGAGGCTGCGGACGACGACCACGCCGTTCGGGAGCCGCCCGGCCAGGCTCTCGGGCTCGCCGGGCACGCAGTCCATGAACGCCTCGTCCACCACGACGGTGCGGCCGGGGCGGGCCAGCGCGGCGACGGCGGACGCCGGGTGCAGGACCGACGTCGGGTTGGTCGGGTTGCCGATCACGACGAGGTCGGCGTCGTCGGGGACGGCGCCGGGGTCGAGCGTGAAGTCCCCGCCGAGGACGGCCCGGCCGACCTCGTGCCCGGCGGCGCGCAGGGCGGCCTCGGGCTCGGTGAACTGCGGGTGCACGACGACCGCGTACCTCGGCCGCAGCACCCGGGCCAGCAGCACGAACGCCTCGGCGGCGCCCGCGGTGAGCAGCACCTCGGCGGCGGCGCGGCCGTGCCGGCGGGCGACCGCGCGGCGGGCCGGCGCGGGGTCGGGGTAGGCGGCCAGGTCGGCGAGCGAGTCGCGGATCCGGGCGGCGAGCCACTCCGGCGGGGTGCCGGTGCGGACGTTCACCGCGAAGTCGGCCAGCCCGCCGCCGACCTCGGCGTCGCCGTGGTGCCTCAGGTCGATGCCGTCGCCGGGGTCAGTGGACATGCGCGTGCCCGTGTCCGTGACCGAGTCCGTGGCCATGGCCGTGCCCGTGGCCGGTGGGGTCGTCGGGGTGGTCGTGGGGCGTCTGCGGGGCGCCGACGCGGTGCTCGAAGCCCGGCATGGCGATCCGGTAGACGCAGGTGTCGCAGTTCATCCGGATGTCGCCGGCGAGGGCCTCCTCGTACCGTTCGGCCACCACGTCGGCGAGGCCGTCGCAGTCGCCGATCACCGCGGCGGAGCGGACGTCCAGGTCCGGGTGACCGGCCGCGTACGCCCGCGCCTCCTCGGCCACCCGGTCGGGCAGGACGCCGCGGAACAGGAAGTACGGGAGCACGACGATCCGCCGGGCGCCGAGCCTGCGGAGCCGTTCGAGGCCCTCCGGGACGCTGGGGCGGGCCAGCGACACGAACGCCGGTTCCACGCCCATCAGCCCGCCGTCCCCTCCGGCGCCGCGCCCTTCCCAGAACAGGCGGGCGACCTTGTGCACCTCGGCGTTGGCGTCGGGGTCGGTCGAGCCGCGCCCCACCAGGAGCACCGCCGTGGCGCCGTCCGGCTCCCGCGGGCCGAGCGCGGCCCGCATGCGCTCGTCCAGGAGGGCGAGCAGGGCGGGGTGCGGGCCGAGCGGGCGGCCGTAGGTGTACGACAGGCCGGGATGGCGGACGAGCTCGCGCGCCATCGCGCCCGGGATGTCGCCCTTGCCGTGCCCGGCGGCGACCAGTACGAGCGGGACGGTCGCCAGGTGGCGGTGGCCCTCCTCGTACAGCCCGGTCACGACCTCGGTGAGGGGCGGCGGGGACAGCTCGATGAAGCCGCCCGCGACGGTCGTCCGCATCCGGCCGCGCAGCCGCTCGATGAACCGGCCGAAGTCGGCGACCCCGTCCGCGTCGCGCGTTCCGTGCCCGGCCACCAGCAGTGCCGGTCTCGCACGGCCGTTCATCGCCTGTCCCCCTCGTAGTCGGCCCCGTGGTCGGCGGGTTCGTAGTAGAGCAACGCGTTGGCGGCCGCCGCGGCGACGGCGGATCCGCCCTTCTCGGAGACGTTGCTGAGCTGCGGGAGGCCGCTGGCGCGCAGCGCCTCCTTGGATTCGGCGGCGCCGACGAAGCCCACCGGCATCCCGATGACCAGGGCGGGCGTCACCCGGCGGTTGATGATCTCGAACAGCGCGGTGGGGGCGCACCCGACGACCCAGACGGCACCCGGGCCGACCTCGGCGTACGAGAGCCGGACCGCCGCGGCGGAACGGGTGATGCCGGCGGCCCGCGCCATCCGGGCCGCGGCGGGGTCGTTCACGTGGCAGACGGGCTCGCGGGCGGTGATGCCGGCGGCGACCATGCCGACGTCGGCGACGATCGGCGCCCCGGCGCGCAGCGCGTCCAGGCCGCGGGCCAGGTGCTCCTCGCGGGTCTGGATGTCGACGGCGTACTCCAGGTCGGCGCTGGCGTGGATCACCCGCTCGGTGACGGCCCGCCACAGCGGCGGCATCGGGCTCAGGTCGACGCGGGAGCGCAGGATCTCGTACGAGCGCACCTCGATGGGGTGCGGGCGGCGGACCGTCATCGGCTCGCCCCCGCCGGCTCGTCCGGCCCGCTCGACTCGCTCGTCTCGAAGCTCCATCGATACCCCCTAGGAGTAACAAATCGCCCGGCCACGGTACGGCTGCGGCTCGATCCGACCAGCACGACGGTGTACATGTCCACCTTGTCCGGATCCACCTCGGCGAGCGTGGTCACCGTGGCGGTCTCGTCCGGGCGGGACGCGTTGCGCACGAACCCGACCGGCGTGCCCGCCGGGCGGTGCTCCGCCAGGATCCGCAGCGCCGCGCCCAGCTGCCAGTCCCGGGCCCGGCTGCGCGGGTTGTAGAAGCAGACGGTGAAGTCCCCCTCGGCGGCGGCGCGCACCCGCCGCTCGATGACCTCCCAGGGGGTGTGCAGGTCGGACAGCGAGATGTAGGCGTGGTCGTGCCCGAGCGGCGCGCCCAGCAGGCCGGACGCGGCGACGGCGGCCGTGATGCCCGGGACGCCGTCCACGTCGATGTCCGCCGTGGCGAACTCCAGCGCCGGGCTCGCCATCGCGTACACGCCCGCGTCGCCCGAGCCGATCAGCGCCACCGCGCGCCCGGCCGCGGCCTCCTCGACGGCGGTACGGGCCCGCTCCTCCTCCTGGCCGAGGCCGCTGGACAGGATCCGCGTGCCCGGCCGGAGCAGGTCGCGCACCTGCTCGACGTACTGGTCGAGCCCGACGACCACCGACGCGCGCCGCAGCGCCTCCTCGGCGCGCGGGGTGAGCAGGTCGCGCGCGCCCGGCCCGAGGCCCACGATGCTCAGCCGCCCCCGGGGCCGGAGCCGGGCGACCGCCGCCGTGGCGTTCGCCGACTTGTGCTTCTCGGCGATCAGCTCGGCACTGCGGCCGAACGAGCGCGCCGCGTGCAGCGCCGCCGCCTCCGCCACGCTCGGCGTGCCGACCTCGGCCCGGACCGCGTCGGACGGGTTGGGCACCGCGACCCCGGCCAGCACCTCGGCGGGGTACGTGACGACCTCCCAGCCGCGCTCCTCGGCGGCCTTGAGGATGCCCTCCTCGTCCGCCTTGAGATCGACGGTCGCCAGCGCCCGGACGGACTCGGGCGCGACCGCCGCGCCGCCGAGGACCAAGTCGATCAGGCCGCCGACCTCCTCGGCCGACACCCCGCGCGCCGAGCCGACGCCGACCACCAGCGACGGCGGCCGGTACACCAGCCGGTTGCCGAACCAGCCCTCGTGGCACATGCACATGATCTCGGCGCCGTCCGTGACGAAGATCCCGGTCGTGGCGTCCTCGGCGTCCGGGCGGACGTTCGGCGGCAGCGCGGGCAGCGGCCAGTCGCCGGCGCCCTCCAGCGCGACCGGCTCGCCGGACAGGACGGCCGCGCCGACATGCGCGAGCAGGTCCGGATTGTGCACGGTGAAGCCGATGTCGGCGCCGTACGAGTCGAGCGGCGCCGCGTTCGTCCGGTCGCTGGCGGTGGTGACCACCGGCTCGGTGCCGAGCACGCCGGTGAGGCGCCGGGCCAGCAGGTTGGCGCCGTGGTGGCCGCCCAGGACGGCGACCGCGAACCGCATGCCCTCGTCCACGCACACCACGGCCGGATCGCTCGTCTTGTGCTCCAGCAGCGGGGCGAGGACCCGGACGGTCGCCCCCACGGCCAGGAAGCTGACGATCGCGTCGCACGCCTCCCACGCCTCGCGGAGCGCCTCGCCCGCCTTCAGCCCGGTGAACTCGCGGACCTCCCCCGGCCACGCGGCGGCCAGCGCGGCGGCCGCGCCGCGCCCGCCCGCGGTGGCCGCGACGACCCCGATCACAACACGCTCCCCTCACCGGACGGCCTCTGCCTGATCGTCACGACGGTCCTGCCGGACGGCCCGGTCCGGCCGCCGCCGGGGGTCGCGGCGTTCCGCTCTCCCCACACAACGAAGACCGGCTCGCTTTCGTTCGCGCCGAACGGGGCCGCGTCCAGCCGGACGACCCCCGTGACCAGCGACTCCTTCTTCAGTGCGGCCTCGGCGGCCCGGACGCGGCCGGACTCCCGGAGCACGGCCACGACACCCCGCAGCGCCCGCGCCGCGCACGCCCGCGCCACCTCCGGCCCGCCGCCGCCGACGAAGACGGCGTCGGGCTCGGGCAGGTGGTCGAGGACGGCCGGGGCCGTGCCGCGCGAGACCGCGACCTTGACGCGGTGCGCGCGGACGTTGCCGCGGATGCGCTCGCAGGACGCCAGGTCCCGCTCGACGGCCACGGCGGCGGCGCCGAAGCGGGCGCACTCGATCGCGACCTCGCCGGCGCCCGCGCCCACGTCCCAGACCATGTCCCCGACGGACGGGCCGAGCCTCGCCAGCACCAGCGCCCTGACCTCGGCGAACGTCCCGAGCGGGCCCGGCCCGAACGCGGCGTCCGGCAGCGCCCAGCCGGACGGGCCCGGCCGCGCCCCGGCGACCCAGCCGCGCTCGCCCGTCTGGCGGCGCGGATCGAGGACGAGCACGACGTTCGGGTCGCGCCAGGGCCGGGTGCTCGCCTCGGCGGGACGCACGTGCACGACCCGCTCGTCCGGGCCGCCGAGGTTCTCGCAGACCACGAACGTGCGCGGCGTCTGGGGGAACAGCTCGCGCGCCAGCGCCGCCGGGCCCGCCCCGGGCGCGGTCAGCACGGCGACCTTGGGGTGCGCGCGGCAGGCGTTGACGGCCCGGCGCAGCTCGCGGCCGTGCGCCGACACCACCAGCGCGTCGTCCCAGGGCAGCCCGGCCCGCGCGAACGCCTGCGCCACCGAAGACAGCGCGGGCAGCACCCGCGGCCGGTGGCCGCGCTCGCGCAGCGCCCGGACGATCCCGAAGAAACCCGGATCGCCGCTGGCGACGACCACGACGTTCCGGTCCTTCTCCAGGTCGGCGTCGATCGCGTCCAGGGCCGTCCGGAGCTCGCCCATGACGACCGTACGGGCCGACGCCGGGATCGGGACGGCCGCCAGATGGCGCGCCCCGCCGACCACCAGCGCGGCGCGCCCCAGCAGCTCGCGGGCCTCGGCGGAGAGCGGCGACCCGTCGTGGCCGAGCACGGTCAGCAGATGGGTGTTCATCGGCGCAGCCGCCCGTACATGCCGACCATCCGCCCGGCGGCCGGCGCCAGCAGCACGACCTGGACGGCGACCGCGCCGCCCGCGATCTCCTCCAGGCGGTCGGCGACCCTCCGGCACAGCTCGCGGCCGCAGCGGCCCACGAGGTCCCGCGGGTACGGCGAGTCGGGCCGCACCTCGTGCAGCGTCGCGGCCGCGTGCCAGGTCCCGTACGCGGCCCGGACCGTCCCGCCCTCGGTCACCTCGGCGGCCAGGTCGCCCGTGCCGCCCATCTCCGTGGTGATCTCGGCGAGCGGCAGGTCCAGCCCCGCGTCGTCCAGGGTGCCCGGCTCGGCGAACAGGATCAGCTGCCCGATCCCGTCGGCGGCCGCCTCGCGCGCCGCCTCCTCGATGTCGACGGCCTGGACGAAGCGGTCCTCGGCCAGCTTGGGCATCATCTTCACTGCGGCGCGCCGCAGCGGCTCGCCTCTGTAGAGCACCCGCGTGTCTTCGCTCATGGGCGATGAGCCTCCCGAAGGCGGCGGCGCGCGGCGGGCTCGGCACGCCGGTGGCCGTGGAAGTGGCCCGGGTGGTACAGGTGCGAACGGGTGCCGCCCGCCGCCAGGGCGGGGCCCACCAGTACGAGCGTGTGCTTCCACAGCTTGTGCGCCTTGACCGTCGCCGACAGCTCGCCGAGCGTGCACCGCACGACCAGCTCGTCCGGCCAGGTCGCCTGGTAGGCCACCACGCAGGGGGTGTCGGCGGGGTAGCCCCCTTCCAGCAGCTCGTCCTGGAGCTGCCCGGAACGCGCCGCCGACAGGAACAGCGCCATCGTCGTCCCGTGCCGCGCGAACTCCCGCACCTCCTCCCCCGGCGGCATCGGCGTCTTGCCGCCGCCCAGCCGGGTGAGGACGACCGACTGCGCCACCTCCGGGATCGTCAGCTCGCGCTCGACCACCGCCGCGACCGCGCTGAAGCTGGAGACGCCCGGGATCACCTCGGTCTCCAGGCCCATCTCCTTGCACCGGTCGAGCTGCTCCTGCAGCGCGCCCCACAGGGCGGGGTCGCCGGAGTGGATGCGGGCGATCGTCAGCCCCTCGGCGAGGGCGCGCTCGTAGTACGGGAGGACGCCCTCCATCGGCAGCCGCGCCGAATCGACGATCTCCGCGTCCGCGCGGGCGTGCTCCAGCACGTCCGGGTGGACCAGGCTCGCCGCCCAGATCACCACGTCGGCCGCGCCGATCGCGCGGGCCGCGCGGAACGTCAGCAGGTCGGCCGCGCCCGGCCCGGCGCCGACGAACAGGACCTTCCCCTTGCCTGCGGTGCCCATCAGAGCCTTCCTCCCCGCGCCGTACGGCGGTGCCCCGGCACGATCAGCGTGGACAGGTACGGGACGGGCCCGCTCAGCTCCCGGGCGGGCCGGATCTCCTCGCCGGGCAGGCCGAGCCGCGTCCCGTACCGGGCGCCGTCGAGCCGTCCGGCCTCCTTGAGCGCCTCGATCACCTCGGCGGCGACCGCGCCGAACTTGTACGCCACGACGGTGTCGCCGGTCTCCAGCGCCGCCCGGAACGCCGCCATCGGATCGGCTCCGCCGGCCAGCGGGACCAGCCCGATCGACTCGGTGCCCTCGGCGAGCACGGTCCCGGAGCGGGCGGCCAGGTCCTGCATCGCGGTGATGCCGGGCACGGTGACGATCTCGGTCTCCGGGCGCAGCTCCCGCACGGTCTGCGCCAGGTAGGTGAAGGTCGAGTAGACGTTCGGGTCGCCGATCGTGGCGAACGCCACCGTCGCGGCGCCCTCGTCGAAGGCGCGGACGACGCGCTCGGCGGCGGCGTCCCACGCGGCGGCGCGGCGGGGCGTGACGCCGCCGCGGTCGTTGAGCGCGAACACGACGCGCTCGGCCTTGGCGGTGTACGCGCGGACGACCGACTCGGCGCGGCCCTCCTCGTCCGGCGCCATGACCGGCACCAGGACGACGTCCGCCTCCTGGAGGATCCGGACGCCCCGGACGGTCACCAGCTCCGGATCGCCCGGCCCGACGCCGATCCCGACCAGCCGCGGCGGGCCAGCCCGCCCGGGGCGCTCCAGCTCCGCGGACAGCAGGCTGAACACGTGCTGGTCCACCCCGCCGCCTCCCGCAGCGCGCAGCACGCCCTCGCGCCGGAACCCGGCCTTCTCCGCGACCCGGACCGACGCGCGGTTGGCGACGTCGATCCGCAGCTCCAGCCGGTTGAGGCCGCCCTCGCGCAGCGCCCACGCCGCGAGCGTCCGCAGCGCGTCGGTCGCGAGGCCGCGGCCCCGGGCGCCGGGGCGGACGCCGTACCCGGCCTCGGCGGCCCGCGCAGGCCAGTCGACCCGGAAGATCCCGATCGCGCCGCTCAGCTCGCCGGTCGCGCGGTCCTCCACCACCGCGTGCAGGCCCATCCCGGACCGGGGGATGTCGTGGACGCCCGTGCGCAGCCACCAGTCGAGGGCCTCGCCGGGCGGCGGCACGATCGGCGGCAGGAACTCCTCCCCGGCCGCCATCGCCGCGCCGAGCACGCCGGCGTCGTCCGGCCGGAACGGGCGCAGCGCCACCCGCTCGCCGGCCAGCTCCAGCCGCTGGTCGAAGGTGGTCATGCGGCCGCCTCCAGGATCATCCGCTCCGCGAACGCGGGCTCCCCCGCCCAGTGAAGGTGGAGGTACGAGGCGACGCAACGGCCCCGCACGAAACCCTCGGGCCCGGCGGTCGTCCACTGCCACGCCGCGGTGCCGCCGTGCGCCGGATCGGTCACCGTACGGTGGAACTCGTGCCCGCGGACGCGCTCGCCCGCGCGGGCCACGACCGAATCGGAGACCGCGACCGCCGACCGGTAGCCGAGCGTCAGGCGCGGCGCCATCGTCGCGGTCACCTCGTCGAGCACTCCGCACATCGGCTGGCCGTCCAGCTCGCGCGCCAGGTACAGCAGGCCCGCGCACTCGGCGTACACGGCGCCGCCCGCGTTCGCGAACGCGGCGACGTCGCGGCGCAGCGGCGCGTTCGCCGACAGGTCCGGCGCGTACATCTCGGGGAAGCCGCCGCCGATGACGACGCCGCGCGTCCCCTCCGGCAGGCGCTCGTCGCGCAGCGGGTCGAACCGGACGACCTCGGCGCCGGCCGCGGCCAGCAGCTCCTCGTTCTCGGCGTACCCGAACGTGAACGCCGGCCCGCCCGCGACCGCGATCCGCGGCGGCGGCCCGCCGGCGGCGGCGACCTGCCCGCGCGGGTCCCAGGGCTCCTCGCGCAGGTCGGGCGCGGTACGGGCGACCGCCATCACGGCGTCCAGGTCGCAGGACTCCGCGACCAGCGCCCCGAGGCGCTCGACGGTCGCGACCGCCTCGGCGCCGCGCTCGGCGGCCGGGACCAGCCCGAGGTGCCGGGACGGCTTCGCCACGTCGTCGCGGCGGCGCAGCGCGCCCAGGACCGGCA
Organism: Spirillospora sp. NPDC029432; assembly: GCF_040703975.1. Classification (NCBI taxonomy): domain Bacteria; kingdom Bacillati; phylum Actinomycetota; class Actinomycetes; order Streptosporangiales; family Thermomonosporaceae; genus Spirillospora; species Spirillospora sp. NPDC029432. Next base: position 188,246 of record NZ_JBEZWH010000011.1, read on the forward strand.
CGCCCAGCTCCTCGACGGCCTCCCGGCACATGCGCTCGTGGCCGTCCGACCCGATCCGGTTGAGGATCACCCCGCCGAGGCGGATGTCGCCGTACGTCCGGAATCCGTGCACGGTCGCCGCCACCGAGCGCCCGGCCGCCGCCGCGTCGACGACCAGCACAACCGGTGCGTCCAGCAGCCCCGCGACGTGCGCCGTGGACGCGAACCCGCCCTGCTCGGCGGCGCCGTCGTACAGGCCCATCACGCCCTCGACGACCGCGAGGCGGGCGCCCGCCGCGCCGTGCAGCAGCAGCGGGACGACCAGCTCCTCCGAGGTCAGCCACGGGTCGAGGTTGCGTCCGGGGCGGCCCGTCGCCAGCGCGTGGTAGCCGGGGTCGATGTAGTCGGGCCCGACCTTGTGCGGCGACACGGCCGTCCCGCGCGCCGCGAACGCCGCCATCAGGCCGGTGGCCACGGTCGTCTTGCCGCTGCCCGAGGCGGGCGCCGCGATCACCAGTCTCGGCATCGAGGTCACCATTCCGAGATCACCATGCCGAGATCACCACTCGATGCCCTTCTGGCCCTTCTGGCCCCGGTCCATCGGATGCCTGACCTTGCCCATCTCCGTGACCAGGTCGGCGAACTCCACCAGCCGCGGATCGGCGTCCCGGCCGGTGATCACGACATGCTGGGCGCCGGGCCGGTCGCGCAGGGCCGCGATCACGTCCTCGACGTCGATCCAGCCCCACTTCATCGGGTACGTGAACTCGTCCAGGACGTAGAAGCGGTACGTCTCGGCGGCCAGGTCCCGCTTGATCTGCTCCCAGCCCTCGCGGGCGTCGGCCTCATGGTCGGCCTCGGTGCCCGGGCGCTGGATCCACGACCAGCCCTCGCCCATCTTGTGCCAGGTCACCGCGCCGCCCTCGGCGCTCTCGCCGAGCACGCGCAGCGCGTGCTCCTCCCCGATCCGCCACTTGGCCGACTTCACGAACTGGAACACCCCGACCGGCCAGCCCTGGTTCCAGGCGCGCAGCGCCAGCCCGAACGCGGCGGTCGACTTCCCCTTGCCCGCGCCCGTGTGGACGATGACCAGCGGCCGGTTCCGGCGCTGCCTGGTCGTGAGCCCGTCCTCGGGAACGTACTCCGGCTTCCCTTGCGGCATCCCCTACGCCACCTTCCTGGAGGACCGGACGACCCCGGCCAGCCCGTCGGCGCCGAGGTCCTCCAGCCGGACGGTCTCGGCGCCGAGCCGCACGCCCAGTTCGGCCGCCAGCCCGAGCCGTACGGGGCCGGACTCGCAGTCGACGACCACCGCCGCCACCCCGGACAGGGCCGCCGCCGCTGCCGCCGGGTCGGGGCCGTGAGTGGCGCGGCCGTCGGTGACCACGACCAGCAGCGGGCGGCGGGCCGGATCGCGCATCCTCTCCACTCGCAGCGTCTCGGCGGCGCGCAGCAGCCCGGCCGCCAGCGGGGTGCGGCCCCCGGTGGGCAGCCGCTCCAGCCGCCGCGCCCCGGCCTCCACCGACGAGGTCGGCGGCAGCGCCACCTCGGCGCCGGTACCGCGGAACGTGATCAGGCCGACCTTGTCGCGGCGCTGGTAGGCGTCCAGGAGGAGGCTGCGCACCGCGCCCTTGACCGCGCGCATCCGCCGCCGCGCCGCCATCGAGCCGCTGGCGTCGACGACGAACAGCACCAGGTTGCCCTCGCGGCCGTCCCGTACCGCCTCGCGCAGGTCCGGCGGCGCGACGATCACGCCCGTGCCGGTACGGCCGCGCGCGTGCTGGTGCGGGGCGGCGGCGCGCAGCGTGGCGGCCAGGTGCAGGCCGCGCGCGCCGGGGCGGGCGCCGGACACGCGGCCGTACGGGCTGCGGGCCTTGGAGCGGCGGCCGGGCGCGCCCGCACCGGTCCCCGGCACCGTGAACAGCCGGGGCCGGAACGCGGCGTCGGCGGGGGCGGGCTCGCTCTCGTCCGGGCGGCCGTTCTCGCCGGGCGCGGGGGCGTGCCGCTCGTCGGCGGGGCGCTCGCCGTCGGACTCGGTCACGGGACGGCCGCTGAGCAGGGCGTCCAGCACGCTCAGCGCGCCGCCGCCCGGCTGCCCGTCCGGCCGGCCGCCACCGCCGGGACCGCCGCCGCCGTCGTCGTCCGGGCCGTCGTCCTCGGGCGGCCCCTCGTCGCCGCCGCTTTCGTCGTCGTGCGGCGGCTCCGGCCGCGGTTCGGGCTCCGGCTCGGGCCGCGGTTCGGGCTCGGGCCGGTCGTGTTCGGGGGCGGCGTGCTCGTCCAGGATCTCGTCGAGCCGCTCCTCGTCCAGGCCGGGCGCGTCGAACGGGTCGCGGCGGCGCCGGTGCGGCAGCGCCAGCCGCGCCGCCGTCCGCACGTCCTCGGCGGTCACCACGGTCCGCCGGTGCCAGGCCGCCAGCGCGATCGCGGCGCGCGCCGTCACCAGGTCGGCGCGCAGCCCGTCCACCTCGAACGCGGCGCACACCGCGGTGATCTGGCGGAGCGCGGCGTCGGTCAGCTCCACCCGCGGCAGCCGGGACTGGGCGGCGGCGATCCGGGCGGCCAGCTCCGCCTCGGCCAGCGCCCACCCGGACGCGAACCGCACCGGGTCCTCCTCGAAGTCCAGCCGGCGCCGGACGACCTCCGCCCGCTCGGCCGGATCGCGGGTGGCCGCCACCTCGACCGTGAGCCCGAACCGGTCGAGCAGCTGCGGCCGCAGCTCGCCCTCCTCCGGGTTCATCGTGCCGACCAGCAGGAAGCGCGCGGCGTGCCGGACCGACACGCCCTCGCGCTCGACGTACGACTCGCCCATCGCCGCCGCGTCCAGCAGCAGGTCCACCAGGTGGTCGTGCAGCAGGTTGACCTCGTCGACGTACAGGACGCCGCGGTGCGCGGCGGCGAGCAGGCCCGGCTCGTACGCCTTCACGCCCTCGGTCAGCGCGCGCTCGATGTCGAGGGAGCCGGTGAGGCGGTCCTCGGAGGCGCCGACGGGGAGCTCGACCAGCCGCGCCGGCCGCTCCTCGGTCCCCGGCCGCTCGACCGGCTCGGCCCGCCCGGCGGAGTCCTCGTCGCCGTCCTCGGCGTCGTCCACCGGGTGCGGGCCGTCGGGGCAGCCGGGATCGGGGTCGCGCGGGTCGCAGGCGAACCGGCAGCCCGCCACCACCCGCGTCGACGGCAGCAGATCGGCCAGCGCGCGGACGATCGTCGACTTCGCGGTGCCCTTCTCGCCGCGGACCAGCACGCCGCCCACGCCCGGCGACACCGCGTTGATCAGCAGCGCCAGTTTGAGGTCGTCCATCCCGACGACGGCGGAAAAGGGGTAGCGCGCCGCGGCGGCGCGCGCACGGCTCATCGGCCCATCAGACAGGGCATGCCTCATCGTCCTTCCCTCGGGTGTCCACGCCCGTGGCGGTTGTTCGCGGGCACCGGGGCGCCCGCCACGACGGCCGGAGTCTCCTGGCTCCCGGATCGCCGCTCCCCCTCGGCCTTCCAGCGTCCCTGGCGGGACGCCGTGGCCGCGTTCGAGGGGGAGCTCCCCATGGTCACAGTTGCGGGACAGCCCCGGATTCGCACCGGGTTCCTCCGCTTCCGTCGCCTGCACAGGATGGCATACCGCCTGGACCGGCCCAAGTCGCGCCCAGGTGACGGCGCCGCGGCCTCCACCGGGTAAGGGCCCGCCGGTCACGGCGCCGCATAGGCTGTGCGGGTGGCCCAGTCACCCTCCCGCACCCCGGATTCCCGCCGCTACCAGCGGCTGTCCCCGGACGAGCGGCGCGACCAGATCCTCGGCGTCGCGCGGCGGATGTTCACCGAGCTGCCGTACGCCGAGGTCTCCACGTCCGCGATCGCGGCGGAGGCCGGGGTACGGCGCGGGCTCCTGCACTACTACTTCGGCACCAAGCGCGAGCTGTTCCTGGAGGTCGTCCGCGACCTGTCCGGCGCGGCCGCGATGGCGGCGCCGCCGCCGGACGAGAACCGGTCGCTGGAGGAGGCCGCCGACCTGTGCGTCCGGCTCTTCCTGGAGGCCGCCGAGGGCAACGCGACGACCTGGTTCGCCGCGGTGGACGCCGAGGGCTTCGGGCGCGACCCGCAGCTGCTGCACATCGTCAACCGGTTCCGCGACCTGACGGTCGAGCACATGCTCACCGTGCTGCGGATGGAGCCGACCGGCACGCTGCGGGCCGTGCTGCGCACGTACTCCGGGCTGGCGGAGGCGGCCACCCGCCAGTGGCTCCAGGAGGGCACCCTCGACCGCGGGCAGGTGCACACGCTGCTGTCCCGCTCGCTGCTGGCGCTGCTGACCGACATCGCCCCCGCCGTGGAGGACGCCCGGACGGCCGCCGCCGGAGCGGGAGCGGGAGCGGGGACCGGCGACGCGGCGGCCGCCGCTGGGGCGGGCGCCTGACGGTCAGCCCGGCCGTTCCGGCGGCCGGGCCTCGCCGGGCACCGCGAACCAGACCGCCTTGCCCGGGACCCGGGGGGTGCGGCGCGAGTGCGTGCGCAGCATGCCCCAGCGGCCGTCCGACAGCTCGCGGACGATGCTGAGCCCGCGGCCGTAGTCGCCGGACGTCCAGGAGTAGACGGGCAGCCGCGCGGCGGCGTGCCGGTCGAACACCGCGCACCGCAGCTCGCCGGGCGGTCCCGCGTACAGCCACAGCTCGTGCGGGCCGTGGTCGGGGGCGTGCTGGTGGGCGTTGGTGGCCAGCTCGCTGACCATCAGCTGCGCGTCGGCGACGGCGGCGCGCGGCACGCCCGCCTCGGCCAGCGCCGCGGCCAGCGCGGACCGGGCGTGGCCGGCGCAGGCCGGGCCCGCCGGAAGCGTCCAGGTCAGGCCACCGGACGGCGGTGCGGCGGGGACGGGGGCGGCCGGCAGGGGTACGGCTTCACCGAGGGAGGCCGGCGGGTACGGGGCGTGACCGGCGAGGCCGGCCGTCTCTGGCGAGGTCGTCACGGGATCCTCCCGTGTAGTTCCGTGGTGCGCGGTGGTGAACCGCACGGTCACTGGGTGTTGCCGTTCGGTCACATGAGCACAGCCTCGCGTGAGATTCTCAGTTCCGCAACACGCTTCGCGAGATTGCCGTTACCGGCTTGCTCGTATGCCTTGAACGGAACCGACCGAATAGAGAGACTCTCGGCCCATGACCTATCGCCCCACCGTGCGCGGCCGCCGGCTGGCCCGCGAGCTGCGCAGGCTGCGAGAAACGCAGGGGCTCACCCTGCAGGAGGTGGCGGACCGGCTGGACTGGTCGCGGGCCACCGTTTCCCGGCTGGAGACGGGGCAGACCCGTCCCAAGCCCGGCGACATCGCCGACCTTCTCGACCTCTACGGCGTCCCCAGCCCCGAGCGGGACGCCCTCATCAACCTGGCCCGCGAGGCGGGCCAGCGCGGCTGGTGGACGGCCTACGCGGACGTCTTCACCGGCAGCTACGTGGCGCTGGAGGACGAGGCGTCGCGGATCCGGGCCTGGGACACCCAGCTGATCCACGGGCTGCTCCAGACCGAGGAGTACGCCCGCGCGGTCATCACGGCGGGCCGGATGCTGCCCGGCCCCACCGAGATCGAGCGCCGGATCGACGCCCGCAAGGCCCGGCAGAAGCTGCTGGACCGGGACGAGGCGCCGCGGCTGCACCTGGTCTTCGACGAGTGCGTGCTGCGCCGCCCGATCGGCGGCGCGGCGGTCATGCGGGCCCAGCTGGAAGCGCTGCTGGAGTTCGCCGCCCGGCCGCGGATCGAGATCCAGGTCCTCCCGTACGACACGGGAGCACATGCCGGACTTGACGGACGTTTCACGATACTTTCGTTCCCGAACCCCGCGGACCCCGATATCGCCTACGTAGAGGGCACCATGGGCGACGTTTATCTCGAAAGCGCCGAGGCAATAGCAACACATGGAGACCGCTTCGACCGCGTCGCGGCGGCCGCCCTTCCCCCCGAGGATTCCGCGCACCTCATCGCCGAGGCAGCAAGGAGCAGCAAGTGAACCACCCCGATCGCGACCTCACCCGGGCCCGCTGGCGCAAGTCGTCCTACAGCGGCAGCGGCAACCAGTGCGTCGAAGTCGCGGCGCTCGCCGGCGGCCGGCGCGCGGTCCGCGACTCCAAGGACCCGTCCGGCCCGGCCCTGCGCTTCACGCCGGACCAGTGGCGGGCCCTGCTGGAGGGCATCAGGACCGTCTGAGCGAGGAAGCAATCCGAGGGGCCGCGGCGATCCGCCGCGGCCCCTCGCCCGTTCCCGCCCTTCCCGCCGTTCCCGCCCTTCCGCCGAAAGTAGAACGTGTTCTACTATCGGCGCCATGACCTCGGAACTGAAGCTCGGCATCAACACCGGCTACTGGCAGCGCGACCCGGAGGACCAGACCGAGACCGTACTGGCCGCCGAACGCCTGGGCTACGACTGCGTGTTCACCGCCGAGGCCTACGGCTCCGACGCGTTCACGCCGCTGACCTGGTACGCCGCCCGCACCTCCCGGATCAAGCTGGGCACCGCCGTGGTGCAGATGTCGGCCCGCACCCCCGCCGCGACCGCGATGCACGCCCTCACCCTCGACGCCCTGTCCGGCGGCCGGGTGATCCTCGGCCTGGGCGCGTCCGGGCCCCAGGTGGTCGAGGGCTGGTACGGGCAGCCGTTCCCGAAGCCGCTCGCCCGTACCCGCGAGTACCTCGACATCGTCCGCAAGGTCTGGCGCCGCGAGGAGCCCGTGACCAGCGACGGCCCGCACTACCCGCTGCCGTACCCGGGCGGCGCGGGACTGGGCAAGCCGCTGAAGTCGATCGTCCACCCGGTCCGCCCGGAGATCCCGGTCTACCTGGGCGCCGAGGGCCCCAAGAACATCGCGCTGGCCGCCGAGCTCACCCAGGGCTGGCTCCCGCTGTTCGTCGACCCGACCCAGATCGAGCCGCTCTTCGGCGCGTCCCTGGCCGGCCGCCCGGACGACTTCGAGATCGCCGCCACCGTCACGGCGATCGTCACCGACGACGTCGCGTCCGCGCTGGAGTTCGCCAAGATCCCCCTCGCCTTCTACATCGGCGGGATGGGCGCCAAGGACCGCAACTTCCACCTCGACCTGATCGGCCGCCTCGGGTACGCCGAGCAGGCCGCCCGCGTCCAGGAGCTCTTCCTGTCCGGCCGCCGCGCCGAGGCCATCGCCGCCGTCCCCGACGAGCTCGCCGACTCCATCTCCCTGCTCGGCCCGATCGGCCGCATCAAGGAGCGCCTCCAGCTCTGGCGCGACAGCCCGGTGACCACCCTCCTGATCGCCGGTGTCAAGGACGAGCCCACCCTGCGCGCCATCCGCGATCTCGTCCGCGGATAGAAAGTCGGCACCCGAACGCTCGAACATACTCACGTAACGGCAAGTTCCTTACCGCGCGTGACCGCCCTAGATTCACCGTGGGTGCCACCCCACGACCGGGGCGTAGGGCGCGCGGCAACGACCCCGCGGCGGCCATGCGTTACACCGAGTGCCGCATGGCGCCCCTGGCGATGGAGCTGCTGCGCGACATCGACAA